>CAZVOI010000939.1:0-8266 GCA_964628275.1 uncultured Acidobacteriota bacterium | reverse complement strand
AGGGGCAGTTGCCACGTGTGGTCTTCGGTCTCATGCAGCCGGATAGAAGCCCGCAATCGAGGTAGGCGAGAAGCTCCTGTCGCGCGTGTTTCGGGATCCGCACCGCAAGGCCCCCATCGTCGATCGCGCCGAAGAGAGTCTCGATATTGTCCCGGACCACCTCGTACAGCGCCGTGGACTCGGGCCGATGGCGGCGATAGACGCCGGGTGTGGCGCGCGGGCGCGGAGCGGGAGGGGCCGTGCCCGGCCACGATCCGGTTGCTGGCCGGCAACCTCTATCTGGCCTTCCGACATGCGGACTCCTCCCGACGTTCGAGGGAGATGTCGCGAGGGTAGCCCCGGTGTGCGCCGTCTGGGGACCGCGAGCAGGCGCCATCTAATGATGCGTCAGCGCTTCCCACTTGGTGACCCAGCGGCTGCCCTTGGTTGGAACGCCGAGGTCAATATCTTCTTTGGCTCGCAACAATGGACGACTCGGCGAGGCCAACAATTTATAGCCGATTTCAAATGGAATTCTTGTCGAGGTCGTTCGCAGAAACGTGTCAGCGCTCGGATCAACGACAATCGGATCGTTGCAGATGCCGCTCGGATGGTCCTGTCCGGACTGCATCAGAGCCGGCATGGCTTCCAGGAAGGTAGCCAGGCGCTCGCCGTTATCCGTATTGCCGACGATATCGACGCCCTGATTGATTGCCATCGCCATGCTGTTGAAAATTGACCGCATTCCGAGAGTTTGATGGCCGATATCGCGGCAGGTCTCCATCGTTTGCCCCGCAAGAAATCTGGGCGTCGCCCAATACGCAGCACCGCGGGAGGCCGCTTGCGAACTACTGGGCAGCACGGGCACACCATTGTCTGCATCGATGTAGACATAGGAGCGTGTGTGCACTCTCCATCGAGACACCGCGCTATCGAACATCGCCCGGTCGCTATTGAATATGGCTGCGGCCATGTGGGCTTCGATCCGCGAATGCAGCCAATTGTTAGGCGCGCCTACACTGTCTTGCACCACCAACGGCAGCATACGGGCTATGAATTCCTCCATCATGGTCGTGTGTCTTGGCTGCCAACCCGAATAGGTGTGCCGCAGGATCTCCGCCGTGTTTACATACCAGGGGAGGGTCCATCCATGCTGAAGCGGCGCATTGAGACCCGCAGGATCGAAGCCTCTGAAGTTTGCTGCGTTGGTCCAGGACTCGATGTATTCGAGAGCCGTTCTTGGGTGGTTTGCGTTGTTTTCCAGATACCCCAGGAGCGCGTAGGTAAAGGCATCGATCCCGTCTTCCACCGGCCAGTCGCAGGCGATGACTTTTTCCGTGTCGGTCGCATTTCGGTTATTGCCGCCACAGTAAATATACGAACCGCCCCCGACCCCATTGTCTCTTCCCGGATTGTGCATGACGCTGCCAACGACACTGGACTCCATTTCGCTTATCCGAGCCTTGTAGTAGGCATCGCCTGCCGCTACCTTTGCCTTGATGGTGTCCAGATTCGACAGGGTGGTGATCATTGAAGGATGCGCAAAGCCGTTGAGCGCTCCACTACCAGACGCAGCCGACGTTGATGTGACACCAGCAGGGGCCATCACCGATGAGCCACCACAACTGACCAACCCCGCGGCGGCAATGAAGATGGCTGCGAGATCGCGCGGTTGCAGAGAGTTGTTTCTCATTGCGGCATAGATCCAAATGCACGACGATCAGATGTTTCTGAAGGAACAGACTTCAATGGCGCATTTGCCGGCTTTCATGCGCCCCAGGAAGGCATTAGATACGTAACGACTCGATAGCACAACTCAAGAAGACGTTGTGAAACAGCGGGGTTTGCGCGTCAAGGGCAGGGTGGACCGCCGCTGTTTTCACCTGCCGACTTCGCCAGCCAGTCTTCGTCGGGGCAGTCCGGGCGAAAGTGATCGCGGTGTCGCTCGACGCTGAAACCGGCGCCTTTCAGGATCTGCGGGAAGAGGGTGCCGAGGTCTCGATCGGTAAAGTAGACAAGCGTCAAGCCGCCCGCTCGTAGACGACAGCCTCTTCGACCAGATCTCTCGTGAGGTCGTAGTCGCGCGCGACATCTTCGACCTTCTCACCGGCGTCGATGCGGTCGACGATGCTGCGGGTGGAGACGAACGCTTTGCCCACCACGGGGCGGCCGAAGGAGATCTCCGGGTCGATCACGATCGGCCGGGCGTCGGCGCTCTCAGAAACGAGGAACGGATAGAGGCGGACTGGAAAGCGGAGCTTCCCCCATTCGACGCGTTTCAGGTGAGCTTCGAAGGCTTTGCGCATTGCGAGCTGGCCGGAGGCGGACAGGTTCATGAGCTGGCCATATCTGTCGAGGAATAGTTCCCCGCCGGCCGTGCAGAGCTCTTCCCGTAGAAGGAGCTGGTCGATCTTCAGCACGCGCTGGGCATACGCAAGCGCCTGCCGGACTTCGACGAGAGGAATCCCATGCTCGGTTCGAAGCGACCGCAGCACATGGGCCTCGATGAGGTTGGAGAAGGAGAGGGTCGCCGGATCCTTCTTGGCGAGCTTCAAGACCGGCGCGAACTGACTGAGCCCTCGCACGGTCGGATAGGGCCGTCCGAGAAACCAGGAGCGCAGCGTGGCGGGCGACAGCCTCAGATAACGGCTGGCCTCGGTGATCGAATACGCGGGGCCGTTGCGCGGATCCTGCTTCGTGAGTGGTTCCTCCAGTCGGTATTGTGCCTCAAGTTTGTCCCCGCTCCCTTGACCTGATGGGTGTCGACGCCATGGACCGGGAGGACTGGGAACTGCCTGGGCCTTCGAGATGCGGGTGCGGCTCGCGCGTTATCGGGAGGCGGGGGATGCGCGGGTGGAGAAACCGAGCGCGATTGGATTCCGGCGCCGGCGGACTGGAGCCGGAACATCGTGCGTGGGAAGGGGTACGACTCGACGGTCGGCGAGGGGTGGCGGCGGAGGGGTATGGGGCGGGGACGATCGTCTATCCGCGGCTGGGGCAGGGGACGTTTCGGGTTTTGGTGACGGATCTGTACCAGCGGCGGTGCGCGGTCACGGGGGAGAGGACGTTGCCGGTGTTGGAGGAAAAGGATCGCGGGTACGTGACGGTGACGGCGGAGCGGCGGTTCTTGGTGAGCCGTCGGATTCGGGAGGAGTTCGAGAACGGGCGGGAGTACTACAAGCTCGATGGGGCTTCGGTGCGGCAGCCGGCGCGTGGTGCCTTCGCGCTTTCGCGGGAGTATCTCGACTGGCACGCGAGCGAGGTGTTTCGAGGGTGAAATAAGACGGCGTCGTGGCTGACCGAATCAGAGAGAGGAACGACGCCGAGCGCGCGCAAGAGGCCGACCCGGACCGCGATACCGCTTCTCGTGGTCTTCTTCGGGAGTGGCGTCTTGGCGAGACGCGGCCAGATCATCCCAGGGTAGACCTCGCCGCGGCGTGGTGGGCGACAGCCAGGCAGTCGTTGCGTTCGTGATCGAGAAGAAGATCCGGCGAGCGTAGCCGCGCCGGGGCTGTCGAGCGCCTGGCGTCAACGACTTCGATTGGTTTCGGTTCCTTCGCGGGTATCTCGACTGGCACGCGAGCGAGGTGTTTCGGGGGTAGGGAGTGGACCTGTCCTGGCTGGGAGCGGGGCGACACTTGGCGCCGTGATGGGGCAACGCGAGTCGGCGACCAACGCTAGGATTGACACCTCGACGGCTCGCGCCTATCGTGGAGTGCAGTATCTACTCCCCGTCCGACACGCCGAAAGGCCTTGGGCGGGGTTATTTGTTTCTGGGGGCCGGCGTGGCGCATGAGCCCCCCGTGAAGCGGGCCGTCGCGTTCGTCGACGGGCAGAACCTCTTCTACTCGGCCAAGGTCGCCTTCGGCCACCGCTACCCCAACTTCGACGTCCTTCGGCTCGCTCGGCGGGTCTGCGTCACCCGGGGCTGGCTCCTGTCGGAGACCCGTTTCTACACGGGCGTTCCAGACCGATCTGACAATCCGTTTTGGCATCACTTCTGGAACGCGAAGCTGCCGCAAATGGGACGCGAGGGCGTCGTCACGTTCCAGCGAGCGTTGCGCTATAGGAACCAGACGGTCACGCTGCCCGACGGCCGTCAGCACACGTTCCTGGTCGGGCAGGAGAAGGGCGTCGACATTCGGATTGCCCTGGACATCGTTCGGCTGGCCCATCGGCGCGTCTATGACGTGGCGCTCGTGTTCAGCCAGGACCAAGACTTGAGCGAGGTGGCCCATGAACTGCGCACCGTTGCCGGCGAACAGGACCGCTGGCTGAAGATTGCTTCCGCATACCCGTCGAGCCCCACCAGCCGAAACACGCGCGGCATCGACAAGACGGACTGGATTCCGATCGACCGCGCCACGTACGACGGATGCCTGGATGGGCGCGACTACCGGCCGAAAGCGAAGCTGTGAAGGTGTTCATCGGAGGATCCCGCAAGATCAGCCGCCTGGGCGCGGAGATCCGCCAGCGGATCGACCGGATGGTCGAGAAGCATCTTCCGATCGTGGTAGGGGACGCAAATGGCGCCGACAAGGCCGTTCAACGCTACCTTCATGAGCGCGGGCACAACCTGGTCGAGGTGTTCTCCGCGGAGGCGGAACCTCGCAATAACATTGGTGGATGGCCGGTTCGGGTCATTCGCGCGAGCCATCGAACCAAGGACTTCGATTTCTACGCGGCCAAAGACAAGGCCATGGCCAGCGAAGCATCAGTGGCGCTGATGATTTGGGACGGCGAGAGCCGGGGAACTCTCCTCAACATTCTTCGCCTCGTGGAACAGCGAAAACCGGCAGTGGTCTGGGTCTCGCCCAAGGGGAGTTTCGTGGACGTTCGCACCGCAGCGACTTTCGAAATCCTCTTGGCGGATCTTGATCGGCGCTCGCGCCAGCGCTTCGAAGAGCAGGCGGCCAGCGAAGGCCTCGCCGCAGTACCGCCGCTCCTTCGCGCCTAGCACCGCTTCCGCTTCGGCGTCACCCGACTTCGATTGGTTTCCGTTTCTCGCGAGTCGGCCGAGGATCGACGAGGTCACCTTCGGTAGGCGAGCGGGGCGCTGGAGCAGCCGTTCTTTCTCGAAGAGCGCGATTGGATTCCGGCGCCTTCGGACTGGAGCGGGAACATCGTGCGCGGGAAGGGGTACGACTCTACGGTCGGCGAAGGGCGGCGGCTTTGGGAGAAAAAACGCGGCGGAGCGGTATGGGGTGGGGACGGTCGTCTATCCGCGGCTGGGGCAGGGGACGTTTCGGGTTTTGGTGACGGATCTCTCCGAGCGGCGGTGCGCGGTCACGGGGGCGAGGACGTTGCCGGTGTTGGACACGCGAGCGAGGTGTTTCGGGGGTAGGGCTGGACCTGTCCTGGCCGGCGCGTCGCCGAGACTTGGCCTCGTGATGGGGCAATCTGAACGGACCCGCCAGGGATCCGACCGCCCTAGAATGCAGGGCATCATGAGCGGCAAGTGGAAGACGGTTGTCCGCCTCGCCTTTCGTGGTGAGCGGTTCCAGGGCCACGCACTCGACGTGAACGCACTCCGCACAATGTGTTCGAGTGCCCTGGCTGCGGGGCCCAGACGGACCTGGGTGACTTGCGGCGGCAACTGGAAGCGCAGGCAAAAAAGCCTGTGGTAGCCTCAGAACTCCGATAGTAGCTGACGAGGGAGGCGGTGTTCATGCTAACGGTTCGAGGGAGAACCGGAGGATGGGACCGTCGCCCAGCATGCGAGGCGGGTTGTGGTTGATGTCGGTCAGGAGGACTTCGAGGGCACGCGCGACTTTCTCGGAGTCGGGACGCTGTAGGTGGACCTCGAAGTTGCCAGGGGCGGTGGCGCGAACGTGGCCGGGCAGCTGTAGCAGCGAGCGGAACACGCTGAAGGCATCCTTTGGCTGTTCGTAGGCTTGGTCGAAGCGGCGGACCAGCAGCTTCTCTGCGTTGCAGGCGGCGATCTTCAATGCGTTGATGACGAGTCGCTGGTCCTCGCGAAGGATGGATCGAGTCCTGCCCGCCTTTTCCGCAGAGATCTGGCTGGGTGTGCGTTGCAAGCGATTCTCGAGTCGTGTCAGGGCTTGGCGTTTCTGGGCGATCTCGCGACGCAGCCGGCCGTGTGCGATCTTGATTCCGCGAGCGGTCGGGCGGTGGCTCTCGTCGTTGTCGTTGAAGGCACGCCCAAGTTCGGCTTCGAGGGTCTGGACCTGCAGGGTGAGGGCCTGGGCTTGTTCCTTGATGGCCTTGCGTCGAGGGTTCAGGACGAGCCGATCCCGGGTCTCTTCGTCGGCGCCGTACTGGATGATCTGGTCGACGGCGTAGTGCTCGCGGAGGTACTTGAAGTCATTCTCCTGGCGCCAGCGGAGCCGGAGGCAATGGATCACCTTGGCGGCCCTCGATGACGGTTCGAGGTTGGTCAGTACCGGGATCTGGTGGCCATCATCACCCTGGAACAGGACCGTGCGGATGAGCCCGGCGCCAGCGACATGGGTCTTCTTCTCGAAAACACGGTAGACGTGCCTCTCGCCCTCGAAGAAGAACCAGGCGGGTCGGAACAGTTTCTCTGGATAGCGACGCCGCGCCTTCCGGCCCTTGAGGTACGTGATGAAGCCGATCCCGTGTGCCTCCAGGAAGCGGAACGCATCGCCGCTGTAGCCACCTCGATCGAAGATGAGCGTGAATGGCCCCGCGCCATGAGCGCGACGGATCTCTTCGACCGCGCCGGGGATGGCGCGAGCCAGGGAGTCGTTTAGGGGCTGCGAGAAGAAGAAGAGCGCGCGCCCTCTGGCATCGTGGATGTACACGTCCGTGTGGCCAGGGACCGCCAAGCCGCGCTTGGCATCCCAGCCCCTCGGCGTTGGCTGCGTGCCGTAGTAGGGACAGAAGTGTCCGTCTATGTAGTAGAGCCCTTCCCACACGGGCTCGATGGCCAAGTAGCGTTGGAAGAGTCCGCGTGAGATGGCCACCGGATCCGCGCTCTCGGCGAGAGCCTTGATCTTCGTACGCATGCTCAGAACGGACGGGCCGTGATCCTCACCAATCAGGGCTCCGAAATCGCGGCGCCGGGCGTTCTTGAAGTCCTCAATCGACCGAAACCGCAGCGCAAAGCAGAAGACGATGGTGGCCAGCGTCTGCGCCCAGCCGAAGCGACGAGCGGGCCCCACGTCGGCGCCGAGCTGCCGGAACACGCCCCACACGTCGAGTTGGGCCAGGGCTGAATAGAGCATCAGCGCTCCCGCATAACGAGTCTCACGGGGCTCACAGAACGCCACCGCCATGGATGTGGCCGGCGGCTCTGGTTCCGGCACGACCGCTAAGAGAGCAGACGGCAAGGGCTGCTGTTTCGGCTCAGCCTGTTTGGCCTTGAACAAGGCCACGACGGAAACGTGAGAGATCTGACGATCGCTGCGAGCCACGCGCTTCGCGATGTCGCGGAACGACAGGCCTTCCCGGCGCAAACTACGGCAACGCTCCTCGAGCCTTGACGTCATCTTGCTCGGACCCTTGGGGCCCGTCTTTCTTGGCATCAGCGCCGCGGCTCCGCCGCTGCGCACCTGACCTGCGTACCGGCTCAAAGTCACCGCGTGGATGCCGAACGCTGCTGCGATCCTCCTATCGGAGAGCGAGAGCACTTCGGCGAGCTGTGTGGCGATGATCCTCTCCGTTCCCTTGTCGTCGCAGGCATAGCGGGCGGTGAGATGCCCATTCAGAAACACGCTTCGCTGATCCTGCACGTCGATCACTTCGAGTCGGACGCCGGCAGGGGTGACGCTCAGGCGCTGCTGAGCAGAAGCGTTTGCGGGCATGCGGAAGGGTACCGGAAATCCTATGCGTTAGCAATAATTATCTACCTACTCTTCCACGCAATCGCCCCTCACCTGCAATCACTTCCGGGGGGACTGCTATCCTGCTATAGGAGTTCTGAGTCTAGTAGCGGACGAGCTCGCGAATCGCGTCGTACACGGTCCGCGCCTGGGGCAGGATCGCGTCCTCGAGCACCGGGTTGTAGCCGACGAAGACGTCGAGCGCGCCGATTCGCCGCACCGGCGCGTCGAGATGCTCGAACATCTCTTCGCCGATGCGGGCGGCGATCTCGGCGCCGTAGCCCCAGGAGCGCGCATCCTCGTGAACTACCAGCGCGCGGCCGGTGCGGCGCACGCTCGAGGCGATCGCATCCCAGTCGTAAGGGGAGAGCGAGCGCAGGTCGATCACCTCGGTCTCGATGCCCTCCGCCTGCGCCTGGCGCGCGGCCACCAGCGAGCGTTGCACGAGCGCGCCGAAGGTGATGATCGTGAGGTCGCGCCCG
>CAZVOI010000938.1:0-2661 GCA_964628275.1 uncultured Acidobacteriota bacterium | reverse complement strand
GATCATCGTCACCGCCGACGACGCCATCTGCCTGAAGACGGAGGCGCTCGATCCCGCGCCCGGACAGCCCGTCCGCCCCGTGGAGAACGTGCTCGTGACGAACTGCACTTTGGGCTCTTCGTCCACGGCAATGATGATCGGCACCGAAACCCACGCGGACATCCGGCACGTGCTGTTCTCGAACATCGTGGTCAGGGACTCGAACAAGGTCTTCGGAATCAACGTCCAGGACGGCGGAACCGTGAGCGACGTCAGGTTCCACAACGTCACCTTCGAGACGAACCGCCGACACTGGAACTGGTGGGGCAGCGCCGAAGTGATGAAGTTCGTGCTCAAGCGAAGGACCGCGGCGTCGAAGCTGGGGCGCATCGAGCACATCACGGTGGACGGCGTCCAGGGCACGGCGCGCGGCACCTCCCTCGTAGCCGGTCATGCTGAGCGGAGCCTCGAGAACATCACCGTGTCCAACTTGCGGGTGCGGATGCTCGCGGAGAACAAGCCGGACAAGCGCGCGACCCACGGCCTCGTGTTCGAGTGGGTCAAGCGACTGGCCCTGCGAAACCTGGAAGTGGACTGGGACCGCGAGCAACCCGAGCCGGGTTGGCAAAGTGCGCTGGTGGTGCGCGACGTGGACGGCTTGACCCTCGACGGCTTCAAGGGCGAGGCGGGGCAACCCGGTCTTGCGGCCGTGGTGCAGGAGAGGGTCCGCTAGGGTGCCCTACTCGTAGCGCAGGGCTTCGATGGGGTCCTGGCGCGCGGCCTTCATCGCAGGCCACATACCGAAGACGACGCCCACGACGGTGGAAACGCCGAAGCCGAGCAGCACCGCCCAGGGCGGGGCTGCGGCCTGGAAGTCGAAAGCCAGACGGGCCACGAGGGCCGCGCCAAGGCCGGCGCCGATGCCGAGTGCCCCGCCCACCCCGGTCAGGGTGACGGCCTCCACCAGGAACTGGGTGGCGATGTCGCGGCGGGTGGCTCCGAGCGCCTTACGGACGCCGATCTCGCGGGTTCGTTGGGTGACGTTCACGAGCATGATGTTCATGACTCCCACCCCGCCCACCAGGAGCGCGATGCCGGCGATGACCAGCATCGCCACCGCCACCCCTCCGGTGATCTGCTGGAACTGCTCGAGCTGGGCCTGGCTCGTGAAGAGCGCGAAGTCGTTGGGCTGGTCCGGGCGCAGACCGCGGCGGGTGCGGAGGATGTTCGTCTCCTCCTCGATGAGGGCCTGCACGTCTTCCGGGCGCTTGGGTACGGTGGCGATGTGGATGGTGTCCCCGCGACCGTTCTTGATCTGCGGGAACTGCTCGTCGAAGGTGGTGATGGGGATCGCGACGAAGTTGTTGCTGGTCCCGAAGATCCCGCCCTTGTGTTCGAAGACGCCAATCACCTGGTAGGCAACCCCGTTGATGGCGACGATCTGGTCGACGGCATCGCGATGCGGAAACAGCGCGTCGACCACGTCGCGGCCGACCACCGCCACCCGGGCCCGGTGATTGACGTCGGCGTCGGTAAGGAAGCGCCCGTCGTCCACGAAGTGGGTGTTGGCCACGGTATAGTCGGGATTCGTCCCGAGGATCTGGGGGCCGTTCGCTTCTTCGCGCCCGGCGCGAACCGTGACGTTGCTGCCGAACAGGTATCGCTCTTGCGATACTGCGTCGGCCAGCTTCGATAATCGCTTCAAGGCGAGCGCGTCCTCGATGGTCAGGTCGCGGCGGTTGCGTTGCTCTTCGGGTGGGCCATCGGGCCCCCCGAAGCGGGGCTCGTACTTCTGGAATTGGACGAGGTAGGTGCCGAACTGAGAGAAGGAGGCGACCACCTGGTTGTTGAAGCCCACCACGAAGCTCACCATCATGATGACGGTGGCGACCCCCGCCATCACGCCGAGCAGGGTGAGGAAGCTCCGCAGCTTCTGCTCGCGCATGGCGTGGAGCGCGAAGCTCATGTTCTCGGCCCAGTTGAAGCGCAGCGCCCGGTGCGACATCAGTCGGCCCTCAGGGCATCGACCACGGGCAGGTTCGACGCGTTCCGGGCGGGCCAGTAGCCCGCCAGGATGCCCACGATCGCGGAGAGCAGCAGGCCCATGCTCGCGATGCCCGGCGTGAGCTGGGCCGGGAATTCGAGCACGTTCTTGACCAGGAGCGCGATCGCACCCCCGCCCAGCACGCCGACGACACCCCCAGCCAGGGACAAAAGCGTGGCTTCCAGCAGGATCTGACGCCGGATGTCGCGCTTCCTGGCGCCGAGGGCGAGCCGCACGCCGATCTCGCGCGTGCGCTCGACCACCGCCACCAGCATGATGTTCATGATCACGATGCCGCCCACGCCGAGCGAGACCGAGGCGATCAGCAGCGACAGGATGAAGGCGGCGGCGGAGATCTGCCGCCAGAGCTGCTGCAGGCTCTCGGCGGTGACGACACCGAAGGGATCGGGGGCGCGAAAGTCGGTGTGGCGCAGCGCGCGCAACACCGCCCGCACCTCGTCGACGGAGGCCTCCACGCCGGGCACGCCGCCTTTGGCGCGGATCACGATGTCGAGCGAATCGCGGGACCCGAACTGCCGGCGCCACGCCGAGAGCGGGATCATGACCGTGGCATCGCGGCTCTGGCCGAGGGTTCGCCCCTGCTTCGCGAGCAGGCCGATCACGCGATAGGGCGTGCC
>CAZVOI010000937.1:0-4041 GCA_964628275.1 uncultured Acidobacteriota bacterium | reverse complement strand
GCGGCCGACGCGGCGGTGGGCGCGGGCTACGGCTCGGCGGGCGAGCGCTGCATGGCGATCTCGGTCCTGCTCACGGTCGGCAACGCGGCCGACAAGTTGATCCCGAAGCTGCGCGAGCGGATCGCCAAGGTGAAGGTCGGCGACGGGCTCGAGAAGGAGAGCGAGATGGGACCGCTCGTGACCAAGGAACACCTCGGCCGAGTGCGCTCCTACGTGGACAACGCCGCGAGCGAAGGCGCCAAGCTGCTGGACGACGGTCGCGGCGTCAAAGTGGACGGGCGACCCGACGGTTTCTACCTCGGCCCGTGTCTCGTCGACGACGTGAAGCCCGGGATGAAGCTCTACGAGGACGAGATCTTCGGGCCGGTGCTGTCGGTCGTCCGAACCCAGACCTACGACGAAGCGATCGCGCTCGTGAACTCCAACAAGCGCGCCAACGGCGTCGCGGTCTTCACCAACGACGGCGGCGCGGCGCGCAAGTTCCAGAACGAGATCCAGGTCGGCATGGTCGGCGTCAACGTGCCGATCCCGGTGCCGATGGCGTACTACTCTTTCGGCGGCTGGAAGGACAGCCTGTTCGGCGACATGTCGGTGCACGGCATGGACGGCGTGCGCTTCTACACCCGGCCCAAGGTGGTGACGAGCCGCTGGCCCGACCCGCGGCATCGCGGCGCCGACCTCGGGTTCCCAACGACGAAATAGCGCGGCAGCGACCGATCAGTTCCTCGCGGGCACCGCCTGCATCAGGATCCCGAGCGCCTTCCGGAAGCTTTCGCCTCCCGGCGTCGCGCCCTTGAAGTGCCCCAAGCGCACCACGACCAGGTCGTGCGACGGCACGATCAGCGTGGTCTGGCCCCCCGCGCCAGCCATGTAGTACGCCTCTCTCGGCACCGGGAAGGCCCCGTCGCCGTTGATCCAGAAGAAGGCGCCGTAGATCGGCCGCTGGTCGGCCTGCCACGCGGGCGCGAGCGTGCTCACGAACTTCGCGTAACCCTCCGGCAGGATCCGCTCGCCGTTCCACACGCCATCCTGAAGATAGAGGTTGCCGAGGCGCGCCCAGTCCCGGCCCGACGCCAGCTCGTAGCCCTGGCCGAGGAAGTTCCCGAACGGGTCCGTCTCCAGCACCATCGTCCTGACGCCGATCTTGTCGAAGAGCGCCTGCTGCGGGAACGTCAGGTACTCCTCGCCACGCTTCTCGACGGCGAGACGAACCAGGTAGCTGATCAGGACCGGATCGGTGTTGCGGTAGCGCCCGACCGAGTTGGGAGGCCACTGCTGCGGCCGCGTCGCGGCGTACTGAAAGGAGTTGACGCTGCCCGTATAGAGATAGAGGTGATCGGGGTAGGCGCCGGGCTGGTAGTCGGGGTCCTGGGGCGCCCGGATTCGAATCCCGCTCGACATGCGCAAGATGTCAGCGATCCGGATCTTTGCGCGCGGGTCGTTGGCGCCTTGCCATTCGGGGATCGGCGCCGGCTGCCAGATGTCGTAGACGCCCTGCTCGACGAGAACGCCGAGCAGCGTCGCGGTCAGGCTCTTGCCCATCGACCAGCCCTCGAGCGGCGTGCGCGCCGTGATGCCTTCCGCGTAGCGCTCGCCGACCAGGCGCCCTTTCCAGGTCACGACGACGGCTGCCGTCAGCCCGGTCGCCGGCTCGAATGCGGCGTCGATCGCCTGCTCGAGCTTGGCCGCGTCGATCTCCGCCGGCAGCGGCGTGCTCGGCAGCGCGTCACCCATCGGCCAGGCCTGCGTCGCGGCGTCGGGCAATCGGCTGTTGACGGCCACCGGCTTGAACTGGGGGGAGTTCTTCCCGACGGGCAGGGTCACGCAGCCTTGGCTGCCGAGGTGCTTCGCGGTGCGCGTGACGCCACCGGGGACAGCGACGTGGACGGCCTTGGCGGCTCGATCGACGGTCGGCTTCCCGAGCTTCGCGCGCTCGGCGTAGGGGGCGGTGAAATAGCCGACGCTCTCGGCGGCGAGGTCGGGGTCCAGGCCCGTGATGAACACCGCCGAGCACATCACCTTGGCGAAGCCGGACGCGTGGTGCTCGAGCGCGTCGCCGGGGGGTGGCACGTAGGGCGTGTCGAGCTCGAGCGCCTTCGCGCGGGCCACCAACGCATCTCGGCGCGAAGCCGGCTCCTGCGACACCGCGGCGCCGGCTGCGAGGGCCAGGGCGGGAAGGATGAACCAGGCTCTCTTCATGCCCGCACTCTAGCGCGGGAGCTCTAGCCGTTCTTCTGAAGCGTCTCGATCATGAAGGCGATCTCGTCGTCGGCGGTGCTCGACAGCACCAGGCAGGTGCCGGCGCCCCTGTGACCGCCGCCGCCGAAGCCGGCCATCAGCTTGCCGACGTTGGTGCGGCAGGTGCGGTTGAAGATCGAGTGGCCCATCGCGATGGCGACCTGCTCGGAGCCGGGGCCGGGATGCACGCGCAGCGACACGTTCGCCGACGGAAACAGCGTGTAGACGAGGAAGCGGTTGCCCACCGGGAGCGGCTTGAGGTCGCGGAAGTCCGTGAACACCACGTTTCGGTCCAGGCGTGATTTCTCGCGAGTGATCTCACGAAACGCGGCATCGTTCTCGCGCATCAGCGCCACGCGTTCCTGAACCGCCGGCAGCGCCAGCACCTCGTCGATCGTCTGCGTGCGCAGCGCCTCCAGCAGCATGAAGAAGTACTCGCGATAGCCGCCGAGGCCGGTGCGCGGATCGAGCGTGAAGCCGAGCAGCACGTAGTCCTGGGGATCCAGGACGTCGTCGAGGTCGATGTGGCCCGAGTCGAGCCGGTCGGTCTCGGCGAGCAGGTGCTCGAACTTGCGGATCCAGGGATGCGCGCACATGTAGTACTCGAAGACGACGCGTGCGACCGAGGGCGAGATTCCGTAGCGGCCTTCGAACGACTCCGGCGCCCGGTTGCCGACCTCGGTGAGCAGGTGATGGTCGAACCACTTCCCGCAGCCATGGGCGTACGGGAGATTGACGATGATGTCGTCTTCGGTGACGTGGAGTCGATTCTGGGTGATGTCCTGAGGGTGGACGAGCTCGATCTCTTCGATCTCTTCGCAGCCGGTCACGATCAGGGCGCACGTCAAGCCGTCGAGGTCGCCGCGGGTCACGAGTCGCACGGTGTTCTCCTTGTCGAGGACTATAGCTTGCGAGCCAGCGTCAAGCCGTCCGCGACCGGGTCGTTGAAGCGCCGGATCGCCTGCGTGTCCGCGTCCCGAGCGGCCGGATCCACGACCGCCCTTCTACCGAACCATCCGCTCCCGCACCAGCCCGAGCAGGTCCTGATACCCGCCCAGGAACTGGTTGAGCGTGTGCACCGAGGCGCCGTAGTGGAGGAAGTCGGAGGGCGCGATGCCGTCTTCCGCGTAGGCGCGCCCGAAATCCGGGAACTTACGCAGCAGCGCCTCGACGATGCGCGGATCGACCGGTCGCTGCAGCGTTTCTTCGACCGCGATGTCCGACGCCTCGAACTGCTTCCACCACGCGTACGGCATGCTGAGCACGACGCCCTTGCCGATCAGTTGCGACCAATGCAGGTGGTGGCGGTAGGCGGCGCTCAAGAGCGCGCTCCGGTAGCCGCGCTTCTGGAAGATGCCGTAGGCTTTCTTGAAGACAGCGACGCCCGCCCAGCTCAGGAACCCGGGCTCGATCGAGACGGCTTCCTTGGCGAGCAGGCGCTGCAGGTGATCGTCGAGGCGCCCGACCATCAGCGTGACGTACGGATGCAGCCGCGACATGTCGGCGCCGCGAGCCTTGGCGCGGTCGAGGCCGCGCTCGAGCGCCTCGGCCGCCGCGATCGCCTGGGGCAGCGTGAAGCTGACCGTCACGTTGACGTTGATGGCGCGCGCCACCAGCTCTTCGGCGGCCGCCAGACCGGGCGCCGTGGCCGGGACCTTGATCGCGACGTTCGGCGCGAGCGCCGCGAGCTTCTGGCCGTGCTCGCTCATGCGCGCGGCGCTTCGATAGAACTTCGGGTTGACCTGGATCGACAGGAAACCCCTGCGGCCGGCGGTCTCTTCGTAGACCGGCCGCAGCACCGCG
>CAZVOI010000936.1:0-3569 GCA_964628275.1 uncultured Acidobacteriota bacterium | reverse complement strand
GGCGCGCGTGATCGCGGCGGGCTTCGCCGGCGCCGTGGTGATGAGGGTCGGCGGCAAGCACCAGGAGATCACCTCCAGCACGGCCACCTATTGGGGCGGCTACTACAGCTCGTTCTCGGGCTACTACGGCTACGGCTGGGGCGGCTCGATGATGGCCGACCCGGGCTACGTCAACACCGACAACATCTTCTCGGTCGAGACGCTGATCTACGACGTCCCGAACGACAAGCTGGTCTGGGCGGCGCTGAGTCAGACGAAGAACCCGAAGTCGGTCGACCAGTTCGTCAAGGACCTCGCGGCCAAGGTCGCGGCGCAGTTGAAGAAGCAGGGCTTGACGCGCTGAACCCGCGGGGACGCGACGCTCTTCGCGCGCCAGGACTACGTTGAAGAGGCAGATGCTGATGCTGTACATCGCCCAGATCGGGATCTTCGTCGGCCCGGTGGCGCTGGCGGTCACCTACACCCCGCTCGAAGCCTGGATCGAAGAGGCGCCCGAAACGACGGAGTGACCCACCGCATCACACCGGCGAAGCGCGAGCTCGATCTCAGGCCACGGGCTGCATGACGTGCTCGTGGTCCAAGTGCAGCCCGGCCAGGGCCAGCCCCTCGACGATCCGGTCCGTCAGCTCCGGGAACTTGATGAAGCGGCCGATCAGGATGCGGCCGCGGGCCTTGAAGTCGGGCTTCCGCCGCAGCAGCTCGGCTGCTTCCGCCTTCGCCTCCGCCGTTCGCCCGAGGTGGCCCAAGCAACAGGCCCGCATCAGGGCTCGCCAGAAGAACATGGGATCGCGGAAGTCGACGGCGGCCCGGTACGCCTGTTCGATGTCTCCGCTGTGCACGTGGGCGGCCCAGAGCCCGAACTCGGTGTGCGGCAGGCAGCACGGGTTCAGGTCCTTGGCGATCTGGAGCAGGCCGGCGCCGCGGTCCCACTCTCCGCACAGCGTCAGCAGCCAACCGATCATCTCGAGGTAGACGAGCGAACCCGGGCTGAGATCGAGCGCCCTATCGAGCTCCGGGCGCGCACCGCCGACGTCTCCCTTGATCAGCATCGCTCCAGCCAGCACGCAACGCGCGATCCGGCACGTGGGCCGTTCGTTCGTCTTTTCACCCGCGAGCATCTGAACGAGGACGCCCTCCTCGGAGCCGACGCGCGCGGCGATGACCCGCGCGACATCGTCCAGCCGGGCCTGCTTGCGGCTCGTGTTCGTCTCGGTGTGGTACTGCTCCCCCCAGGCTTGGCGGCCGGTCGACCGGTCCACGAGGCTCGCGGTGAGCCAGGCCCCGTCTCCTTCGGGATGCAAGGCGGCCACCGAGCACGAAGCGGCCGTGGTCGCTCAGGGACGACTCTCCCCGGCCCTGCACCACCACGCGCGCGCCTCGGTACCCGGCTAGCTCCGCCGTAAGCACGTCGCTCAGGCGTTCTGCGAATGCCTCGAGATCGGTCCCGGAGACGGTCTCGAACGGGGCAAGGACGATCGTCGGCCAGTCGTTCAATGGCGGGCGCTGCGTCGGGCGGTCGTCGCGGGCCGCGGTCTCGGCTGCGGTCGCCGCGCGGAAGAGCGTGACGTAGGCGCCTTTGGGCAGCTCGATGTGCAGCGGATCCTGCTTTCCGGAGAGCAGGTAGTAGCGCTCGAGCGAGCGGCGCAGCCGCCCGGCCTGGATTCGCACGATCGGGTCCACGATCGGGTCGAAATCGTCCTTCCGGCCGAAGACGCGGGTGGCGATCAAGGCCTGGGTGATGGCCTCGGCTCGACCGGCAAGCGCCTCCTCGACTATGAAGCGCAGGAACTCTCGCGAGCGTTGGGAGTCAAAGACTAACCAACGCAGCGCATGATTTGCGGCCGTCACGCCACCGCAGACGTGGGGCTCGACAAACCGGCTCGGAACGGAGAGGATTTGTGGATCGAGGGGGATGTGAGAGGGATGTCGATGAAGACACGCGGTCGCCGCGGGAGATCGAGGGTCGCTCTGTTCACGGCGTTCTGCTTCATGGCGCAAGGCTTCACGCCACTCCTGGCGCAGGCGCCGGCAGCGGGCGCCGCGAAAGCCCCGGCTGCCGCAGCGGCGGGGCCCAAGAAGGCCGGGGCGTCCGCGCAGGCGCCCGTCGACAAAGGCTGGCCGCGCAGCTATGCGCTGCCGAGCGGTGGCGGCGTGCTTCTGTACCAACCGCAGGTCGCGAGCTGGGAAAACCAGAAGCGCATCGTCGCCTACTCGGCGGTCTCGTACCAGCCGACCGGCGCGCCCAAGCCGCACCTGGGCAGCGTGAAGGTCGAGGCCGACACGAAGGTCGCGCTCGACGAGCGGCTGGTGAACTTCGCGCCGCTGCAGATCACGGAGGCGAACTTCCCGACGCTCGGGAAAGAGAAGACGCGCGAGATCGTGGCGGAGATCGACAAGGCGATCCCGGACACCGAGCGCGTGATCGCGCTCGACCGGGTGCTGGCGGGGCTGGACAAGAGCCAGATCCTGCCGAAGAACCTGGACGGGGTTAAGTCGGATCCGCCGACGATCTTCTTCAGCAAGAAGCCGGCCGTGCTGGTGAACTTCGACGGGGAGCCGATCTGGAGCCCGATCAGGGACAACGACCTGAAGTTCGCGCTGAACACGAACTGGGACGTGTTCCAGCACACGCCGACGAGCGGCTGGAGCAACACGTCGGGGACCGCGCGCTCCACGACCGACCAGCTGACCCGTGACTCGTCCGCGCGAACCTCGGGATCCCAGCGCACGCAGGACTACAGCAGCTACCGCAGCGGGGGAAGCTCGGCCCGCGCGAGCAGCTACCGTTCGAGCGGGAGCTCGCGCGGTGGTGGAAGCCGCGGCGGCGGCGGCGGCCGCCGCCGCTGAGCCAGCGCCGAGCGTGACCCGCCGGATCTTGGGCGCGAGGCCGCGCCGGGCGCTGCACACGTTCGGCACGCCGCTGCTCTACGCCGCGGGCGCTCTCGTCCTCGGCATGGCCGTACCGCGCCTCGAGGCCCGCTTCCTACCCGACCTGTCGTCCGGAGTCAGTGCCGGCGCGGCGATCGCGCTGCTCTCGGCGATCGCCTCCGGCATGCTGCCGCTCACCGGCCTGGTCTTTTCGCTGGCCTTCGTGATGGTGCAGTTCAGCGCGACCGCCTATTCGCCCCGGCTGGTGGCGTGGCTCGCCGGCTCGGCGATGATGAGCCACTCGCTGGGCGTCTTCATCGCGGCCTTCGTCTACGCGCTGGCGGCGCTCGCCTGGGTCGACCGCGACGGCACGGGCCACGTCCCGGTGTTGACGGTGTGGATCGCCATCGTCCTGCTGCTGGTGAGCATCGGCTTCTTCGTGGCGCTGATCGAGAAGCTCCAGACGCTCCAGATCTCGCGCGTCCTCGCCTACGTCGGCGACCAGGGGCGGGGCGTCATCGAGAGGGACTACGCGCCCCTCGTCGGCACGCAGGGCGGGCCGGAGTCCGACCAGTCGAAACCGGGCGACGATCTGCCCGCCGCCAGCCAGGTCCTCCTTCACCGCGGCGGTCCCGCGGCGATCCAGGCGATCGACGTGCCGGGCCTCGTCGCGCTCGCCGCACGCGAGCAGGTGACCTTCG
>CAZVOI010000935.1:0-1793 GCA_964628275.1 uncultured Acidobacteriota bacterium | reverse complement strand
CGGCGGCGGCGGATATCCTGCCTCGTTCCACGAGCGGGAGAAAAGCGCGATGAGCGATCGCAACCAGTCCATCCTCTACAGCGGCGGCCACAAGGGCACCGAGGCCGAGTTCGGCCGCGCGGCCGAGAAGTGGGGCGTGCGCCAGGTGACGCTGTCCTACGAGGGCCACGTGATGGAGTACAGCAAGGACGTCGAGGTGCTGTCCCCGGCGGAGCTGCTGAAGGGCGACGTCAGCATGGAGATCGTCTCCAAGCGGATGGGCCGCACGTACACTTCGATCGAGCAGGTCCGCACGGTGTGCCAGCTCATCTTCCACATGGTGTCGCGCTCGTACGTCGTCTTCGCGGTGGGTTGGATCCAGGGTGACGACACCGTGCAGGGTGGCACCGGCTGGGGCGTCGAGCTCGCCAAGTTCTTCGGCCGTCCGGTGAGCGTCTTCGACCAGGCTCGCCACGGCTGGTTCACCTGGAAGGACGCGCACTGGGCGCCCGACTCGCCGGTGATCCCGGAGCGGCCTTTCGCGGCCACCGGGACGCGCAACCTGAACGACGAGGGGCGCAAGGCGATCGCGGCCCTTTTCGAGCGCTCGTTCGGACCGGCGAAGTAGTCGGCCGGATTTTTCGCCCGGGTAGCGGAGCGTGAACCAGATCACATCCGTCAGGCCGTCACCCGCGTAGGCTCCGTCGGTGCGTTCCTCCTTCCCGGGCCCCCTGCAGAAACCCTCGCCGCAGCGCTCGTCGCAGTCGCCGCGGCCAGCCGCTGCTCCCTCGAGTCTCAAGATCCTGGTGGCGGGCGTCGACAAGGACGCGCGGGCGTCCGTCGAAGCCTCCGTCAGGCAGGCGTTTACCGGTCGCGACCCGTTGGAGCCCTGGTCCGCCTCGCTGGTCCGGGTCGGGAGCTCGTGGTCAGTGAGCTTGACCGGGCCCGGCGACCGCATCCGCACCCTCTCTTTCAGCGCAGAGTCTCACCGACTGGCCGAAGCGATTCGCGAGGCGATCTCCCGTGAGGACCCGGGGCCAGCCCCCGCCGCGGGGGCTCCCGCAGCCCGATCGGCGCGGGCGCGGGTCCAGGACCGGCACGTGTGCGGGCGCTGCCAGCAGGCGATCCTCGTGTCGTACGAGGGCGAGCCCGACGAGCCGAAAGAGCGGGCCCCCGTCGCGTGTCCCCACTGCTGGGCGGTGAGCCACGTGGAGGTCGGCGGCTGGGCCGCTGCCGGCGGAGACTACATCGCCGAGAAGGCCTGAGGCGGTTAGCATGAGGCCATGCGCCTCATGCTCGCCAGCCTCGCGCTGCTCGTCACTGCGACCTCCGCCACGGCCCAGTCCGCCCTTCAGCTCCAGTGGCAGCTCAAGGACGATGTGTTCCAGGGCGCAGGCCAGGGATCCTCGCGCGCGGCCTTCACGCTCACCAACCGTGACCACAAGGCTCTCGCCGGCAGCGGGTGGGCGATCTACTACAGCGCGCTGCACGAGCCGCGACCTGGAAGCGTGGGGAGTGGGTTCAGCGTCGAGCGCGTCACCGGCGACCTGCAGCGCCTGGTGCCCGGTGCGAGCTTCCCTGGGCTTCTGCCCGGCCAGAGCGTCGAGATCGAGTATCTGACGTCGCTCCTCACCAACAACAGCTTCGCGCCCGCTGGCGCCTACGTGGTTCTTGACGAGGCGAAGGACCGGGGCTACGCGCTCCCGGACTTCGTGGCCGTCCCGTTCGAGCGCCCGGCACAGGGCCCGGGACGCGACCCGCGCGTCGTCTCGCCGGAGCAGCAGTACGCGCTCGACGCCGTGATTCGGGACATC
>CAZVOI010000934.1:0-7563 GCA_964628275.1 uncultured Acidobacteriota bacterium | reverse complement strand
CCGGTAGCTGGATCATAAAGCTCCGCGCTGGCTAGGCTGCTGCCGTTGGAGCCGACGCCGCCCGCAATCAGCACCTTTCCATTGCTGAGCAGCGTCGCCGTGGTGAAGTTACGCGCCGTGGAGAGGCTGCCGGTAAGGGTGAAGGTCCGAGTTGCTGGATCATACAGTTCCGCGCTGGCCACGCCGCCGCTGGAGTCCTGGCCGCCTGCAATCAGCACCTTTCCATTGTTGAGCAGCGTCGCCGTGTGCCTGGCACGCGCGACGTTCAGGCTGCCGGTCAAGGCGAAGGACTGAGCATTGGCCGAGAGGCAGCCAATTGCCGTAGCCAAAACGCAAATCGCGATGCGCAGGCCATGCTCGATCGCCTTGAATGGCTCGCCTCGCAAGATGTGGCACAAGCCTACGCATGCAACCACGCTGTTGGGCGGTCGGTTGGCCATTCGAGCCTCCAGTGTATTGGGGAGGGAATCCGGGGAACCGCTACGCTTGTACTCCCACCGTCTCCACGAGTCAACGAATATCGTTTCTTGAAGGCGGGCGGGTGATGAGAGGTGAACCCTCGCCGGCCAAGTCGCCAAAGCGACCATCGCGACCGAGAGCGCCACGCCTTGCCCGCTCCAGGCGACGGACGGCAGTCCGTCGAAGATCGTGAAACTGGTCGGCGGGCCGAAGCCCCTCTCTAGCCCAGCAGGCGTTCCAGGTTGTCGAGGTCGGCCGAGGTCAGGCTTGCGAACTTCAGTCCGTGCGAGACGCGACGCGAGGCGGACCCGCGCCACCACAGCATCTGGGATTCGAGGTCCAGCGGGCCGGCCGCGCCAGGCGTGTGGAAGGCGATGCGAATCCGCCCGCCGGGTGGCAGCGGCGCGTCGATGTCGAGCTGCGCCCCGCCGCGGGAAAGGTTGACGAGCTCGCCCATCGCGATCGGCGCGCCATCCTTCGCCAGCACCTTGACCTCGGCATACAGCACGCGCCGCGCTTCGCGCCGGAGCTCGGTCTCGACGGGCTCGTCGGGCTTGGCGCTCTGCGCCAGGACCTTGCTGACCGCGAGCAACAGCTCCTGGAGCCGGAACGGCTTGCTGATGAAGGCGTTCACTCCCACGCGCACCGCGCGCGCGAAGGTCTCGTAGTCCGAGCGGGCGGTCAGCATCAGCACCGGCGGCGAGGCGACGCCCTGCTTGCGAAGCGCGTCCACGACCCCCCAGCCGTCCAGCTCGGGCATCATCAAGTCGAGGACGATCAGGCTGGGCCGCCGCTCGACGATCTTCAGCAGCGCGTCCTTGCCGTCCAAGGCGGACACGACGTCGTAGCCGCTGTCGTGCAGGATGCGGCAGATCAAGTTGCGAACGCTCTCCTCGTCGTCGACGACGAGGATCCGGGCAGGAGTGCAAGGGTCGGCCATGTCGGAAAGTTCCGGCCGCGGGCTCAGGGCGGCGGCGGCGCGTCGCGGAGCGTGACCTTCTTGATCTCGACGCGGACTGTGGGCTTGTCGCCGTCAACCGGGGTGGTCGAGATCCTGTCGGCAACCTCGATCCCGGAGATGACCTCGCCGAACACGGTGTACTGCCCCTTCAGTGACGGTTGATCGCGCAGGCAGATGAAGAACTGCGTGCCGCCCGAGTCCTTGCTGGAAGGCTGGCGCGCCGCAGCGACTGTGCCGCGCACGAACGGCCGGTCCGAGAACTCCGACTTCAGGATCCCGAGGCCGCCGGTGCCGTAGAGCGAGACCTTGCCCGGGTCCTTGGTAGTCGGGTCGCCGCCCTGGATGATGCCGCCTTGAATGATGCGATGGAAGATCGTGCCGTTGAAGTTGCCGATCCTGGCGGTGTTCCGGAAGAGCCGCACGTGCGAGGGCGCCACCTCGGGAAGCAACCGAATCACGATCTCGCCTTCGGCCATTTCGAGGACGGCTTCGGCCGGGCCGGCGGCCGGAGCGGGGTTCTGCGCTGCGCTGCGGGAGGGTGGCCATGCCAGCAGCAGCGCGAGCAGCGGGACGAAGCGCCTGGTCAGGATTCGCATACCGCGAATGCTACCGCAGGCGTGGCGGTTCAAGCGGTGACCTCGGCCACATTCACGGACTCGCCGGTCTCGGCCGAGCGCCGGGCCGCGATCGCGATGCGCAACGCCTCGATACCGTCGTCGATCGTGACGGGAGCCGGCCGGCCCTGGAGCACGTTCTGCGCGAAGTCCTGGAGCTGGGTGGTGTAAGCCGTCGCGAACCGCTCCATGAAGTGAGGGACCGTGTCGTGCGCAACGCTGCCCTTCTTCATCACGAAGAGCGGCGTTTCTCGGAGATAGCCGATCCGTAGCGTGCCCTCGGTGCCGAGCAGCTCCGACGAGATGTCGTAGCCGTAGATGCCGTTGCGGGTGAGATCGACGGCGCCCAGACAGCCCGAGGCGAAGCGCAGGCTCACCACCGCGTTGTCGATGTCCCCGACGCTCAACAGCTCGGGATAGGCCAGCGTGCCGGAGAGCGCGTTGACACTGAGGACCTCACCCATGAAGAACCGGCACAAGTCGAAGTCGTGGATGCCCATGTCCAGGATCATGCCGCCGCTCGACCGCGGGTCGGCGTACTCGAGCGTGGTGCGGTAGGGATCGCGCGAGGTGGACTTGAACAGCACCGCCTTGCCGATCTCGCCCGCGACCAGCTTCTTCTTGGCGGCCGCGTAACCCGGATCGAAGCGGCGCATGAAGCCCATCTGGAAGAACGTGCCGCTCTTCTCGATCGCGGCTTTCATCTCGAACGTTTCGGCGAGCGAAAGCGCCGGCGGCTTCTCGCAGAAGGTCGGCTTCTTGCGCTCCACCGCCGCGATCGCCATCTCGCGGTGGGTGCTGGTCGGGCTGGCGATCACCACCGCGTCGACGTCCGTGTCGTCGAGCAGCTCGCGCGGATCCTTGGACCAGCGCGGCACGTCGAAATCACTGGCGGCCGTCTTGGCCGCCTGCTCGCTCACGTCCGCCACGAACTGGAGCCGCGTCTCCGGAATCCGAGCCGAGAGGTCGCGCGCGTACACGCGGCCCAGCCGGCCCAGGCCGATCAAACCGACGCGCAGCTTGCCTGCCTGGCTCACTTCCCCGCCTGCTTCGCGACCAACTCGATCTTCACTTGCTGATCGGCCGCCGGCGTCTCGCCCTTCAGGATCTTGGCGGCGCTCTCCACCGCTAGCCGCCCCATCTCGGCCGGAAACTGCGCCACCGACGCGACCATCGCCCCGGACTCGATCGCTGTGCGCGCGTCCGGGACGGCGTCGAAGCCGATCACCTTGATCGTGCCGGTGCGCTTCGCCGCGGCGATTGCTTCTACCGCGCCGAGCGCCATCATGTCGTTGCACGCGAACACCGTGTCGATGTCCGAATGCGCTTGCAGCATGTTCTGGAACACCGTGAAGCCGAGATCACGCTCCCAGTTGCCGGGCTGGGACGCCAAGATCTTCACCCCAGGCGACTCCCTGACGGCGTCCTTGAAGCCGCGCATTCGCGAGTCGCCGGTCTCATGGCCGGGTATGCCCTCGAGGATCGCGACTCTTGCCTTGGCACCGGTCAACTTCAACAACAGCTCGCCAGCCACCCTGCCGCCGTGGTAGTTGTCGGAGCCGATGAAGCTGGCCAGCTTGATGCCCGCGTCCTTGGCGGCGTCCGGGTCGACGCGGGTGTCGACGATCACCACTGGGATGCCGGCCTGGTTCGCCTTCACGATCGCCGGCACGATCTCCTTCGAGCCCGAGGGCGTGATCAGCAGCGCCTTCACGCCGGTCTGGATCAGGTTCTCGATGATCTGCATCTGCTTGTCCACGTCCACTTCGCGCTCGGCGGCTTGGACCACCAGGTCGATCGAGAGCCGGGTGGCCGCCTCTTGCGCGCCCTTCTGCATGTCGATGAAGAAGGGGCTGTTCAGCGTCTTCAGCACGAGCGCCACACGTGGCGCGGCGGCTTGCCCGGCCGGCTTGGCGCCGCGGTTGCAAGCGCTCGCGCCCACCAGCACCGCGACGACGATGGCGATCTTCTTCATTCGAATCACCCTTTCTCGCGCTTCAAGGTCGAGTCGATCAGCACCGCGCCGATGATCACGACGCCGATCACGATCTGCTGCAGGAACGACGATACGCCGAGCAGGTTCAGCCCGTTGCGCAGCACGCCCATGATCAGCGCGCCGATCAGCGTGCCGCCCAGGCTGCCCTCGCCGCCCAAGAGGCTGGTGCCGCCGATCACCGTGGCGGCGATGGCGTCGAGCTCGTACATCATGCCGGCGATCGGCTGCGCCGAGTTGAGCCGCGCGGTGAGCAGGACCGCCGCCAGCGCCGACAGGCCGCCCGCGAGCGCGTACACCATCGTCTTGTGGAAGCCGACCGAGACGCCCGAGAGACGCGTCGCCTCCTGGTTGCCGCCGATCGCGTACACGTAGCGGCCGAAGCGAGTGCGCGTCAACACGATGTGGAACGAGGCGTACACGAGCGCCGTCACCAGCACCGGAGCCGGGATCTCCAGGAAGCGGCCGGTCGAGAGCCAGCGGAACGAAGCCTCGAAACCGGAGATCGGGCGCCCGTCGGTGTAGACGAGCGCGGCGCCACGCGCCACGCTCATCAGTCCCAGCGTGGCGATGAAGGGTGGCAGCCGGCCGCGCGTGATCAAGAGGCCGTTGACGACGCCACAGCCGACGCCGACTGCGAGCCCGGCCAGCATCGCGAACGGCGCCGGCCATTTCGCCTGCAGCGCGCTCGCCAGCACCACGCCCGAGAGCGCCACGATCGAGCCGACCGAAAGGTCGATGCCGGCGGAGATGATCACGAACGTCATGCCGACGGCGATCACCGCGTTGATCGCGGTCTGCTCCGCGACGTTGAGCAGGTTCGAGACGGTCAGGAAGTGGGGCGTGAGCGCCCACAACAGGCCGCACAGCAGCAGCAGCCCGGCGAGGGTCGAGAGCTGACGGCCACGTGGCAGCTTCACGAGGCCCTGCCGAGCGCGGCCTGCAACACCTGCTCCTGCGTCGCGCCCGGCGTCTCGAGCTCGGCCACGATCCGGCCCTGGTGCATCACCAGGATGCGATCGCTCATGCCCAGGATCTCCGGCAGCTCCGAGGAGATCATCAGGATCGCGACACCGGCCTCGGTCAGCTTGTTCATCAGCTCGTAGATCTCGACCTTGGAGCCGACGTCGATGCCACGCGTCGGCTCGTCGAGGATCAGCACGTCGACTCCGGCGGCCAGCCATTTGCCCAGCACCACCTTCTGCTGGTTGCCGCCGGAGAGTAGCCCCACGCGCTGCGCCGTGCCTGGGGTCTTGATCCGAAGCTCGGCGACGCTCTGCTCCGCGAGGCGGGCTTCGGCGCCCTCGTCCACGACGCCCCACGGCGAGATCCGCTTCTGGCTCGGCAGAGCCAGGTTGGCCCGCACCGAGAGCGACAGCACCAGACCCTGGGTCTTGCGGTCTTCCGGCACCAGACCGATGCCACGAGCGACGGTTGCGCCGGGTCCGGAGCCGCGAACGACCTGGCCCTTGATGACGACCTCTCCGGCGTCGATCGAGTCGGCGCCGAGGATCGCCCGCGCCAGCTCGGTGCGCCCCGCCCCGAGCAGGCCGGCGAGACCCACCACCTCGCCGCGGCGAACCTGCAGGCTGACGCCGCGGAGCGCCCGGCCGCGCGTGATCCCGGTCACGCGCAACGCTTCCTCTCCGAGGGGCGCCCGGCGCTTGGGGAAGTGCTCCTTCAGCTCGCGGTTCGCCATCAGCCGCACCAGCTCGTCGATCGTCACGTCCGCGACCGGGTGCGTCGCGATCCGGCGACCGTCGCGCATCACCGTTACGCGCTGCCCGATGCGCTTCACCTCGTCCATGCGATGCGAGATGTAGATGACCGCCACGCCCGACGCAGTCAGCCGGCCGATCGTGGCGAAGAGCTGTTCGATCTCGGACGAGGTGAGCGCGGAGGTCGGCTCGTCCATGATCAGCAGCCGGGCATCGCTGGAGAGCGCCTTCGCGACCTCGACCATCTGCTGCTGCGCGATGCCGAGTTCGCGCACCGGAACCCCCGGGTCGATCCGAACGCCGAGCCCCAGGAGCAGTCTCGCCGCCTCGGCGTCGGCGCGCCTGCGGTCGAGCCAGCCGAATCGCCGCGAAGGCTCGCGACCCAGGAACACGTTCGCGGCCGCGCCCAGCTGCGGCACCAGCGTCAGTTCCTGGTAGATGATGCCCACACCGAGCTGCTGCGCGTGACGCGGCGACAGGATCTCCAGCACGCGGCCGTCGAGCGCGATCTCGCCCGCGTCCTTGCGCAGCGCGCCGGACAGGATCTTCATCAGCGTGGACTTACCGGCTCCGTTCTCTCCGAGCAGCACGTGCACTTCGCCACGCTGAACCTCTAGATCGACGCCGTCGAGCGCCACCACGCCGGGGAATTCCTTGCGAATCCCGTGCATGCGCAGCGCCGGCGCCGCCGCGGGAGACGTGCCCGTCATCTCAGCGACGGCGACGCTCGGCCGGCGGCGGCGCCGTGGTGCTGCGCACGATCAAGCTGGGAGCCAGCACCACGCGCCTTTGACGGCGCCGCCCCTCCAGGAGCCGCTCCAGCAGCGTGGTGACCGCCATCTGGCCCATCTCGAGTCGCGGCTGGTGGACCGTCGTCAGCGAGATGTGGCGCAGCGCGGCGAGAGCGGTGTTGTCGTAGCCCACCAGCGAGACGTCGCCTGGAACACGTAGCCCCTGCTCCTCGATCGCGTTCAGCGCGCCGATCGCGGCCAGGTCGTTAGGAGCGAAGATCGCGGTTGGACGCGGGCGCAGGCCGAGCAGGTGCAACGTTCCGTCGTGGCCGCCCGCTTCGGTGTAGGCACCAGGGATCACGCGGATCTCGGCCGCGAGCCGGCGGCGGCGCATCGCGTCTTCGTAACCTCGCCGGCGAGCGCGCGCGCCGGCGCCCGGGCCGCCATCGATGTGCGCGATGCGCCTGTGGCCCAGCGAAACACAATGATCCACGACGATCCCGGCGCCCGCGTGGTCGTCGTTGGTGACGCTATCCACTGAGGCCGACGCGGCCACGCGGCCGACCAGCACCACCGGCACGTCGCCGCTGGCTTCCACCACCAGCCGGCTCTCCAACAACGGACCCGCGAGGATCAGGCCGTCGGTTCGAAGCTGGAGCAGCGCTTCGATCGCCTGATCTTCCTTGTCAGCCTCACGGTTGCCGGTGTTGATCAGCACGCGATAACCCGAGCGCGACGCCTGCTCCAGGATGCCCGCCACGACCTCCGCGAAGAACAGGTTGTTGAGGTCGGAGACCATCACGCCGAGAAGCCGCGTGCGGCGCTGCACCAACCCCTGCGCCATCGCGTTGGGCCGGTAGCCGAGCGCCGTCGCGGCCCGCTGCACCGCATCGCGACGCGCCGGGCTGACGTGGCGCTGCCCGCGCATCACCAGCGACACCAGGGACTTGGACACGCCGGCGCGCTTGGCGACATCGGTGATCGTGGGCTTGCCGCGCGCGCGCGAAATCACTTGACGCTGACCTTCCTGAATCGCTAGCTTGTGCTGTGTGGAACGCTCCACAATAGCAGATCGGCGGCCAGCCTA
>CAZVOI010000933.1:0-5449 GCA_964628275.1 uncultured Acidobacteriota bacterium | reverse complement strand
TGCTGAATCAAGTATCTTGCTGGCGCGCAGCTCTGCTACGACTTCGTCGAAAAAGGTCGCGAACTTTCCAGGCGCGACCGCCATGAGGAGGCGAGCGGGCGCATTGGAGGCGTTCCAGAACGCGTGCAGGTGACCGCGCGTTGCTGGTTCCGGAAATTCTGACCACCCCTCTTCCGGAAATTCTGGCCACCCCGGCGTGACCCCGTCGGGGCCCAGACTCGCCGTAACAAACGGCGGGGGAGAGGATGATCGACATGCTGAAGCGCCACGAGATTCAGGTCCTGAGGGCGGCAGGGCACAGCCTGCCGGACGTGGCAAGGCGGGCCGGAGTAGGCGTTCGCAGCGTACAGCGCGTCGACGCTGAGGGGCCTGTCAGCAGCGTGGACAACGAAGCGGAACGCGCACGGCGAGAAGTGGGTCGGCCCTCGAAGGCCGAACGGTTCCGCAGCTTCGTGGTGGAGCAGCTCACGAAAGAGCCCGAGCTGCTGTCCGTGGAGGTCCTGCGGCGGGTAAAGCTAGACGGTTACACGGGAGGCAAGAGCGCGCTCTACGAGCTGGTCCACTCGATCCGACCGAAACACGTGCGGCTGATGACGCGTTTCGAAGGGCTTCCCGGCGAGTTCTCGCAGCACGACTTCGGGCAGGTCGATGTCCGTTTTCTGAACGGGACGAAGAAGCGAGTTCACTTCTTCGGCTCTCGATTGAAGTACTCGCGCTGGACCGAGGTCTCGCTCGTGCCCAACGAACAAGTCGAGACTCTGGTCCGGGTGATGGTCGATCACTTCGCAGCGATCGGAGGCATTCCACTGCTGGCCGTGTTCGATCGCCCGAAGACGATCGCACTGTCATGGGGGCGCGACGGTCAGGTCACGGAGTGGAACTCCACGTTTGCGGGGGTGGCGCTCGACCTTGGGCTGGGGATCGAGCTGTGCTGGCCGTACAGCCCGCAGCAGAAGGGTTCCGTCGAGAACCTGGTGAAGTGGGTCAAGGGCTCGTTCTTCAAGCAGCGGCGGTTCCTGGACGACGAGGATCTTCTGCTGCAGCTTCGGGAATGGCTCGTCGAGGTCAACACGCAGCGGCCTTCGCGGGCTACGCGTGTGATCCCCGAGGACCGGATGAGAGAGGAGCGGCCTCGGCTGCGTCCGCTCAAGGTTCTGCCCGCCGACCTGGCCCTCCGGATCCCGATCACGGTGGGACCGACCGGCATGATCATCTACGACACGCAGAGCTACTCGATGCCTCCGGAGTCGCTCGGGATCCCTGGCACGCTGTACCTGTATCGCGAGCGAGTCCGGATCATCGCCGGCCGCTTCGAGGCCGAGCATGCACGCCTCTTCGGAGCTCCCGGCAAGTCGACCCTGCCCGAGCATCGGGCCCAGCGGGTGGCGGCGGCTTCGGGCAAGCGAGCCAAGCGTTACATGCAGCGCGAGCATCTGCTCGAGCTCGGCGCTTGCGCCCTTGAGTACCTGACCGAGCTGACGCACCGCCGTCCCGGCGTGTGGATCCGGGATGTCGCGCGGCTCCACGATCTGCTCGAGCGGCACGGGGACGCAGCGCTGCGCGCCGCTTTCGAGCACGCTCTGGCCGAGCATGCGATCGGCGCCGAGTACATCGCGCACTTCCTGTCGGTGTCGGTTCAGTCGCCACCGACGACATCGAGGCCGCTTCAGCGGGAGCTCCCGCTGTGATGAGGGGCGAGGGAGGTACCGCTCATCGATTGCGGAGGGGGGCTGGGGGCCGTCCCGGAGGCTCCCAGAAAGGCGCCGTTGCCGTTCCGGGCCGTAGGCCCGCCGTCCTGGCGCCGTTCGGTCCGACCTTGAGAGCGCTCGTAAGTGATGCAAGTCAGGTAGGGGTAACGGTCGTCCAGGTCTTGGTGTGTCGATCCTGGGGCATCCTGGTGCGTCGCTCCTTCGGCTTCAGCGCCCGATGGTCGAATCGAGGTGGCTATGAAGCCCACTGACGATGAACTCGACGCGCTGCTCAAACGGCTCCACCTGGCCAACGCCCGCAGGATCTGGTCACAGCTCGTGCAGCGGGCGGAGAAGGAGGAGTGGTCCTACCGAGATTTCCTCGTCCTCTTGGTCGCCGAGGAGATCGCCCACCGCCAGCAGACGCGTCTTGGGCGTCTCTCTCACCGGGCCAGCTTCCCCTTCTTCAAGACCATCGACGACTTCAACTTCACGTACCAGTCGACCGTGCGTCTCTCGCTGCTCGGATCCGCCCTTTCGCCCGACTTCATTACAGAAGGCCGCTGTCTGATCCTCTTCGGCAAGCCGGGCCGCGGCAAGACGCACCTGGCCGTCGCCCTCGCCTACCGCGCCATCCAGAACGGATTCGATGCGCTCTTCACGACGGCCGCCGAACTCATCGACGATCTCTCGGCCGCCTTTCGCGAGGGACGCATGGCCGAGGCGCTGACGATCTACACGCACCCCGCATTGCTCGTCGTGGACGAGGTCGGCTACCTCACCTACGGGACGGACGCAGCGAACATGCTCTTCCACGTCGTCAACGACCGCCATCGCCGCAAGCGCTCGATGATCTTCACCACCAACAAGCCGACCGCCGCTTGGGGAAAGGTCCTTCACGACGAGGATCTGGCTCAGGCCATCGTCGACCGTGTCCTCGAACGCGGCCGACTCCTCACCCTCGACGGACCATCCATGCGGACCCAACACCTCCACCTTGACGAGACCATTTCGGGGGAGTCAAATCAGGGAGAGCGAGACGACAACCTGGCCAGAATTTCCGGAATTACCCGGCCAGAGTTTCCGGAACCTCCAGGTGCTTATGCCTTCCTCCGCCGGCCGAGGCCGAGAGCTGTGAGACCGAGGCCTACCAAGACAAGCGAAGCGGGCTCGGGCACAGCCGTGACCGAGATGTTATCAAGATGCGGATAAGTGAACAGGGCACCGTCATTCTCGAACCGGATGGGCGTTGAGGACGAAGTGGCGGTGAACGAAACGGTGTGAGTTACATAGCCGGGGCTCGAACCCAGAAAGAAGTAAGGCGCCGAGTCGATGGCGACACGTAAATTACTTGTGCCCGGGGCCACATAAGAAGAAAGACCAAAAGAGAGAAAATAGCCTTGCCCCGGGGTCGTCGGGATGTACTGCTGTATGTAATCGCCCGGAAACTCTAGCTGGATAGAGTGCAACCCGCCGCCGATGATTTGTAGATTGCCTGGTGCATATGTAGCGTTGAATTGCACGATGCCCTGGTGAGGTGCAGGAGAAAAGATAGTCCAACCAGTCAGTTCATTGCCGACAGCGCCGGTCCGATGATTGAATCCCGAGGAACCGTTAACGAAGTCGGTTTCAAAATCACCATTGGTTACCAGGTTCGCCCAAGCATTGCCGGACCCTGCGAGGCTGACAACCAGAAGAACGATTCCTAGTGACACTTTCTTCATGAACAATTTCCCTCTTCCCAACAACCGCAGCAAGAGTCGTGCCCCACATGCAGTTTCCATTTGCCATCAGCAACATAGGCGGGCTACCGTCGAGGGGGAGCGCCTCTAGAGTGTAAAGACACCTGACACTCTGTCGGGGCTCTTGACACTTGACGCCTTCCAACCGCTGCTTCTTCGACTACTCCCTCGGGCCAGGCTTCTCCAGCAGCGCTTGCAGTCGGCCCTCGGCTGACGCGTGCAACTCGGGCGGCGCGCCGAAGTAGCTTCCGGCAGCCTGGCCGCGCGCATCGAACACGAACAGCGTCGGCACCGCGCTCACGTCGCCGAAGGCCCGGGCCAGTTCGGGCGAGCCCATCGCCCAGCGCAGCGGCAGATCCAGCTCCGCGGCCAGCCTGCGCACGTCCGCTTCTTCCGACTCGATGGCCACGGCCAGCACCACCGCGCGATCGCCATAGCGGCGCTTCAGCTCGCCGAGCCAGTGGAGCGTGCCCCGGCAAGGCGGACACCACGTCGCCCAGAACTCGACCAGCACCACGCGCCCGGCCAGGTCCTCGCGCGTAATCGGCCGGCCATCCAGATCCGTGAGCGTGAATGCCGGCAGGGCGGCGAGCTCCGGAGCGTCTGGAGCGGGCGCCGCAGCGCGCGCCGCGTCCTTCTGGCCTTCGATCAAGAGCTGGATCATCCGCGAAAGATCGCTGCGAAAGCGTTCGTGGCTCGCGGCGCTCTTAAGCGGCGTGTAGCGCCCGTCGCCGGCGCCTTCGCCCTTGCCGTAGAAGCCGAAATCCTTCGGCGTCGCCACCAGCACGTCATCGACGAAGATCGCCGGATAGCGCTTGACGCCGAAGCGTCGCGCGAGCTCCGAGGCCCCATAGTTCTCGACGACGAAGCGGGCCCTGCCGCCGAACTCGTGAACCACACCCTGCGCCAGCAGACCTGCCGGGTCGGAGAGGTTTCAGGTGTACGGCCAGCGCACGAGGCTTACTGTCACGTCGGCCTGCGGAGCGAAAGGCTGCGGCGCCGCCGGCTCCAGCGCCACGAAGTAGCGCGCCAAGACGTCCGCTGCAATCGCAGCGGCGACCATGGGATCGCTGCCCACGGCGCCGTCCAGGTTCGCCTGGGCGAGTTCGAGGAACAGCCTGCCGAGGCTGTGGTCGACGCCGCCTTCGGAAAGCCGGCTCTGCCAGTCCTGAAGGCGAGTCGCCACGGCGTGGGTATCTGGAGATGCGGCAGCCGTGCGGGCCTGGGCGACGCGCTGCACCGCCTCCAGATAGCGATAGAGCGCGCCGTAGCGCAGGCCGGCGGCATGGAGCTCACGCGTTTGCTTGATGGTCGCGCTGGCAAGGATGAAGGCGGGATGGCGATCGATCGAGGCGGGTGGCCGATACGCCCCGACCAGCTCGCCCTCGAGCGCGTCCAGCTCGGCGCCAAGACCGCGCAGCGGTGGGGGCGCGAGCGACGTCGGGGTCGAGAGCGAGCGGCAGAAATCCGCGAACTGCCGCTGCGCAAGGGCCGCGCCGATGTAGAAGAGCCCGCTCTCGGGCTGCGTGTTGCGCCCGTAGTCGAGGCTGGCGTCGTAGTAGGCGCGTACTTGCGGCAGGGCAGCCTCGCCGATCGCGCGCACCGCGGCAGGGCGGATCGGGTCGAAAGCCGAGGCCGAGGCCGCGAGCGTCTCGGCGCCGAACTCGATTCCGGCTCGCTGCCACTCGCGTTCGAACGCCGCTGCCTGCTGCCGCTCCTCAGCGGGCCGGCCGAGCAGGAACGCGGCGGCGCCGAGATCGGCCTGTACCTCGGCCAGCCGGTGCAACGCCAGGAGCGGCCGGCCTTCGTGCAAGGCCTTCTCGCTCCGCGCCAGAGCGGGCTCGGCGCCCTCCTTCACTTCCGTCCAGATCTCGCCTTCGGCCAGCGTGTGGCGCACGAACGCGCGCCAGCGGGCCAGCTCCCTGGCGAGCGGGTCTGAAGCGTCCAGCGCGGCCGAAGCTCCCGAGGCGAACGTCACGCCAAGTAGCGCTGCGACAAGGCTCCACTTCCCTGCCCTGG
>CAZVOI010000932.1:0-8153 GCA_964628275.1 uncultured Acidobacteriota bacterium | reverse complement strand
GAGCGACGCCGGAAAGCATCGACAGAGCACGCTCGCGCCGTCGCTGCTCCGCAACACGCTGGATCGCGCGGTGCTGCCGCGCCGCGGCACGCGGCTCTCCTTGAGCCTGCCGGTTTCGGGCGGACCGCTCGGCGGCAGCGTGGACCTCGTGAAGCCTCGGATCGAGGGCGTCCTCTACATCCCGCTCGGCACACAGACGACGCTGGCGCTGCGCGCGGAAGGTGCTTGGCTCTGGTCCTTCGGCCAGACGGCGCAGGCCGGGGGCCCGAACCGCCTGCCGTTCTACGAGCGCCTGTTCCTCGGCGGTGAGAACCAGGTGCGCGGCTACGACTTCCGCAGCATCGGCCCGCGCGGCGCGGCCGGCGTGGCTCTGGGTGGCACCAAGTCGATGCTCTGGAACGCCGAGTACGGCTGGGACATCGTGCGCCCGCTGCGGCTCCTGGCCTTCTGCGACGCGGGCCAGGCCTTCTCGCCCGACCGGCCGATGCGGTTCTCGCGGCTCCTTGTCTCCACCGGGCTCGAGATCCGGGTGCTGATGCCGATCCTGAACGTGCCGCTGCGCTTGATCTACGCGCGCAACCTCAACCGCGAGCCGTATCACCCCGCGCAAGCCTTCAAGTTCGCGATCGGTACCGCGTTCTAGCGCTTCCAGCCGCCTCCGCGCGGCGAGTACTTGTCGAGCGCGGCGACGAACGCCTGGGCGGCCTTCGGCACCGGACGGCCGCCCTTGATCAGCAGATCGCGCGGCGCGATCTCTTCGCCGTACACGCCGTAGTTGGCGCTGCTGTCGGACTTCAGCGTGCCACCCTGGAGCGAGACGCCGACGAAGACGCCGCGGCTCCGCGAGTAGCTCAAGATCTCGGCGTGCATCAGCGCGTCGGTCGCCGCTTCGGCGTTGCGACCTACCGGGCCCGCGGTCACGGTCGCATCGGCGCCGATCGTGAACTTGCTGCGCAACAGGTAGTCGATGCCCTTGGGGTTCATGATCAAGAGAACCAGGTCGGCCTCCTGCCCGCCGATCTGGAAGCCGAAGCTGCCGCCCTTCAGGCTCAGCATCAGCGGCGGCCCCCAGGGTCCGTGGCCGCCTTCGCTACGGCACGAGACCGCGCCGTAGCCGAAGCGCCCGCCGAAGCCGAGCGCGCCCTCCTTGACGCCGGGAATCACCGCGACGCACTCGGCCTTGTCGATCAGATCGCGCGGGATCTGCTCCTTGACGCCCATCGCCTCGTGGACGACCTCGGCGCAGGCTTGGAGCCGCCGCGCTTCCTTGGCGTCGGCGAACGCGTGGAGGGCGACGACGAGCGAAGCGAGCACGAACGCACGCTTCATCGCCGAGACGCTTTCCGGGTGGGCGTGCGCGACAGCTCGTCGTAGAGGTAGATCGCGGACTTCATGCACTTCTTCCAATCCAGGAGATGCAGGCTCTCGTTCTCCGAGTGCGCGTTGCACTGCGGGTCCTCGACGCCCATCAGCAGGCACGGCGCGCCGCCCAGCATGTCCGCGAACGGTCCCACGAAGCCGATCGAGCCGCCGGCGCCGATCATCGCGGTCTCCTTGCCGTAGCCGGCCTTGAGCGCGCGGCGCGCGGCGTCGAAGGCGGGGCCCTCGGGGTCGGTCGTCCACCAAGGGGTCACGTTCGTCCGGCTACCGGTGACAGTGACCTTGGCGCCGTAGGGAACCTTGGCGGTCAGCTTCTTCTTCAGGAGCGCGGCCGCCTTCTTGCCGTCCACGTTCGGCACCGTGCGCAGCGAGAGCCGAGCGCGCGCCGCGTCGATGATCTGGTTCGAGCTGCCTTGGAACTGCCGCGCCTCGAACGCGATCACGGTCAGCGACGGCCGCGTCCAGATCTTCTCGTAGACCGAGTAGCCCTTCTCTCCCGCGAGCGTCATGCCGCGCATCATCCCGGCGTCCTTCTTGAACTTCTTCTCATTGAACGGCAGCGCGCGGATCCGCTGCTGCTGCTGCTTGCCGGGCGGCGCGACCATCTTGTAGAGGCCGGGGATGTTCAGAGCTCCCTTCTCGTCGGTCAGGCCCGCGATGATCTTGCAGAGGACCTGGACCGGATCCGGAACCGGACCGCCCCACATGCCGCTGTGAACGGGGCGCTCGAGGCACTGCACCTCGACGTCGAGCTGGCAGATGCCGCGAAGCTGGTAGGTCAGCGCGGGGATGCCGGTGTCGAAGTTGGCGGTGTCCGACAGCACGATGAAATCCGCGCCCAGCATCGGCTTGAACTTCGCCAGGAACTGTCCCAGGTTGCCGGAACCAATCTCCTCCTCGCCCTCGATCACGAACTTCACGTTGCAGGGCAGGGCGCCGTCCGACTTCAAGTACGACGCGACCGCGGCCACGTGCGCCATCACACCGGCCTTGTCGTCGGCGGTGCCGCGGCCGAAGAGCCGGCCGTTGCGCTCGGTCGGCTCGAAGGGCGGCGAGATCCATTTCTCGTGGCGGCCTTCCGGCTGCACGTCATGGTGGCCGTAGAGCAGGATCGTCGGCGCGCCGGGCTTCTTGAGCCAGTCCCCGTATATATAAGGATGCACGCCTGGGATCTCCAGGAGCTGGACGTTCTCGATCCCGTGGCCGCGCATGATCGCCGCGGTCGCCTCGGCCGAGTGTTTCAGCGCTTCGGGCGGATATCCCGAAGCGGAGACGCCCGGAATCCGGGACAGCTCGACCAGCTCGCGCTTGAAGTCCTCGTAGTGGTCCTCGAGGTACTGAAGTGCCGTCTTCACGCTGCCGTTTCCGGACATTCCGCCTCCCTGGGAGTTCAGTCTAGCCGGACGTTCCTCAGGCATCGTGTTCCCGGTCACTCTTTGGTCAACCTCGAGGGCGTTCGCGGCGTCTCACGACTGCGCGGAGGTGCGCCATGCTCCAGGATCTCGAGCTCGCGGCCCGACAGTTCCGGAAGTCGCCGGCCTTCACGGCCCTCGCGTCGCTGACGCTGGCGCTCGGCATTGGCGGCACCACAGCCATCTTCAGCGCCTTGTACGCCGTCGTGCTGCGGCCGCTGCCCTTTCCCGACTCGGACCGCCTGATCGACGTCGCGACGGCCTGGCAAGGCGGCGCGGGCGCCATCTCGACAGGCAACTTCGCCCTGATCCAACGCGAGGCGCGCGCGTTCAGCGCGGTCGCGGCGCGAGAGAGCGCAACCTACAACCTGACTGAAAACGGGGAGCCGGAGCGGATCCTGGGCGCGCGCGTCTCGCACCAGTACTTCGAGGTGTTGGGCCTCGCGCCCTCGGTAGGCCGGGTCTTCGACGCGGCGGAAGACGCCCCCGGCCACGAGCGCGTCGTGGTTCTGAGCCAGCGCCTCTGGTCTCGCCGCTACGGTTCGGATCGCGAGTTGGTCGGGAAACAGATCCGGCTGAGCGGCGTCGTTCACGACGTGATCGGCGTGATGCCCAAGGCATTCGAGCTTCCCGGCGCCGATGTCGAGGTCTGGACGCCGATCGCGTTCTCGCCGAAGCACCGCGAGAACTTCGACGCGCACTACCTGACCGTGATCGGGCGGTTGCGGCCGGGCGTCACGAAGCCCCAGCTCGACGACGACGCCCGCGCGCTGGCGGCGGCGATGGTTCGCGCCGCGCCGCGCGACAACGAGGGCCGTGCCCTGCTCGCGACGCCGATCCTCGAGCGGATCGTAGGCGACACGCGCCAGCGGCTTCTGTTGCTGCTGGGAGCCGTTGCTCTCGTGCTGTTGATCGCCTGCACCAACGTCGCCGGCCTGCTGCTCGCTCGTGGCGCCTCACGAGCGCGCGAGATCAGCGTGCGCGCCGCCCTCGGCGCCACCCGCTCGCGCATCGTGCGGCAGCTGTTGACCGAGGCGCTGCTACTGAGCGGCATCGGGGCGGCCGCCGGGCTGCTGGTCGCCTTCGCCTTCCTGCGCTTCTTCGTGGCGCAGGCGCCGGCAGGCGTTCCGAGGCTGGCCGAGGCCAGCCTGGACGCCACGGCCTTCGTTGTCGCGATCGCGGCCGCTTTGCTGGCCACGGTGATCGCCGGTCTCGCGCCGGCTCTGCGCGCGTCGCGAACCAACGCGGCCGAAGCTCTGGGCGCGACACGCGGCGCCGTGGGCGTGGTGCGTGACCCTTTGCGCCAGGGTTTCATTGCGGCCGAGGTCGCGCTCGCGCTGATGCTGCTGATGGGCGCCGGCCTGCTCGTGCGCAGCGGCAGGAACTTGGATCGCGTCTCGCCCGGCTTCGACGCCGAGGGCGTTCTGTCGGCCCGGCTGGCACTGCCAGCGGCGTCGTATCCCGGAGAAGAGCGTCCCGCACGCGCTTTCGGCCAGATGGTCGAGCACCTGAAGAGCGCGCCCGGCGTCGCCGACGCCGCCGCGTCGTCGCGGCCCCCGCTGATCGGCGACGTGACCTACGGCCTGCTCCCCGAGGGCTGGCCGAACGAGCCGAAGAGCCGCATCAACAGCCGCCTTCAGCTCGTCACGCCGGGCTACCTCGATATGATGCGGATCCCGCTACGACAGGGGCGGTCCTTGACCTCGGACGACCGGGGCGGCCAAACGCGCGTCGCGATCGTCAACGAGACCCTGGCGCGGCGCGCCTGGCCGGGCCAGAACCCGATCGGCAAACGCTTCGCTTGTTGCGAGGGCAGCGATGCCGAGCCGAGTTGGAAGGAGGTGGTGGGCGTGGTGGCCGACACGCGCGCGCGCGGTCTCGGAGCCGCCGACGCGACCGAGCTCTACATCCCGATCGACCAGTCCCCGGCGCGCGGCTTCGACGCGATCGGCCGTTCGGTCACGCTGCTCGCGCGCTCGAAGGACGGCAGGCCAGAGACCCTGGTCAGCGCGATCCGGGCGGCCGTCAGGGACGAAGACCCGTCGCTCCCCCTCTACGACGTCGCGCTGATGACGACACGGCTGCGCAGCTCGACGGCCGCCGCAGGCTTCAACGCGATGCTGCTCGGCACCTTGAGCGGCGTAGGCCTGCTGCTGGCCGCGGTCGGCCTGTACGGCGTGATCGCGTACCTTGTAAGCCTGCGGACGCGCGAGATCGGCGTCCGCATGGCCCTCGGCGCTCGACCGCGCGACGTGATGGCCCTGGTGATGGGCCAGGGCCTTCGCTCGGTCCTGCTCGGCCTGGGGCTCGGAACCTTCGGCTGTTTCGCCCAGGCCCAGGCCTTCGAGCGCCTGCTCTTCGGCATCAGCGGCCGCGACCCGGCGACGTTCGCCGTCGTGGCCGCGCTGCTCGTGGCGATCGCCCTCGTCGCGAGCGCCCTCCCGGCCCGCCGCGCCGCCCGCATCGAGCCCATTGCGGCGCTCGCCGAAGGCTAGAACAAACGGTCCAATCTAGTTCTTCTTCTTCGCGGTCTCTTCCGACACCCGCTCGTCGAGTCCCTTCATCGCTCCGGCCGCAAGGGCGCGGCACGCGCCGGCGTCGACGAACGGATTGGGGCCGGCAGGCTGTTCGGCGCGCCGCTTCAACTTACCATCCAGGTCGCCCACGAACGGGTGCGCGCCGATCATGATGTCGCACGGCAGTTCCGACATCTTCGTGATGCTCCTGCGAAACAAGTCGACGATCGACGGGTGGGTGGCGTCGCCGGTGAATCGAAAGCCCGGCGCGGCCACCGCGGAGATGCTGTCGGCATAGACGACATCGAGGCAGCGCGCGCCTTCGCAGGAGCGCCAGCTCCAGGTGGTGCCGCCCGGCGTATGCCCGGGTGTGGCATGCGCGATGATCGCCACGTTGCCGACGCGCAGCACTTCGCCGTCGGCCACGCCGTGCACGTTGCTGACGGGCGGAAAGCCATTGCCGTCGAATCCCACCTGGGGATCGTCAGGCGTGGGTTTGCCCTGTTCCAGCGCGCGCACGCCCGCCGCCCCTGTCGCCACCCTGGCGCCGGTGAAGCGCTGCAGCGCGTTGAGACCGCCCGCGTGGTCGTAGTGGGTGTGTCCGTTGAGGATCAGCTTGACGTCTTCGGTCTTGAAACCGAGCTTGCGGATGCCCCCGTCGATCAGCTGGACCGACTGTGGCAGGGCGCCATCGACGAGGACCAAACCCGCGTCGGACACGATCAGCACCGCGGACAAGCCGGCCACGCCGACGTAGTAGGTGTTGCCGAACACCTTGAAGGGCTCGCGCGGCCGGTTCCACTCTTCACAGCTGTCGCATTCGACAGGCGGATCCGCTTGGATGCCCTTCGGCGCGGCCTGGCCGAACAGCGACAGGGTCGAGAGGAGAAGGAGGGCGGCGGCGCGAACGGTCATGCGTCAACTGTATCTCCCATCCGACTCGTGTCGCATCGCATGGAGGTCCGCTGAGCGGCGTCGACCTTCTCTTGGCGGCGCCTGTAGACTGCGCCCCGGAGGTCCCTCGGTGGCATTGCAGACGGTCAACCCCGCGACGGGCGTTCTGGTGCGGGAGTACCAGGAAATCTCCGACGACGCGCTCGCCGACGCCGTGGCCGCGGCGCATCGGGCGTTCCTGGAGTGGCGCAAGACGAGCTTCGCCGAGCGCGGCGCCGTGCTGCGGCGAGCTGCGGACGCGCTGGATGAACGCAAGGACGAGCTGGCGCACCAAATGGCGATCGAGATGGGCAAGCCGCTGGCTCAAGGCCGAGCGGAGGCCGACAAATGTGCCTGGGTGTGCCGGTACTACGCCGACAATGGCGCCGCCTTCCTGGGACACGAGACGGTGGCCACGGAGGCGTCGAAGAGCTTCGTGTCGTTCCAGCCGATCGGAGTCGTGCTGGCGGTGATGCCGTGGAACTTTCCGTTGTGGCAGGTGTTCCGCTTCGCCGCCCCGGCTTTGATGGCCGGCAACGCGGGGCTTCTGAAGCACTCGTCGAACGTATCGGGCAGCGCGCTCTCGATCGAAGAGATCCTGCACGGCGCCGGAATACCCAGGGATCTGTTCCGAACGCTGCTGCTGCCCGCGGCGCGCGTCTCGTCGCTGATCGAGGCGCCGGAGATCAGGGCGGTCACGCTCACCGGCAGCACGCCGGCGGGCCAGTCGGTTGCCGCGAAGGCGGGTCAGATGCTGAAGAAGACGGTGCTCGAGTTGGGGGGCAGCGATCCCTACGTCGTCCTCGAAGACGCGGACCTCGATGCCGCCGCCGAAGCCTCGGTCGCTTCGCGGCTGATCAACAGCGGGCAGAGCTGCATTGCCGCCAAGCGCTTCATCGTGGTGGAGAGCGTGTACGACCGTTTCGAAGAGCTCTACGTCGACAAGATGAAGAAGAAGCACCTCGGTGACCCGCTCGAGGCTGGCGTCGACGTCGGCCCGCAGGCGCGCCGCGACTTGCGCGACGACCTGCACAGCCAGGTGCACCGCAGCCTCGACCAGGGCGCGCGCAAGCTCCTGGGCTGCCAGGTGTCCGAAGGGCCCGGCGCCTTCTATCCGCCGAGCGTCCTCGGCGGCGTGACGCCGGGCATGCCAGCCTTCGACGAGGAGCTGTTCGGCCCCGTGGCCGCACTGGTTTCGGCCAGGGACGAGAAGCACGCGATCGCGCTCGCCAACCAGAGCCCGTTCGGCCTGGGCGCGGCGGTCTTCACGTCGGACCTCGCCCGCGGCGAGCGGATCGCGGCCGAAGAGATCGAGGCGGGAAGCTGCTTCGTCAACACGTTCGTGCGCTCCGACCCGCGGCTGCCCTTCGGCGGTATCAAGGAGTCGGGCTACGGCCGCGAGCTGTCCGCGTTCGGCATCCGCGAGTTCGTGAACATCAAGACGGTTTACGTGAAATGAAGCGCTCCAGCATCGGCCTGGCTCTACTCGCGTTCGGCGGCGCGGCGCTCGCGCAGCAGCCGGCCTACGATCTCGTCCTCAAGAACGGACGCGTCGTGGACGGCACCGGCGCCCCCTGGTTCGCAGCCGACGTGGCAATCCAGGGCGACGCCATCGTCGCGATCGGCCGCGACCTGACCGGCGGCGCGCGGCGCAGCATCGACGTTCGCGGCGCCGTCATCGCACCCGGCTTCATCGATCTGCACACACACGCGCGCCGCGGCATCCTGAGAGTTCCGACCGCCGACAACTACCTGCGCCAGGGCGTCACCACACTCGTGGAAGGACCGGACGGCTCTTCACCGCTGCCGCTCCGGCCTTTTCTCGACGAGGTCGCCGCCGCCCGGCCGACGCCGAACTTCGCGAGCTTCGTGGGCCAGGGCACGATCCGCGAGAAGGTGGTCGGCCTCGCCG
>CAZVOI010000931.1:0-2517 GCA_964628275.1 uncultured Acidobacteriota bacterium | reverse complement strand
CGCAGCGTGTCCTGGCTCGGCTGCGGAATGACACCGTCCGCCATCGGACCCACGTTGAGCAGGTAGTTGCCGCCCTTGCTCACGATGTCGACGAGCTTGAAGATCACGTCGCCCGGCGACTTCCAGTCGTGATCGTCCTTCCGATAGCCCCAGGTGTGGTTGAGCGTCGCCGGCACCTCCCACGCCGTCTTCTGGGCGTCGCCGGGGATCACGTTGTCGCCGGTCGTCACGTAGTCGCCCGCGGCGCCCAGGCGGCCGTCGATCAGCGTCTTCGGCGAGAGGCTGCGCACGATGTCGGTGAAGCGCTGCGCTCGCTCGGCGTTCATCAGGCGCGGGGTGTCGAACCAGACGAGCGCGACGGGGCCGTACCCGGTGAGCAGCTCGCGCAGCTGCGGCTCGGCCTTGTCGCGCAGGTATTGGTCGAAGTCCTTCTTCTCGTCGGGCCCGAAGTCCCAGGTGTTGCCAGCCCCGTTCGGCTCGTGCCAGTCCTGGGCCTGCGAGTAGTAGTAGCCGAGCGGCATGCCGTGCCTGGCGCAGGCCGCGGCCAGCTCCTTCAGGATGTCGCGCTTCGCAGGTGTCGCGTCCACGGCGTCCCACCGGCTCACCTTCGAGTCGTACAGCGCGAAGCCGGCGTGGTGCTTGGAGGTGATCACGATGTACTTCATGCCCGCGTCCTTCGCGATCTGGACCCATGCCTCGGCATCGAACTTGACCGGGTTCCACTGCTTCGCGAGCTGCTCATACTCGGTCACGGGGATGCGCGCCCGGAACATGATCCACTCGCCGATGCCGGGGACGCGCTCGCCCTTCCATTCGCCCGCGGGCATCGCGTACAGGCCCCAGTGGATGAAGAGCCCGAACTTGGCCTCGTGGAACCAGGCGAGGCGCGCCTGCTTTGCCTCGGGAGAGTCGGGGAGCGGCGTTTGCGGACCGGGTGTCGCGACGGCAGTGAGCATGAGAAGAGCGGCTGCGGCCACAGGCATGGCGGTCACCTCCGTCCCAGCTTCGCGTCGATCGATAGGCGGCCCGGACCGAGTAGCGACACGGCGACGCAGTAGAGGCCGCACAGGCGCAGGATCAGCAGTCCGATGTCCCTCATCATGGTACGCACTCGACTCTATCCCAGGACGAGACGGTGCTGGCTAGCGGCAGCGCGCCTCGAACCGTCGCATTTCGTTCCGCGCCCGGTAGCTGGCCGGATCGACGACGAAGCCCGCCGCGGCGACTGCGGCCTCGGTGTCGCGGTTCGGGTGGCAGCCGCCCGTGAACCAGGTCCAGGTGGGTTGCGTACGGTCCTGCAGCCAGGCCGCGAAGGGCCGCCTCGAGCGAACGTGCTCCAGCATCCGCAGCACGCCGCCCGGCTTCAGCACGCGCCGTACCTCGTCGAGCCCGCGTGCCACGTCGACGACGCTGCAGAAGACGAGGCCGCTCACGACCGCGTCGAAGGTCTCGTCGCGGAAGGGCAGTGCCTCGGCGCGGGCGCGCACGAGCGGGATGCCGGGGGACCGGCGCCGAGCCCTCAGGAGGGACTGGGGGCAGGGGTCGAGCCCGATCGCGCGCACGCCGCTTCCGAAAAGCGCGAGGTTGCGGCCCGTTCCGCAGCCGATGTCGAGCACGCGGCCGCCCTGGACGCCGCCGGCGAGCCAGGCGCGCCAGCGCCGCAGGCCGGTCGTCTCGAGGACCGCCATCCCCGCGTCGTAGAGCCAGGGGATCTGCTCGATGCCGCGCACGGACCGCAGTCTATAGCTCATGGAGTTATGCTGGGTGGCCATGGCACGTCGGTTGTTGTTGATCAGCACGTCCACGGTGTTCGGGACGCGGTACCTCGAGCACGCTTTTCCGGATCTGCGCGAGGTGCTCCAGGGGGTGGGGCGTGTGCTCTTCATCCCGCACGCGCTTCGAGACCCTGCGGGGTACGCAGCGAAGGCTAGGGCGGCGTTCGAGGAGATCGGGCTCGGGCTCGACTCGCTCCACGAGGCTGCGGATCCGCGGCAGGCGGTGCTCGACGCCGAGGCCGTGTTTTGCGGGGGCGGCAACACGTTCCGCCTGCTCGACTGGCTGATACGGCTGGACGTGCTCGACGCCATCCGGATCCGCGCCCTGGAAGGAATGCCCTACACCGGAGCGAGCGCCGGGTCGAACCTCGCCTGCCCGACGATCATGACTACGAACGACATGCCGATCGTGGAGCCGGCGTCGTTCGACGCGCTCGGGCTCGTGAGCTTCCAGATCAACCCCCACTACGTCGATCCGGCCCCCGGCTCGACGCACATGGGCGAGACTCGGGAGACGCGGATCCGCGAGTTCCACGAGGAGAACTTGGTTCCGGTCGTGGGCCTGCGCGAGGGCGCGATGCTGCGGATCGAAGGCGAGTCCGTCGAGCTGCGAGGGCGTGCCGGCGCGCGCATCTTCCGCCGAGGCCAGGAGCCCGTCGAGGTGACCCCCGTGGCCTCGATCCAGGCGCTCGTCGGCTGATCGCTTGCGCCGCCCCGGCGGCGGCGGATATCCTGCCTCGTT
>CAZVOI010000930.1:0-5578 GCA_964628275.1 uncultured Acidobacteriota bacterium | reverse complement strand
GCCGTGCAACTGCCAGCCGCCGATGATGCGGTCCAGCACGCCGCCCGCGTCGCCCGCGAAGCGCTTGCCCTTGCCGAAGGGCAGCTCCACCGAGAAGTAGCCCTTGACCGCCTGGGCGATTCCGCCGACGTTGCCGGTGTCCGCCCGGGAGAGGTAGTCCTTTCGGAACCCGTAAAACGCTAGCTCATTGGCATTCGCGAACACGTAGCTGCCGTTGAACGAGAAGCCGTTGGCGTAGCGCCGGCGCAGCTCGAGCTGGAACGAGTGGTAGTTGGTGCCTCCGCCGTTGCCCGTCACTCTTCCGCCGGCGAGCAGATCGGGATTCGCCACCAGGAAGTTGGCCGGCAGCCCGGCCGCGAGCGCGTTGTTGCGGCGGGTGCCGTCGGCGTCCAGCGCGTCCGCGCTGGCGCGCGGGTTCGGGTTGAGACGCGCCATCGGGGTCAAGAAAGCGTTGTCCTGGAAGCCCGCAGCGCCGTAGCGCGAGGGGTCGCCGGCCGCCGAAGCCGGCACGCCCGCGAAGTACGCCAGGTGGATCGGCAGCGGCGAGGTGCCCGTGCCGGGCCCGTAATAGCGGAAGTTGTTGCCGCGGCCCCCCGCGATGTTGGCCTGCAGGTTCTGCTGCGCGAGCCGGAACTCCGCCAGATAGCCGTTGTCGATGAAGTTGATCTCGTTGTAGTTGAAGACGCGCCACAGCTCGCGGGAGCGCGTGCCCACGTAGCGCGCCTCGACTGCGAAGTTGCGGCCGAGCGCGCGCTGGATGCCGACCGACCACGAGTCCGAGTAAGGGATCTTCAGCTGGGGATCGAAGGTGTTGGTGTCCTGGTCGACGGGATCGGTCATCGGGTAGCTCGGCCGCTCTGCGAAGCTGGCCGCGCCCAGGCGGGCGGTGTCGCGCACCAGCAGCGGAAGCGCGCCCAGGTTGTTGAGCGCCAAGTTGCGATTGGCGGGCACCGTCGCGCCGGGGTTGGCGCCGAGCGGGGTCGTGAAGTCGCTCATGCCCGACCGGAAGTAGGCCCTGGCGACGCCGAGGCGGATGACCGTGTCGCCCGGCGCGCCGAGCAGTTTGCCGAGGATCCCACCGCTCGTGCTTGGCTGCCAGTTGAAGCCGATGCTCGGCGCGATGTTGTTGAGGTCGTTGTCGTAGAGCTGCTCGCCCGCCTTGAGCTGGTTGAACACGGGCTTCGAACCCTGCAGGGTGCCGGGCTTGAAGATGTTGCAGGACGTCGGGTTGACGTTGCTGGCGTCGCAGCCGGGAGCCAGGCCCGAGACGCCCCACGCGTCGTTGATCGTCGCCAACGAGTAGCTGTCGTTCGCGGCCGCGAACGGCGTCTGGATCTCGTAGCGCACGCCGAGGTTCAAGGACAGGTTCGGCCGCACGCGCCAGTTGTCCTGGATGTAGAGGCCGAAGTCGCTGAGCTTCGACTGCGTGAACGTCTCGCCCATGTACACGTACTGGCCGGTCTCTGCGTTCAGCGCGCCGTCACCGGTGATGCTCGCGACGCGCCCGGTCAGCACGGCATAGAGCTGCTGGGCCGCGGTGATCTGCGCGCCCGAGGCGCCGGGGAAGTTGGCGGTGTTCGTGAACATGGCCTGGGCAGGGTCGCCGCTGATGACGCCGAAACCGAGCTGCGGCACCAGGTTCGAGTTCTTGCCCCAGACCTTGAGGGCCGTGTAGGAGCCGCCGAAGCTCAAGCTGTGATCGCCCTTCAGCCAGTTCACCGTGTTCTCGATCAGCCGTGTCGAGGCGTTGCGCGACTGGATGTTGGGCGCCGGCGACGCGTTGGTGAGGTTCAGCGGGGCGCCGCTCAGCAGCATGTGGAAGCCCTGCTGGTTGGCGAGCGAGCCGGTGAACATGCCGACGTTCTGCTCCGCGAAGAACTTCACCGGCGCGCCGCTGCCGCCGATGCGCAGCTCGTTCACGACGTTCGCGCCCAGCGTGGACCGCAGCGAGCTGCTGACTGCCATGCGCTCCGAGCCCTGCCCGCCGAAGGCCGGGAAGCCCGGGAACTGAGGGTCGCGGTTGTTCAGCGTGTCCGGGAAGTCCGAGAAGTCCTGGTAGTTGGTCGAGATCGACGCGCGGTGCTTGCGGGTGATGTCCCAGTCGAGCCGGATCGTGGGATAGCGGCGCTGGGAGTCGACCGGCAGGTTGTACGAGAAGCGCTGGAACAGCGGATCGGCGAGATCGGTGACCGTGCCGGTGGTCCCCGTCGCGGAGCGGATGTCGGCCAGCAGCTTCTGGACGGTCGGGTCCATCGTGGAGGTCTGGCCGTTCGCCGCGGCGAGTGACAGCAGGTTGATCTCGCGCACCTGGCCGCCGCTCAGGTAGCGGAAGTTGCCCGCCTGCGCGCCGGGATGCAGGATCGTCCGGTCGCGCGAGAAGTCGGAGGGCTGCTTGTACTGCTCCAGGTTGATGAAGAAGAACGCCCGGTCGCGGCCGTCGAACAGGCCCGGGATCTTGATCGGGCCGCCCACGGCCAGGCCGTACTGGTTCTGCAGCAGCGCCGGCTTCGCGACGTTGTTTTTGGTGTTGAACCAGGTGTTCTCGTTGAACTCGTCCTTGCGCAAGTAGTGGTAGGCCGTGCCGCGGAACTGGTTGGTGCCGCCGCGCGTCACGAACCTCACCTGGGCTCCGCCCTGGCCGGAGGCCTCGGCGCCCATGCCCGCCATCGAGACCGTCACCTCCTCGGTCGCGTCGAGGCGGGGGTTGACGATCGCGAAGAAGCCGTCGCCGCCGCGGTCGCCCTTGAGCGTGTTGTCCTGCACGTTGATGCCGTCGAGCGTGATGTTGAGCGCGCTCTTCGGCAGCCCGTTCACCGTCGAGTCGCGGTTCCCGCCGGGCGTACTCACCCCCGCCATCATCGTCACGAAGTCCAGCGCCGCGCGCGAGGTGAGCGGCAAGTTCGTGATCTGGCGCATGTCGACCGTGGTCGAGACAGCCGAGGACTGCGTCTGGAGCAGCTCCGACTTCGCCTCGACGTTGATCGTGTCCTCGACCTGGCCGATCTCGAGCTTCGCGGTCACGGTCGCGGGGCCGCCCACGTTCGCGACGACGTTATTCAGGACCGCCGTCTTGAAGCCAGGGAGCGACACCGTGACCGCGTAGGTGCCCGTGATGACCGCCGGGATCGAGAAGGCGCCCGTGGCCGAGCTAACGGTCTCGTAGGTCTTGCTCGTGCCGGTGTTCTTCACCACGACCGTGGCGCCTGGCACGGGCCGGCCGTCCGGGTCGACCACAACCCCCGAGACCGAAGTCGTCTGCGCGTGGGCGAGAGTGCCCGCCATGGTCACGCACAACGCGAAGAATGCGCCTCTCAGCCAACAGTGTCTCATGCGACCCTCCCTCGCGCTCGCGGATGCTCCGAGATGCGCGAACTTGCCCCTGGATTCAGTAGGTTGGACGCAACGTATCGGCATCTTCAAGACCTGTCAAGGGCTAATTGCTTCGGCACATCCTGTTTTCTCGCACGTCTGTCGGCCGACCGATCGTTCGGCCTTGGAACGTTCCGGGATTCCTTAGCACCTTAGGGCAGGCGCAAGAATAGATCACCACGTTCGTATCGGACATCTAACACAACGCTGACACCGCGGAGGCGCGCTGCGTAGTCGGTGGTGACGGTGAAACCCTAGCCGATACGGGCCAATCGCGAGTTCAGGGCGCATTCGGAAGGCAGCGGGCGGATCGTCCTGATATGTTAGACTTCAGATATAAAGCCGGAGGTCTGACAGAATGCGCCCAGTTCAGTTCCAGGCGGAGAGCCTCGTGACCCTACTGCGCCGAGAGCGGATCGCCACCATGGACCAGCTCAAAGCGACCCTCGGCACATCGGTCGATATGACGGTGTTCCGGAAGCTCCGGACGATCCCATACCGCACGAGCTATTCCCATCGTGGCCGGTACTACGCGCTCGACGAGGTGGCGCGCTTCGACGAGCGCGGACTCTGGACGTACCGAGACGTCCACTTCTCGCGCTTCGGTTCGTTGGTGGAGACGAGCGAGCGGTTCGTGTTTGATTCCGAGCGGGGCCTGTTTGCATCTGAGCTCGCTCAGGCCGTCCAGGTGGACGTGGAGGATCCGCTCCTGCAGTTGGTGCGGGACAAGCGTCTGGCACGCCAGAAGGTGGGAGTGGCATATCTCTACTGCTCCCGAGACCAGGCCCGACGGAAGGCCCAGATCCTGGCACGTGAGGCCGGTCCGCCGTCGGAGGTGCAAGAGCGACGCGACAGCGCACTCGACCAGAGCAAGGCTGCCCTGGTGCTGCTCTTCAGCTTGCTCGACGAGCGCCAACGGCGTCTCTTCGCGGGGCTCGAGTCGATGTTGCTCGGGTGGGGTGGAGATCGACGGATCGCGGAGATGACCGGCTTGGACGTTCATACGATCGCCAAGGGACGGCATGAGTTGCTCAAAGGCAAGCGGTTCGCAGAAAGGATCAGGCTGCCCGGCGGCGGTCGCCATCCCGTGGAAAAAAAACGCCCGCGCTGACCGCGGAGATCGAGCGGTTGATGAAGGACGACACCGCCGGGGATCCAATCAGCGGCATCAAGTGGGCACGCAAGGCCGCCGAGAAGATCAGTCGCCAACTGCGCCAGATGCGGATCTGGGTGAGCCCGAGCACGGTGCGTCGCCTGCTCAAGAAACTCGACTTCCACCTGCATGTCAACAAGAAGACCATCTGCTCGACCCATTCCGACGACCGCGATCGGCAGTTCAAGTCCATCCGTCGCGCCCGCACCCGGTTTGAGCGCAAAGGGCTGCCCATCATCAGTGTCGACACCAAGAAGCGCGAGATGATCGGCCTGTTCAAGAACCCGGGTGCCAAGTGGGCCAGGACCGCCACTCCCGTCAACGACCACGACTTCCTCAGCGACGCCGAGGGCGTGGCTGTCTCCTACGGCATCTACGATCCCCAGGCCAACCGCGGACACATCGTCGTCGGCACGTCGCACGAAACATCCCAGTTCGCGGGGGACGCCCTCGCCCTGTGGTGGAAGCGCGAGGGGCGCAACCGATACCCCGACGCCAATCGCCTCCTCGTCCTGGCGGACTGCGGCGGCAGTAACGGGAACCGCACCGCCGCCTGGAAATGCGCCCTTCAAGACAAGCTCTGCGACGCCTTCGGCTTGCGCGTCACCGTCGCCCACTATCCTCCCGGCGCCTCCAAGTGGAATCCAATCGAGCACCGCCTCTTCAGCGAGGTCTCGAAGAACTGGGCGGCGCAGCCGCTCGTCAGCTACGAAACCATGCTCAATTACATCCGCACAACCAAGACCAAGCGTGGACTCAGGGTCAGAGCGACCTTGCTCAACAGGGTCTACCTGACCGGCCAGAAGCCAGCCGCCGACCAGATCTCGCGACTCAAGCTACGCCCACATCGGGCACTGCCCGCATGGAACTACACCCTCGCTCCTGCTCAAGGGATGTAAGGTTGTTCTTGCGCCTGCCCTTAGAGAGCTCAATGGACGACATCGTGGAATAGGGGTACTCCTCTAGTTCATAGGCCCCGAACATCTTGCTGATGTAAATGACTACGCGTCGGTCGGTGGCTAGCAGGATGCCGTTCCGCTTGGTGTCCCTACCGAG
>CAZVOI010000929.1:0-1727 GCA_964628275.1 uncultured Acidobacteriota bacterium | reverse complement strand
CGAGCCGGCCGACCTGCGCTTCGGCGTTCGCTCCGACCGGCTCGACGACCCGAGCTATCCGCGGGCGCCTGGGCGCGAGGTCGAGCGCCTGCTCGCGAAGCGAGCGGCCGAGCCCCGCCATCACGGCCAGATCCTGACCCTCGACATCCTGGGCGGTGGGAACGAAGTCGTCGGGAGTCAGAGGCGGGTCGACTGCGGACGTTTGCGATCGGATCGCCCCGAGAATCTCGCGGTAGCCGACGAACGCGCCGCGACGGTTCCAGTGGGTGTCGGTCAGGTCGTAGACGCGCTCGCGGCGCTTGGCTTCGAGCAGCGCCGGGCGAAAGTCGACCGTCGGCACGCCGCTGTCCGCTAGCGCCGCCAGGAGCTGCTCGAGCCGCGACGGGGCGGGCCGTGGCCGGATCGACGCGGGCATCTCCTCGGGATAAATGACGTGCTTGTCGGGCGCGATCGCGAACACATAAACGATGCCGCGCTCGCGCAGCCAGCGGTGGGTGCGCACGACCGACTCGCGCCACTCGGCGAGCTCGGCCGCCGTGAACGGCTTCTCACGCGTGTAGTCGTCGATGCCGCCGTCGCTCGCGTAGAAGAGCCAGCCAAAGCACCCCTTGATCACTGAGGGGTTCGGCGACACGCCGAGCGCGAAGTAGCGGAGCTCCGCGGAGAATCGCACCAGGGTCGCGCGGAAGGCGAAGTGGTCCTCGAACCAGGCGCTCAGAGCGGCGGGGAAGGCGGCGGCTGAACTCCAGTCGCTCGGAGCCGCCGGCAGCGCCGCCAGATCGCGCTTCTCGGACAGCGGATCGGCCCCGTCCAGGCCCGCGAACGTTCCGAGCAGCGGCAGCGATATCGCGGCCGCGAACAGGAAGGTCAACAGGCCGCGCGCGGGCATCAGAAGCGGAAGTAGATGAACGGGTTGTAGCTGCGCGCCGCCATCTGCGTAATCGACAGGGCGAACAGGAGCATCAGCGCGGCGGCGGCCGCGAGCTCCAGGTCCCGGCCCGGTGCTGCGAGGCGCTCGCGCCAGCGTCCGAGCGCGGGCACGAGCGGCGTCGCGCCGACCACGCCGGCGGCGAGCGCAAGTAGCAGCTCCGGCGTCAGGTACCAGGACGCGCTGAACGGCGTCGCCTGAGCTGCGCCGAGTCCGGCCATCGCGCCCAGGAACGCGAGCGCCTGCGCCAGCCTGTCGGCTCGGAAGAACACCCAGCCGATCATCACCACGATCAGCAGATACCCGTGGCGGAGCGGCGCCGGCAGCGCCCGCACGCGGCCGGCGAGGCCGAGCCGCTCGGCGACCAGGAACGCGCCGTGGAAGAGACCCCAGACGACGAAGCTCCAGCTCGCGCCGTGCCACAGGCCGCACAGGAAGAAAACCAGCACCAGGTTGGCGTAGGTGCGGCCGGGCGTCAGGCGGTTGCCGCCGAGCGGCACGTACAGGTAGTCGCGGAACCAGGTCGAGAGCGAGATGTGCCAGCGCCGCCAGAACTCCTGCACGCTGTCGGCGACGTAGGGGTAGTTGAAGTTCTCGGGGAAGCGGAAGCCAAACATGCGGCCCAGGCCGACCGCCATGTCCGAGTAGCCGGAGAAGTCGAAGTAGATCTGCAGCGTGTAGCAGGTGATGCCGAGCCAGGCGAGCGTGGGGCCGACCTCGGCCGCCGGCAGCGCGAAGATCTTGTCGGCCGGGCCGGCGACCACGTTCGCGATCAGCATCTTCTTGGCGAAGCCCAGGA
>CAZVOI010000928.1:0-4617 GCA_964628275.1 uncultured Acidobacteriota bacterium | reverse complement strand
CAGGGCGAGAGCGAGATCGCGCCCGGCGTGCGCGTGGTGCCGGTGGGTGGCCACACCGCCTTCCATCAGATGGTGGTCGTCGAGGGCGGCGGCGAGACGCTGGTGATCCCGACCGACCTGGTGCCGACGGCGAGCCACCTGCCGCTGCCGTTCGTGATGGGCTACGACTTGTTCCCGATCGGGACGATGGAAGCCAAGCGGCGCTTGTTGAAGAACGTGGTCGAGCTCGGCTGGACGCTGCTCTTCTACCACGACACCCGAACGCCCTTCGGCAAGGTCCAGCAAGTGAAAGACAGGTTCGTCCTGAGCGAGGTCAAGGCGTGAACCAAGCCCGAGCGGAAATCGGAATCATCGGCGGCAGCGGCCTCTACGAGATGGAGGGCTTCACGGACGTCCGCGAAGAGTTCGTGGACACGCCGTTCGGACGGCCCTCCGACGCGTTCATGCTCGGCGTCCTCGAAGGCCGCCGCGTCGCGTTCCTGCCGCGCCACGCCCGCGGCCATCGTATCCTGCCGCACGAGCTGAACTTCCAGGCGAACCTCTACGCGATGAAGAAGCTCGGCGTCGACCGCATCCTGTCGGTGTCGGCGGTCGGCTCGCTGAAGGAGAAGTACGCGCCGCTGCACATGGTCATCCCCGACCAGTTCGTCGACCGCACGCTGACGCGCAAGTCGACGTTCTTCGGCCGCGGCCTCGTCGCGCACGTGGCCTTCGCGCATCCTTTCTGCGTGACGTTGTCAGCGCTGATGGCGGAGTCCTGCGCCGAAGTGGGTGTCACCCATCATTCCGGCGGCACCTACGTTTGTATCGAGGGTCCGCATTTCTCGACCCGCGCCGAGTCCGAGCTGTACCGCTCCTGGGGCATGGACATCATCGGCATGACCAACCTCCAGGAAGCCAAGCTCGCCCGCGAAGCCGAGATCTGTTACGTCACGCTGGCGCTCGTCACCGACTACGACTGCTGGCATCCCGACCACGACTCGGTCACGGTCCAGACGGTCGTCGCCAACCTGACCCAGAACGCCGCCAGCGCCAAGCGCGTCCTGCGCGCCGCGATCCGCCGGATTCCCGAGAGCGGCTCGCGCACCTGCGAATGCGCGAGCGCCCTCAAGAACGCGATCATGACCGCCCCCAACGTGATCCCCGAGCCGCTGAAGCGCGAGCTCGAGCCGATCGTCGGGAAGTACTTGAAGAGCTGAGGCGGTGCTCAGTCCCGCGTGAAGGTCCAGGTGGCTCGGCTGTTTCCGACGATCTGCCGCCCGACTCGGCTTGTCCAAATCTCCATGTCATCCTCCGATTCGACGTTGTTGAAAGGCCACGCTCAGTACCAGTTGAAGCCGACGAGGCCGATGTAGTTGTTGACGCGCACGCCGTCCTTGCTCGAAGTCGTGAAGCGGCCTTGAAGGTCGAGCGTGAACTTTTTCTTCTGGACGACCTCGTAGCCGATCCCCGTCGAGATGCCGAAGCCGAGGTTTTCCTGCTCGGACTCGCCGTTTCCCGATGCGAACAAGACGCCGGACCCGATCCCCGCCTTGACCCAGACCCGGTCGGTGAGCCAACGCTGCGCGGCGACGCCGGAAACCCCGATCCCGACGAGGATGTCTTCCTCGCTGTCGGTGACGCTCGTGGCATCGAGGAGCAGCGCCGTCTTCTGTCCGACCATGCCGCCGATGGAAAACGACGAACCGAACGCGGTGTTGCCGGACCCTTCCACCCGCGATTGGCCGACTCCCGCTCCGAAGCCGATGACGAAGCCCTTCCGCTCGACGGCGCTCGCGGTTGGCGCCGCCAGCACGATGAGGGCCGCCAACGCTCCGGTTGCGACTCTGTTCTTCAACTTCATGACCTCTCCTCCAAGCGTGGGTCCTTCAGGAGCCCACGCGATCACGGTGCGTCGTTGATGCGTCTTGTCATCCTGGATTGGCGCGCGCGTCAGCGGCGGCCGACCGGGCCCTGGATCTGGTTGACGGTCAGAGGCTCGCCCTGCGAGGTCGCGGCAACAGGCCTCGACGTGATCGCCGGGCAGGTGGGGGTGCTCAGGAAGACCTGTACCGACGAGGACTCCGCTTGTGAACTGAAGTTGGCGACGTACAAGGAGTAGCTGCCCGGGGCGACGTTGGCGGCCGACAGCTTGCGCGGCTTTGCGCCGGAGTCCGAGCGGATCACGAAGGTGCACGCGCGCGCGTTGAACTGCTCGAGCGAGCAGGCGCCTTGAACGATGTAGACGCCGATCGTGCTGCTGGCGAAAGTCCAATCGATGATCACGTCCATCCGGCCTGAGGTGCTCGTCGCCGGCAACGCAGTCGCGGACAGGACGCTCGGCGGAATCGAACCGGCGCCCTGGAAGACCGTCGTCTGCGTGCACGGAACCGGTGTGGGCGCCGCCACCACCGCCGTCGTGGGGGCCGCGGGACTCGAGTCTCCGCCGCAAGCGGCGAGACTGCCGACCAACAACGTGACGACGGACAGCGTCTTCATGTTTCGCATCGATTTCTCCTTGTCTTCTGGAACGTCACTCTGGAAACTCCCTCGCGTCCTCTGCAATCGCCTCGCCACGCGCAGGCAGTCCCGTGCGCTGAAGCGACCCAGCGGCGTAACTGCGTGTAACGACAGGAGGCAGACGTCGGTCGCTGCGGCCAATCCAACGGCAGAAGTCACGCGCGAGCTGGATTCGTGCCCAAGGTCTGCGCGGCGCCGCTCAATCGTTGGGCGCGTCACCGGCCCCACGCCGAGGCTCGCGAACACTGTCGGCCCGGAACGGGTCACGGTTGCGCGGGTGTTTGACGCTCGGTGACCACCTGCGCGCACGCACCAGGCTCTGGGTGGCTTTGGACCACGATCTGAGCGACGCTATTGACGGCTATCCATGGCTCGGAACAGGACGGCGCAGAGACTGAACGTTGCCGAGCTGAAGCGGCGCTTTTCGGACCTATTGGCGCGGGTTGCGCACGGAGGCAGGAGAGTCGTCGCGATCACGCGGCGCTGCGGGCTGATGGCGCGGTTTGTGCCGGCCGATGCCAGCGACAGCCGGGCGCGCGAGCGTTCGGGGCTTCTGGAGCACGACGACCCATTCTTCTCGATCGTCGAAGAGGTCGTGGCTTCACGGGCGTCGCATCTGCCGCGCGTGATCGAGGCGCGCAAACGCCGCTGATGAGCGCCTACCTCGATTTAGAACGCTCTGTCGGAGTGCTTGCGGCGACCAACTCGGGCTGACGTTCCCGGGGGCCCCGGACATCCGAGGCCCCCGGGGCGGACCGACAGACGAATGCGCTAAGGCTTGGCCTCGAGAACGATCTCTCGCGCCAGTCGATTGCCCAGGACCTCCCGGATTTCCAGTCGCTCTTTGTATCCCTGCATCTGCTTCTGGTCGTCACCGATCATCTTCTGCGCCAGAGCGTCGGCCTTGGCTTCGTTGGCCTCCATCGTCGCGAGGTCCTTGAACTCGGTCAACAGGACGATGTTGAAGTCACCGGCGTTGTGGCCTTCGGTCGTCAGGACCTTGTAGGACAGGATCTGCCCATCCTTCTTCGCCGCCTCCTGATTGGCCTTCCAACTGCCGGCCAGGTAGTTCAGGTAGGCGGTTTCCATCCCCGGCTTCATGCGGATGAAGGCCATCGTCCAGACGGAGCCATTCCGGAACGGGCGTTTGACCTGCGCGTAGACCGAGATGCTGCCGGCCAGCAGCAGTGACGCCACCACGCCGCCCAGGATGAGGATGCGCTTGCTCGTCTTCTTCATTGAGAATCCCTCCAATCCCACGGCATCGTCGCGAGACCGGGAAACGCCAGGGCGTTGCGCCCGGCCCGGTTCGAGAAGTTGGAATAGCGTGGGGAGCCGACTATAGCCCGGCGGTGAGCGGCTTCCTTCTGAACACGAAGCGGCCAGCGCCAGATGTGGCATGCTCTGGCGTCCGACGATGCCCAGCCCAGCGACGCCTGCCCGCGCCTTTCGCCTCGAGGAGGAGGTCGAGGGTGTCGTTCGCTCCTACCTGCTGACCGAGAGCCGGGTCCGGGTCGGCAGCGCGCCGGGCAACGACATCGTGCTGTCGGTGCGGGGCGTGTCGCGCTTCCACGCCTTGCTGTCTCCCGCCGGCGACGCTGTCGAGGTGCAGGATCTCGACAGCAAGAACGGCACGTTGCTGAACGGCGCGCGCGTCGAACAGGGACGTCTCGAGCCAGGCGGCGAGGTGCAGTTCGGGCCGGTGCGGCTGCGCCTGAACCAGATCGACGCCGACGACGCCGCGCTGGGCGTCTCGTTGCCCGCGAGCGACCCGGGAGAGGCACGGCCGGCGTTGGGCGCGAATACCACGGCGTCGGTCGCCGTGGTCCGCGGAGACTCCGCCGGCCCATGGCTCGCGGTCGTCGAGAGCGTGCTCGCCCGGCTCTCGGTGGCTCCCGAGGCCGATGTCGCGGGCGCGCTGCGAGTGCTGGTGGCGGACCTGTCGGCCGAGGGCGCCTGTCTCGTCGAATGGAGCGAGCCGGGCGAAGCGATCGTGGTGGCGGCCGTCGGCGGCATCGAATCCCCCTTGAATCACGCGAGCTTTCTGAGCTTCGTCGAGCGGACCCGTGGCGGAGAGATTTCGACCGTGATTCTCGATGGGGAGCCTGTGCTGTCCTG
>CAZVOI010000927.1:0-2673 GCA_964628275.1 uncultured Acidobacteriota bacterium | reverse complement strand
GTGGTGGGGATCAAGACGGCGCACTACGAGGGACCCGATTGGTCGCCCGTCGAGCGCGCGGTCGAGGCCGGGACGATCGCCAACGTCCCCGTGATGGTCGACTTCGGCGCGAGCAAGCCCGAGCGGCCGATCTCCGAGCTGCTGGCGAACAAGCTCCGCCCGGGCGACATCTACACGCACTGCTACTCGGGCCTGCGCCGGGAGCTCGAGGATTCGGGCCGGCTCAACGCCGGGATGTGGGCGGGCCGCAAGCGCGGCGTGCTGTTCGACGTCGGCCACGGCGGGGGCAGCTTCGCCGGGGGCGTGGCGGTGCCGGCGATCCAGGAAGGCTTCCTGCCCGACACGATCTCCACCGACCTCCACATCGGCAGTATGAACACGGGCATGAAGGACCAGCTCAACGTGATGAGCAAGTTCCTCGCCCTCGGTCTCTCGCTCGAGGACGTGATCGCGCGCTCGACCTGGAACCCCGCCCGCCACGTGAAGCGCGAGGACCTGGGACAGCTGTCGGTCGGTGCGCCCGCGGACGTGACGGTGTTGAGCCTGCAGGCGGGCCGCTTCGGCCTCGTCGATTCGTTCGACGGGCGGCGCCAGGCGGACAAGAAGCTCGTGTGCGAGATGACGCTGCGGGACGGGAAGCTGCTCTACGACCTGAACGGCCTGGCCCGCCCCGACTGGGAGACGCTGCCGAAGGGCTACCGTTCCACCGGCGATGCCCGCTGGGACGCCTACAGGAGGTGACGATGACCAAGACCAGACGCAGAGCATTTCTGGCCGGAGCTTCGGCGACGCTGGGGACGCTGGTCGCTGCAAAGGCCGCGCGAGCCGACGACGACAAGGTAGTCAAGAAAGTCCACTGGAAGGACGGCAAGCGGCCCGAGAAGACCCCGCTCTTCAGCGGTATCACCTCGGCCGGCGGCCTGGTGTTCATTGCCGGCATCGGCGCGCACTTCGAGGGCGACATCAAGGCCCACACCAAGCACGTGATCGACGAGATCCAGAAGCGGCTCGAGTCCGTCGGCTCGTCGATGGAGAAGGTCGTGAAGGTGAACGTGTACCTGAACGACCTCAAGGACTACGCCGCGATGAACGAGATGTTCCTCGGCCGCTTCGGCCCCGAGCCTCCGGTCCGCACCACGATCGCCGCCGCCGGCGGCATCCCCGGCAACTCCCTGGTAGAGATCGACTGCATCGCCACGCTATAGGGGGCCCGGGGGGCGATCAGCCCCCCGACACTCAGTCCAGAACATCCTCGCAGCTTGTTCGTTGTTTCGTTGTTTCGTTCGTCCGTTCCCGTTTCCCCTGCTGAATCGCCCCGCCCCGATCGGCCCCCGCTCGCGCCTTTTCCGTTTCAACTAATTCTGATATTCTGTGATTCATGGAGCTTGTGAAACTCGGCAAAAGCGGCCAAGTCTCCATCCCCCGAGCCATCTTGCGGCGCCTGGGCATCGTGGGCGAGCAGACCCTGCTGGTCGAAACCGCTGCTGACGGCTCGATCGTTCTGCGGCAGGCCGGTGTCTACCCGTTGGAGATCTACGCCGAAGCCCGCCTGAGCGAGTTCGAGGCGGCCGATCGCATGAGCGCCGGCGAGAGCGTGCGGCTGAAGCGGAAGCTGAAGTCGCGGCGCTAGCGTCTGGTGCGCCTCTTCCTGGACGCGAACGTCCTGTTCACGGCGGCCCACAACCCGAAAGGCCGCTCGGCGGCGATCTTCGAGCTGGCGCGCGCGGGCGTGTGCAGTCTCGTCACCTCCCCGCACGCCCTCGAAGAGGCCCGGCGCAACCTGCAACTCAAGTACCCGACTGTGGTGGACGCTCTTGAGCTGCTCCTGAAACTCATCTCCGTCGAGCCGGAAGCACCTTCGAAGGACGTCGCGTGGGCGCTGGAGCAGGGGCTGCCGCTGAAGGATGCCCCGATCCTCGCCGCCGCCGCTCAGGCTCGCTGCGATGTGCTGGTGACCGGCGACCGAACCGACTTCGGCCATCTCTACGGCACACGCCTGCGGGGCCTCGAGGTGTTGTCTCCGGCCGACGCCCTGGCCCGCCTCCTCGGATAGGGCATGATCGCGCCTCCAACGAAAGAGCTTCCATGACTCTGCTTTTCGCCCTGGCTCTCGCCTCCGCCATGACGGACGCCCGCCCCGGCCGCGTGCTGCGGGTCACGGCGCGCTGACCCTTCTGCTAGACTCCTCGCGCTTCCCGGGAGGCCGGACGGCGTGACAATCGGAGGCCGCATGACAACCACACGCCGCGGGTTCGTGCGTGGAGTTTCCGCCTTCTCGCTGCTGCCGACGCTGCGCAGCGGGCCCGAGCTGGTTCTCTGGAACGGCGTGATCCACACCCAGGACCCGGCCCAGCCGCGTGCGCAGGCGCTGGCGGTCGCGAACGGGCGCCTGCTGGCCGTGGGTTCCAACGACGACGTCCTGGTCGTTCTGGGCCGCGATCCCCTGCGCGAGCCGTCCGGCTCGCTCATCAGCATCCCGGTGGAGCGCACGATGGTCGGCGGCCGCTGGGTGTTCGAGAGCTGAAGCGTGCTCATGAGCCTCATCCACGGGCGGCGGCACGTCATTCTGGAGTTGGCACGGGCGGCGGCACGGCCGGTCGCCGCAGTCGCCGTGCTCGTACTCGTGCTGTTGGCGTTCCGAACGGCAGGAGAGCCGCTCGAGCCGCAGGACCA
>CAZVOI010000926.1:0-5515 GCA_964628275.1 uncultured Acidobacteriota bacterium | reverse complement strand
GTCGATGGCCCCGAAACGAGAAGCGTGTCCCTCCCAGGAACGCGTGCTCACCCAGATCGATGCCCGCTTCGCTCTTGTAGTTGCCTCCCAGGTCGAGGACGACGCCGAACGAGCGGTTGAGGCTCCTGGCGATCGAGACGTTCCAGCCCACGGGCAAGCTCGTGGATGGGTCGCCCAAGTCCTTCAGGAACGCGTATCCCCCGAACAGCTCGTACTTACGCGGCTCGCCTTGAGCCACTGCCGTCGCCGCACAGCCGAGAAGCAGGACGGGGACGAGCACGAAGACGGCGAGACGGCGGAACCCGCACTCGTCTTTCACAATGACCCCCGAATCTCAATGCGCCGGGCAACGATCACTGACCGCGATTCCACATCGCGCTTCCGCGACACCGCGCTGTGGCTGAGCCTGCGCGGAGAAGGTACCTTCCGCCCACCCCCCGCGTCAAGGAGCTACTACGGTGCCTGGCTGACAAGGCACTCGCCGGCCGGGCCCTGCCTCCGGCTGTAGGTTGAGAACCGCTCCCGCCTAGCCGGACGCCAGCCGCTTCTGCACCGGCAGCTCGCGCAGCCGCTTGCCGGTGGCCGCGAAGATCGCGTTGCAGAGAGCCGGCGCGACCGGCGGCACGCCGGGCTCGCCGACGCCCGCCGGGAGCGCGTCGCTCGGGACGATGTGGACGTCGGTGCGCAGCGGCGCTTGCGACATCCGCGCCACCGGGTAGTCGTTGAAGTTCGACTGCTGGATCTTTCCGTCGAGCGCGGTGATCTCGCCCATCAGCGCGAGGCTGGCGCCGAACACGGCGGCGCCCTCGAACTGCGCCTTGACGCGATCGGGATTGACCACGGTGCCGGCGTCGACCACGACGTCGGCCTTGTGGATGCGAACCGCGCCGGCGTCGTTCACCTCCACGTCGAGAACCACCGCGACGTAAGTGAAGAAGCTGTAGTGCGCGGCGATGCCGAGCGCGCGGCCGCGCGCGGGCTTCTTCGAGGCCCAGCCGGAGCGCTGCGCGGCCAGCTCGATCACGTTTCGGAGCCGCGCCGTGTCGTAACGGAAACGCGCGTTGGGCCGCCAGTTGGCGATGCCCTCCTGGGCGTAGTCGATCACGCGCGGCGCTCCGATCAGGTCGAGCAGGTACTCCACGCGATCGCGTTTCGCGGCGGCCGCCAGCTCGTCGCTGAACGACTGCACCGCGAACGCGTGGTAGATGTTCGCCACCGAGCGGAGCCAGCCGATCCGCACGTGCGCCTGGGCCGGGCCGTTCTCGACGCGCAGGTTCTCGATCCGGTACGGCAGGTCGCTGAAGCCCATCCCCAGCTCGAAGCTGCCGTACTGCTGGTCGGCGTTGTTCTGGGAACCGATCGGCGGGAACACGGTCCGCTGCAGCCACGCCGTCGGGCGCCCGCGCTCGTCCACGCGCGCCTTCATGTACAACCCGGCCGGCGCATGGAAGTAATCGAACTGCAGGTCGTCTTCCCGGCTCCACACCACCTTCACCGGCTTGCCGACCTGGCGCGACAAGAGCGCCGCTTCGGCGACGTAGTCGGGCTTCGACTTCCGGCCGAACCCGCCGCCGAGCAGCGTGACGTGACAGGCGACGTCCTCCTTCTTGATACCGAGAGCGCGCGCGACGGTGTCTTGGACTGCCTGCGGGTTCTGGGTGTTGCACCAGGTCACGACTTTGCCGTCCTTGAACTCGGCCACCGCGGCCGGTGGCTCCATCGGCGCGTGGGCCAGCATCGGCGTGTAGTACGAGGCCTCGTGGACCGCGCCGCCCTTGGCGAAGTCCGCGTCGACGTCGCCGAGGGCGCGCACCACCCGCCCCGGCTTGGCCGCCGTCGCCAGCAGCTCGGCGCGATACGCCCCCGATTCGTAGGCCGCGTGCTTGCCGGGCGTCCAGTTGACCTTCAACGCCTTGCGTCCCTGGATCGCAGCCCACGAGTTGCTCGCGATCACGGCCGGGCCGCCGAGCGCCTTGAAGCCGAAGGGCGCGGTCGCGAGGTCGAGCGTCACCACCTGCTGGACGCCGGCGACCTTCTTCGCGGCCGCGTCGTCCACGCTCTCGAGCGTCGCGCCCATCACCGGCGGGCGCGCGATCGACGCGTACACCATGCCCGGCATCCGCGCATCGATACCGAAAATTCCCTTGCCGGTGACCAGGTCCTTGAGATCGGTGATCGGCACGTCATGGCCGATCAACCGGAACTCGCTCGGCGTCTTGAAGCGGATCGTGCTCGGCTCTGGCGCGGCCGCGGCCGCCGCCAGCGGCACGAGCTCGCCGTAACCGAGCTTCCTTCCGGTCTTCGCGTGCACCACGAAGTGCTGTTGCGCGCGGCATTCGTCCTGCGCTACGCCCCAGCGGCTCGCCGCCGCCTGCTCCAGCGTGGTGCGAGCCGAGGCGCCGGCGCTGCGGATCGCCTGGTAGAAGTCGCGCACCGAGCACGACCCGTCGGTGTTCTGCGAGCCGTACTTCGCGTCGCCGAGCGCCTGCACGATCGTGACGCGCGACCAGTCCGCCTCGAGCTCGTCGGCCAGCACCATCGGCAGGCAGGTGCGCGCGCCGGTGCCCATCTCGGAACGATGCGCGACGATCGTCACCGCCCCGCTCGGCTCGATGCCGAGGTAGACGCTCGGCTCCCAGGCCTTGGCGGCGGCCGTCCCCGCCTGGTACTCGGCTGCCTCGAGCGGAGAAAGCCGCGCCACCACCACGAACGCGCCCGCCGAGAAGGCGCCGCCCAGGAACTCTCGCCGCGTCGCCGGCGCGCTCACGCCTTCACCCCCGCCGCCAGCTTGATCGCGGCGTGGATCCGTTGATACGTGCCGCAGCGGCAGATGTTGCCCTGCATGTGCCGCTCGATGTCGGCGTCGTTGGGCTTCGGCGTCGTCTTCAGCAGCGCGGCCGCCTGCATGATCTGGCCACTCTGGCAGTAGCCGCACTGCGGCACGTTCAAAGCCATCCACGCACGCTGCAACGGATGCTCGCCCTTCGGGTCGAGCGCCTCGATCGTGGTGACGCTCTTGCCCGCCGCCACGGACATCGGCGTCAGGCAACTGCGCACCGGCGCGCCGTTCAGGTGGACGGTGCAGGCTCCGCACAGCCCGAGCCCGCAGCCGTACTTGGTCCCGGTGAGCGTGAGCTCGTCGCGCAGGTACCACAGCAGCGGCATCGCGGGATCGCCGTCGAACCGGCGCCGCTCCGCGTTGACAGTCAATTCGATCATGGCCACTCCGCTGTTGTGCGCTCGCCAGAAGCATACAACTGAGCGCAGCGTGTTGGCAGGGCGATTCCAGGAAGCTGCGAAAGCATGACAACGACCGCGGCCGGCTACAGACTGGTCACCGGTGAGCGAGATCATTTGGATCTACCTCGCGGTCCTGGTGCTGGCGCCGGTGCTGCGCTGGTTCGGTGGCAAGGTATTCCGAGGCCCGAGCGCAACGTTCGCCACCGACCCCGGTCCGCTGCTGGACTCCGCCGCCACCACTCTCGGCGGCCAGTACCCACTGGCTCGGATGCACACGGCGGTGCTCCTGGCGGCCGGCATGTTGCTGTTTCCGGCGCTCGCGATCACGCTCCTCGCCACTCCGCTCGTGTTGTTGGCCGAGGCGTACCGCCTGGTGTTGCCCCGCTTTTCGGAGGCGCAACTCGTCGGCGGCTACCTGATCGCCGCACCGATCAGCGTCGCCCTGAGTTTTCGCGCACGCGCTCGGGCGCGACGAGCCATTCCCCTGAGCCTCGCGGTCTACCGCGACCGCGTGCGGCTTCCGGTGGCGTCGACGCTCTCGCTGAGCGCGAGGCTCGTCACGCTGCCGCTGGTCAGCATCCGCTCCGTGCTGCTGCTGGCCGACGGCGGCCTGCTGATCGACGCGACCCGCGAGACATACGCGCTGTCGGGCACGGCGTTCGTCGATCCCGCTTCGGCGCTGAGAATCCGAGACGCGATCGTCACGCAGATCAGCCAGTTGCCGGCGGGAGCCGACGTGCTCGCCCGCGCCGAGCAGGATGCCGCCGCGCTGCGCTCGTTCGCCCTGCGGCCGGCGTTCGGCACTTGGGTCGTCATCGGCATGTGCGTGGTCGCGTTCGCGATCGAGCTCCTCGTCGGCTTCGAGAACGGCGCGCTCTTCCGGCTCGGCGCGAACGTCCGTTCCTTGACGTGGCACGGCGACTGGTATCGCCTGTTCACCGCCAGCTTCCTGCACGTCGGGTTCTGGCACATCCTCTTCAACGTCTCTTTCATCTCGAGCGTCGGCGGCATCGTCGAGCGGGCGATTGGCTCGGTCCGCTTCGTCGTCATCTACCTTTTCTCCGGCCTGGCCGGCGCCGCGATGAGCTCGGCGTTCGACTTCATGAGCGCGGGGGCCTCGACCTCGGCGTTCGGCTTGCTGGGCGCGCTCGCCTTCCTGGAGAGCCGTCGGGGCGACGTGTTGCCGCGGGCGGTTCGACTCCACGCGAGCCGCTGGCTGGTCCTGATCGGCATCAACGCCGCGCTGCCGCTGCTCTTCCCGAACATCAGTTGGGCGGGCCACGTCGGCGGGCTCGTCGGCGGCGTGCTGGCGTGCGCGGTCGTCTCCGGAAGCACCGAGACGCTCGCGCAGCCCGAAGTGCCCAGGGGCGTGCGTCACGCCTTGGGCTTCCTGATCGCCTCCCACGTCCTGGCCTTCGGCATCGCCGCCGATCGCGCGCGCGATCTCGACGACTATCAAGGCGCGTTCATCGAAGCGCTCGCCCGCGACCCAGGAATCGCCGTGCTGGAGGAGCTGAACAACCTGGCCTGGTCGATCGCGATCGACCCCAAGGCTCCGCCGGCGAGACTGAAAACGGCCGTCGCCCTCGCGCAACGAGCCGCGACGGGCGACCACGTCGAGTTCCAGGACACGCTCGCCCAGGCACTCCACCGCACCGGCGACGCGGACGCGGCGGTCCGTGTCGAAGCCCAGGCACTGCTCGAGGCCGGCACAGCTCCCTACGCGACCCAGCTCGCTCGCTTCCTCAGGGCGCGCCTCGATCGCGACAAGGCCCCGCTGATCGACCCCGCCGCCGGCGAGGTCGGCTCGCTACAGCCGTCTCTCGGGCCGAGCAGCCTGCAAGTCGCCATCGACGTGCCCGCGCCTCTGGCGAAGACGCTGATCGTCTACTCGCTCGGACGCCCGCTCGGCCTGCTCGAGCTCTGCCTCGCCGCCGGTCCAGCGGGCCGTCGCACGCTTCGTGTCGAAGGCGACGCGCTGCCCGCCGGCGCCACCTTCGAGCTCGGCTACGTGGCGCCGAGCCGGTGCCCGCCCGGCAGGACGCGGTTCTTCTCGGCGACTGACCCGGCGGTTCGCGCGCTACCGTAGGCGCTATTTCAGCAGGAACCGCTTCACGTACTCGGCGCAGTCGGCGACGCTGCGCATCGAATCGTGCGCGAAGTTGCCGCCTTGCTCGACGAAGAAGTGCTTCATCCCCGCGAGCGCGATGTCGGGCCAGATGCGCGTGTAGTCGATCGTGCCGTTCCCCAGCTCGGTGTAGTCGCGGCTCGTGCG
>CAZVOI010000925.1:0-7911 GCA_964628275.1 uncultured Acidobacteriota bacterium | reverse complement strand
CACCTTCTGCTTCACGCTGCCGCTCGCGCCGAGCCCGTGAGGCCGCGCTCGCGGCGCAACGCGCCGGCGCTAGACTCACGTCATGAGGCTCAGCCATCGCGCAAACGTTCTCGTCATCGCCCTGCTGTCCGGCGCCTGCGCCAGCTTGAAGACACCGACGCTGCAGGTCGAGTCGCTGAAGCTCGACAAGGTGCGCATCACCGGCGCCGGCGTCGACGTCGGCTTCCGCGTCCAGAACCCGAACCCCGAGACGCTGCTGATCGAGCGCTTCGAGTACCAGTTGAAGATCAACGGCCACGGTCTGGGGCGCGGCTACTACAGCGAGACGATCCGGCTCGACGGCTTCAAGGACGAACGCCTGAAATCGCGCTTCGGCATCAACTTCCTGAGCTTGCCCGGCGTGGTGCAGGGGATCCTGGACGACGACCGCGCCAAGGTTCAGGTCGAAGGAACCTTCTACGTTCGACATGGCGACGGCCTGAAGAAACTCGGCTTCAAGAACGACGCTAACGTGGACCTGAAGCGCTAGACCTCGATCGAGCCCTCCATGTAGGAGACCACGCGGCCGGCAATCGAGACGCGCTCGCCGCGCAGCTCGCAGTAGAGCTCGCCGCCTCGTTTCGAGACCTGGAGCGCGTGCAACCGCTTCTTGCCGAGGCGTCTGGCCCAGTACGGGATCAACGTGCAATGCGAAGACCCGGTGACGGGATCCTCGTCGATCCCGGCGCGCGGCGCGAAGAAGCGAGAGACGAAATCGACCTCGTCGCCGGGTGCCGTGGCGACCACCGCGAACGCGTTGACCTTCGCCAGGCTCGCGAAGTCGGGCTTCAGCGCGCGAACCTCGGCCTCGGTCTCGAAAACGGCCAGCAGGTCTCGGGAGACGAGCGTTTTGGCGGGGGCCTTGCCCAGCCCCTCGACCAGCCCGCTCGGCGGCTGGCACAGCCGCGGCGTTCGCGTCGGAAAGTCGAGCGCCAGGTGCTCGCCGGCTCGCGCCACCTTCAGCACCCCGCTCTTGGAAGCGAAGCGAACCGTGTTCAGGCCCGGCTTCAGCATGTTCATCACCACGTGGCCCGCCGCCAGCGTGGCGTGGCCGCACAGATCGACCTCCTGCGCCGGCGTGAACCAGCGGATCTCGTAGCTCGCCTTGTCGGGGACGAAGAAGGCCGTCTCGGAGAGGTTGTTCTCCAGGGCGATCGATTGCATCGTCGCGTCCGGGAGCCAGGCAGCCAGCGGACACACCGCCGCCGGGTTGCCGTGGAACACCCGGCTCGTGAACGCGTCGATCTGGTAGATGGGAATTCGCATCCGCCGATTGTAGAGTCCCGCCCATGAACGCAGACAGCGCCGCGCCTTCCGCCGGCCCGAGCTTCGAGCGCTTCGTCGCGTTGATCGCGCGGCTGCGCGCGCCGGGCGGCTGTCCATGGGACCGCGAGCAGACGCACGCGAGCCTGAAGCCGATGACGATCGAGGAGGCGTACGAGGTCGTCGAGGCGATCGACCACGGCGACGCGGAGCTGCGCGGCGAGCTGGGTGACCTGTTGTTGCAGGTGGTCTTCCACGCGCAGATCGCGGCTGAGACGAGCCGCTTTGCGATCACAGACGTGATCGAAGGCGTGTCGCAGAAGATGGTGCGCCGTCACCCTCACGTCTTCGGCGACCAGCAGGCGGACAGCCCGGCCGAGGTGCTGCGCAACTGGGAAGCGTTGAAGCAGGAGGAGCGGCGCGCTCGAGGCAAAGCCTTGGCGGCGGAGTCGATGCTGGATTCGGTCTCGAAAGCGCTACCCGCGACGATGGAGGCCTTTCAAATGACCACCAAGGCCGCGCGCGTGGGCTTCGACTGGCCGAACGCCGAAGCCGTCTTCGAGAAGATCGGCGAAGAGATCGCCGAGCTGCGAGCCGCCGTGACCCAGCGCGAGAGAGAGGACGAGATCGGCGACCTGCTGTTCACGGTGGTCAACCTCGCCCGCAAGCTCGACGTCGACCCGGAAAGCGCGCTCAAGTCATCCAACCGCAAGTTCCGACGCCGCTTCAGCGGGCTCGAAGAGGGCCTGCGCCGACGCGGCAGGACGCCTGCCGAGTCGTCGCTCCAGGAAATGGACGGGCTGTGGGGCGAAGTGAAGCAACAGGAGGAAGCCCGATGAAGCACGCGCGCGCGCTCCACGACGGGCGCAGCGACGGCCTGATTCCGCTGGAGAGCCTCGATCTGGACCGCGTCCACTCGTTCGCGGATCTGCTGCGTGGCATGTCGCGGACCGCCTTCAGCGGGCGCTCTCTGGGCGAGGCCTTCGACGTGACGCTGGCGATGGTGCGCGACACCGAGTGCAAGGTGGTGCTCACGCTCTCGGGCGCGATGACGATCGCCAAGATGGGCAAGGTCATCTCCAAGATGATCGACGCCGGCATGGTGCAGGCGATCGTCTCCACCGGCGCGCTGATGGCCCATGGCCTGTCGGAAGCCGTGGGCATGGTTCACTATCGCCACGACCCGCGCATGTCCGACGAGGAGCTCTTCGACAAGGGTTATAACCGCGTCTACGACACCCTCGAGATGGAGGCGAACCTCAATTACGTCGAGGAGTTCTCCTCGCGCGCGATGGACCAACTCGGCGACGCGAAGCCGCTATCGAGCGAGATCGTGTGCCGCGCGCTGGGCAAGGTCCTGGCGCAGGACCGCCACGGTTCCGGCGTGCTCCGCTCGGCATACCTGAAGAAGGTGCCGGTCTACGTGCCGGCCTTCACCGACTCGGAGCTGGGGCTCGACCTGTCGACCTGGACGATGCGGCGCGCGCGGAAGCCGGGCGCCAAGGGCGGGGCCGTCTTCGACACCATCCCGAACTACAACCCCTATCTCGACCTCAACAGCTTCGCCCGCTTCGCGCTGTCCACGAAGAAGCTCGGCATTTTCACGATCGGCGGCGGCGTTCCGCGCAACTGGGCGCAGGAGGTGGGCCCCTACGTCGACATCACCAACCACCGGCTCGGCCTCGACCTGGTGCCGCCGCGCTACAGCTACGCGGTTCGGATCTGCCCCGAGCCGACGCATTGGGGCGGCCTCTCCGGCTGCACGTACTCCGAGGGCGTCTCGTGGGGCAAGTTCGTGCCCGAGGCCGAGGGTGGACGCTTCGCCGAGGTGTACGCGGATGCGACCACGGTCTGGCCGCTGCTGGTGAAAGGCGTGCTCGAGGAGCTAGGCAAGCCCGCGACTCGGAAGAAGGCGCCCGCGCGTCGAGGCCGCGAAGCGAAAAGGTGAAGCCCTCCCGTACTGTCTACGACGCGATCATCATCGGAGGCGGCCACAACGGCCTGGTGAGCGCCGCCTATCTGGCGCGCGCCGGGCTGAAGGTGCTGGTGCTGGAGAGCCGCCACGTGCTGGGCGGCGCCGCCGTCACCGAAGAGGTCTTCCCCGGCTTCAAGTTTTCGGTCTGCTCTTACGTCGTGTCGCTGCTGCGGCCGGAGATCATCCGCGAGCTGGAGCTGCCGCGCCGTGGCCTCGAGATCCTGCCGCTCGACGGCACCTTCACACCGATGCCGAACGGCGACCACCTGTGGCGGATGGGCGACCACGGCCTGACGCGGCGCGAGATCGCGCGCCACTCGCGCCTCGATGCCGAGGCTTACGACGACTACGGGAAGGCGATGGTCGAGATGGCGCGCTTCGTGAAGCCGATCCTGGGCATGATCCCGCCGGATCCGCTGGGCTTCGACCCGCAGGGCCTCGGCGAGCTGCTGTCTCTTCTGAACGGGTTCCGCGCGTTGCCGCGTTCGAGCCAACGCAACCTGATCCAACTGATGACGACGAGTGCTATCGATCTGCTCGACCGCTGGTTCGAGACCGACGTGTTGAAGGCGACGATGTCGGCCTCGGGCATCATCGGCACTTTCCAGGGCGTGCGTTCCCCGGGCACGGCCTACGTGCTGCTCCACCACTACATGGGCGAGATCGACGGCGCGTTTCGCTCCTGGGGCTTCGCCCGCGGCGGCACCGGCGCGATCAGCGAGGCGATCGCCAGCGCCGCCCGCGAGGCGGGTGTGACGATCCGCGCACAGGCCCGAGTGGGCGCGATCAAGCAGAAGGGCGGGCGCGCTGTGGGGGTCGCGCTCGCGAGCGGCGAGGAGATCGACGCGAAGCTGGTGGTGTCGAGCCTCGACCCGCGGCAGACTTTCCTGCGCCTCCTCCCCGAGGACGCGCTGCCCTCTGCTTTCAAGCTCCAGGTGGGCCGCTACAAGCTGCGCGGCTCCTCGGGCAAGGTGAACCTGGCGCTCGACGGACTTCCTGACTTTTCCTGCTTGCCGGGACGGGGCGCGCATCTGCATGGCGCGATCTCGATCTCGCCTTCGGTCGACTACATGGAGCGCGCCTTCGACGACGCCAAGTACGGCGACTACTCGAAGCGGCCCTACATCGACATGGTGATCCCGTCGCTCACCGACCCCTCGGTCGCGCCGCCGGGCAAACACGTGCTCTCGTGTTTCGTGCAGTACGCGCCGTACGCGCTCCGCGAAGGGACGTGGGATGAGAAGCGCGAGGCGTTCGGCGATGCCGTGATCGAGACGATCTCGGAGTTCGCGCCCAACCTGCGCAAGCTGATCCTGCACCGCCAGGTGCTCACGCCGCTCGACCTGGAGCGCGAGTGGGGGCTCTCGGAAGGCAACATCTTTCAGGGCGAGCTCTCGCTCGAGCAGCTCTTCTTCTTGAGGCCGGTCCCGGGCTGGGCGCGCTACCGGACGCCGATCCACGGTCTCTACATGTGCGGCTCGGCCACGCATCCCGGCGGCGGGATCATGGGCGCTTCGGGACGGCTCGCGGCCAACTGCATCCTGGCCGACAGAGGCCTGGCGTGACGGCGGGCTTCGACGTCGCGGTGATCGGCGGCGGCGTCAACAGCCTCGTGTGCGCGACGCTGTTGGCGCGACGCGGTCTCCGGGTGACGCTCCTGGAGCGGCGCGGGCGCCTCGGCGGCTGCGCCGACACGGCGGAAATCCACCCGGGCTTCAAGGCGCCGGTGGTGGCGCACACGCTGGGGCCTTTCGACCCTCGTCTGGTCCGGGCCTTGAAGCTGCCGCTCGCGATCCACGAACCCGAGACGCGTGTCTGGGCGCCGCTCGCCGACGGCCGCAGCCTGGCGCTCTTCGGAAGCGCCGAGAAGACGGCGTCGGCGATCCGATCCTTCTCGAGCGCCGACGCGAAGAGCTACCTCGGCTTCGACAAGGCGCTCTCCAGCATCGGCCGGATCGCGCGTCGGCTCGCCCACGCGACGCCTCCCGACGTCGACACGCCTTCCACGCGCGACATTTTCTCTCTCGGGCGCGTGGCGCTCGCTTTCCGGATGCTGGGACGCGCCGGCGCCGAAGACCTGATGCGCTGGGGTCCGATGTCGGTCGCCGACTTCGCGAGCGAGTGGTTCACGAGCGAGCCGCTACGCGCGTTGGTCGTGGCGCGAGGCATCCACGGCATGGCGGCAGGGCCGCGTTCGGCTGGCACCAGCGCGAACCTGTTCCTGCAAGCCGGCTTCGCGGGCGGCAACCCGCTGCCCTCCACGGTACTCGTGGGCGGCGGGCCCGGTGCGCTCGCGGATGCGCTCGCGAAGGTCGCGGCAGCGGCCGGTGTGGCGCTGCGCACAGACGCGACGGTCGCCGCGATCGCGACCCGCGACGGACGCGTCAGCGGCGTGCGGCTCGAATCCGGAGAAGAGATCGCCGCAACCATCGCGGTCTCGGGTGCCGATCCGAAGACCACGTTCGCGAAGCTCGTCGACCCGGCGCTCTTGGATCCCGAGGACCGCCAGGCGCTCGCGCAGATCCGGCAACAGGGCATCGCCGCCAAGGTTCACTTCGCTCTGGCCGCGCTGCCGGCCTTCCGCACCAAGAGCAAGCCGGAGCCGGCGCAGTTGGCCGGTCGAATCCATCTCGCCCCGAGCGAGGAATACCTCGAGCGGGCGTTCGACGACTCGAAGTACGGCCGGTATTCGAAGTCACCCTTCGTCGAGGCCACGCTTCCCAGCCTCAGCGACGACTCGCTGTGCCCGCCGGGGCGGCACGTCATGTCCGCCTACGTCCAGTACGCGCCGCGCACGCTCCGAGATGGCTCCTGGGCCAAGGAGCGTGAAGCCTTCGCGGACGCCGTCACGCGAGCCATCGAGGAGTTCGCTCCCGGCTTCGCTTCGCTGGTGCTGGCGCGCCACATCGTCACGCCCGAAGACCTCGAGCGCGACTACGGCCTGGCCGGAGGCCATCCGAACCACGGCGAGCACTCGCTCGACCAGCTCTTCGCGATGCGTCCGATCTTCGGCTGGGGCCGTTATCGGACCAGCCTTCCCGGTCTTTATCTATGTAGCGCCGGCACGCATCCCGGCGGCGGCCTGACCGGGACGCCCGGCGCCAACGCGGCGCGCGAGATCGCCCGCGACTTGAAGGGCTAGGAAGCCGCCACTAGAATCCCCGTTCTCGCCTTCGCCGTCTCCCTTGCCGATGCCGGAGTGGTGGAATGGCAGACACGCACGTTTGAGGGGCGTGTGGGGAAACCCATGCGGGTTCGAGTCCCGCCTCCGGCACCAACTTGTTGGTTGGTCAGACAGACGAGGACGTTGATTGACGCCCTCGCTTTGGCTTTCTAGGATGGGGAACGAAAGGAAGCCCGATGGATGTCCCGTTTAGCGTTCGAATCTTCAGGGAAGGCGAAACGTTCGTAGCGCACGTTCCAGAACTCGACATATCGAGCTGTGCGGCCGACAAGGAACACGCCCGCACGAACATTCAAGATGCTGTGCGCGGGTTCCTCGAGACGATTGCGGATCAGGGCAGGCTAGACGAGATCCTCTCAGAGTGCGGGTACTACCGCGACGGAAATGAGTGGAGAGCGCCGCAGCTAATCTCCGAGGAACACATGAAAGTGGCCGTGTAGTTGGCGCGCTGCGTCCGGTTCCCTACCAGACGCTGATCTGCATCTTCTGCTCCGCACGTCCGGCATGAGCCGGGAAAGATACTTCGAGCTGCTCGAACAGTGCTGAACGAAGACGATCGGTCCGCCGATCTCATCTCTTAGGTCCGCTTTCTAGGAGAGCTTCCAGCAGTCACGGCCGCGCGGATCGACTTGCCAACTCTCGAACCAGAAACTCATGCGGGTTCGAGTCCCGCCTCCGGCACCAATTATTAGGGTCGCCTCGTCCAAGCGGCGGCGGAACTCCGCGGTCTGGCCCGTTGCCTCGGACGAACACTCCTATCGTTCTTACTGCCGTTCGGGCTTTCTCGCCAACTCTCGAACCAGGGCGCGGACGCGGGAGACGAGCACCTCCCGAGCCTTCGGGTAACTCTCTGAGAACGGCGGGATGTCATCCCACTTCTCGAGGCGGGGCCCCGCGCTTGCAGCGAGCGGACCGATGTCGACTCCGATCGCGACGATCCGCGTCGCCGACGCGACGTCCGACTCCTGGAGCGGCTGTGGCTTGAAGGACGCGACGCTGAAACCGTCTTGCCGAAGCCAGTCGATGACAGCCGGCGGCACCGAAGCGTCCGGAGACGTGCCCCGTGAAACGCCACGAATCACGAGGCCTTGCTCCTTCGCCACACGCTCGAAGAACGAAACGGCCGCCAGGCTCTTCGCTGATCCGTGCTCGCACACGAACACGACGAGCGGAGGCGGCGCCGCTTGTGCCGACGCGATGGCGGAACCGCTCGCCAGCAACGAGGCCGCCAAGACTCTCGCGAGCGACCGACACAACTGGCTGCCGCGGATCATCACCCTCCTCATCCGCTCGCTTGCCTCCTCAAGGTTTGACGGCGCCCTCGGGGGCCTTCTTGGGGGCGTCGGTCTTGTAGCCCTTGGCCTTCCAGTCGTTCAGCGGGCAGAACGTCGCGGTCTTGTATCCGTTCTTCTCGAAGAGCTCCGCAGCCCGGGAGCTCCGGCCACCGCCG
>CAZVOI010000924.1:0-4794 GCA_964628275.1 uncultured Acidobacteriota bacterium | reverse complement strand
AACGGGTTCTCCCGACACCGCCAGTTTGTCGGCGTCAAACGCCTGCGCGTAAACGGCGCTATCGCGGTGGAAGACCACGTAGCCCGGATCTGAATAGCCGGCATTGGACCCGGCAGACAAGACGCGGGTCTTCTCCTTCGAGTCGAGCGTGCCCGCGACGATGGCGCGACTTGCGGCCTGCCCGGACCATGCCGAGAAGAGGTAATGACGCCCGTCTGGCAGGAAGTGCGGCCAGAAATGCCCGTTCTCCGATCCGTCGAGTGTGGTGACCGCCCCCGGTTTTCCGCCTTCGGCCGGCACGCGCTGCAGGCCCTGCGCCGAACCGAAGAGAATCGTCCCCTCGCTGTTCCAGGCGCCGCCGGAGAACGAGGCTGCTTCGGCGATCTCCTGGGGCGGCCCGCCCGAGGCCTCCACCCGCTTCAACTTTGTGCCGGCGACGAAGCCGATCCAGCGGCTGTCGGCGGACCAGAAGGGTTGAGCGGCCCCTTCGGTTCCTGGCAGCCGCTGAGGCGTCACGGCGCCGATCGGACGGACGTAGAGGATCCACGGATCCTCCGCCGCAAATGTCGGCCGGGCCACGAACGCGATCGCATGACCATCGGGCGAGATCGCGAAATTCGCTGGATTGAAAACAGTCGGGCCTGACACGCCCTGAAATCCTTGTCCGGCTCCTCTTCCGCCTCCTCTTCCCCCCGCCGTCGCCGCCTCGGCGGTCAGTTGAATCGGCACACGGAAGCGGAGCTCCTGCTGCGAATTCGGACGACGAAGATAGAGAAACGCCGGCACCACCATCGCCGCGGCCATCAGCGCGACGGCCGCGAGCAGACCACGGTAGAGCCAGGCTCGTCTTCGACCGGTGACAGGACCCGGCGCGGCGGCTCGTGTGTTCGCGCCGCCTTCGGCGATCCACTGAAGCTCCGCCAGCAGATCCCGCGCCGTCTGCCATCGGTCTGCCGGGTCCTTGGCCAGACATGTCTTCACCACATGGTCCAGCGACGGCGGCGTGGCGGGCTCGACTTTCGACAGGAGCTCAGGATGGGCTGTGGCGATCGCGGAAATCAGGAGCACCTGGCTCTTCCCCACGAACGCCCGCTTGCCCGTAACCATCTCGTGCAACAGCACGCCGAACGCGAAGATGTCGGTTCGGGCGTCGGCCTCGCTGCCTTCCAACTGCTCCGGCGCCATGTACTGCAGCGTGCCGATGATCGCGCCGGGCGTCGTCAAACCGGTTCGGGTCGGCAGCGATACTCCGCTCGCTCCACCTGTCCCACCCGTCCCAACTCCCCCAAACTTGGCTAATCCGAAGTCGAGGAGCTTCGCTCCGCTCGTCGTCAGCATGACGTTGGCCGGCTTCAGGTCGCGGTGCACGACACCCCGGCGGTGCGCCTTGTCCAGCGCATCGACAACTTGCAGGCCTAGCTTCAGCGCTTCGTCCAGGCCGATCGCTCCGCGCTCGAGACGCGCGGCGAGCGTTTCGCCTTCCAGGTACTCCATGACCAGGAAGTCGACCTCGGCTTCGCCGCTGGCGGGGCGCTCCCGGCCAATGTCGTGCAGCACGCAAATGTGCGGGTGCGAGAGCGAGGCAAGCGCCTGCGCTTCGAGCTCGAAGCGCTGCTTCATGTCCGCGTTGTCCGCCCAATGCGGCGGAAGCACCTTGACGGCCACGCTGCGCTGCAGGCGTGTGTCGGTCGCCTTGTACACCTCTCCCATGCCGCCCGCGCCAATGACGGTGTGGATTTCGTACGGTCCGAGCCGAGTGCCGTCTGCGAGTGCCATTTGTGAGTTTAGGGATCAGTTCCGCGGCGCAGCCGCGGCAGCAGCGTTCGTCCAGCCGCGAATCAACGTGAGGCCACTCGAAACAAAGGCCTGCCCGCCCCGCGTTACGGCCGGTTGACTCCCTTGAACCGCGGCAACATACGGGACAACGGAGGTTCCCCCCTGGCCGCCACGGAACAGGGCTCCGCTCCCGTTGGAGTACCGGAGAAGAAAACGCTGGCCGTCGGGAGTGACGTTCCACTGATGACGAACCGGATCTCGAGAGGACGCCATGGCCGACGTACCGAAAAGCCGGCGCGGGATGCCGGCTTCGATCCGCGGCCCGGGTTTGATGTCGACGGCCATCGCCGCGTTGTCAGGCGACCGATAGTAGAGCTCCTTCGCATCCTTCCTCCATCGCGGCTGGCCTCCGCCGCCGATGGCCGAGATGCGGAGCTTTTGATCGCCCGCCGGAAACGAGATCACATACACCTCGAACGTGCCCGATTCATTGGAGGTATAGGCGAGCCATTTCCCGTCGTACGAAAACTGCGCTTCGTCCTTCCGGAAGGGCCCCGTCACCACCGGGATCGGCTTCTTGTCCTCGCCGGACAACGGGAGGACGTAGAGATCCTCGAACGCATCCTGTCCGAGCTTGTAGGCGATGTATTTCCCGTCCTTGGACCAATCTTCAATCAGCTCGTTGCTCGACGACTCCAGGAGCGGCGTCTCCGGCCCGACGCCGTTCGCGTTCTTGACGTACACGTCCGCATTCCCTTTGCGGTAGGTCGTGAAGGCAATCCGGTCGCCCGCCGGAGACCAGACGGGATTGATGTCGTCCGCCGGGTCGAGCGTCAAACGAGTTGGGACCCCGGCGCGCTCCCAGTCGATCACCCAGATGTCCGCGCCGGGAGCCGAGTCCTGCCGCGTGACCGCGATGAACTTGCCATCGGGGGAAAGGTCGATGTCTCCGTACGAACCCTGTTCTCCGGCCGGTCCCAATTGTTTGCCCGTGCGGTCAATCCAGCCGAACACGACGTCAGAGGCGGCGATCTGTGCCCTGCCGCTAGACCCTCCCGCCGCACCCGTACCGCCGCCCTGAAAGTAGAGGAGCACGCCGTTCTGCGACACGTCGAAATGACCGCGCCCGGTAGCACCGCTGAAAGCAAGCTGGTCGGCGATGTGGAGCGGTTCCCCTGCCAGCGCCAGTCTTCTCGCATCGAACGGCTGCGCGAACAGCGTGGCCTCGCGGTGGAACAGCAGGTAGCCCGGAGCGGCGTAGGCGGCGTTCGACTCCGCCGCCATCAACCGCGACTTCTCCTTCGACCCGAGGGTTCCGGCGAACACCGCGCGGTTGGCGGCCTCTCCCGACCACGCCAAGTACACGTAGCGACGTCCGTCGGGCAGGAACGACGGCCAGTAGTGGCCGGTCTCCGGCTTTTCGACGCTGGTGATGGCTTCGGGCTTTCCGCCTTCCGCCGGCACGCGGAAGAGTCCCTTCGCCGATCCGAACACGATGCTGCCTTCCCTGTTCCAAGCACCTCCGGCGAAGCCCGGCGCTTCGCCGATGTCCTTGGGCGCGCCCCCCGCGGCATCCACTCGCTTCAGCCGCCCAGCGGCCGCATACGCGATCGTGTTGCTGTCGGGAGACCAGAACGGCAGCGACGCGTCGTCGGTGCCGCCCAGCTTGCGGAAGGTCGTGGAAGCGACGGGACGAACGAACAGCGACGAGGGTTCCTGGGTATTCGGGCGAGCGACCAGCGCGACCGTCTGGCCGTCCGGCGAGAGCGCGATGTCGGCATCGCTCAATCCGGCGACGGGGATGCGGAACTGGAACGCCTTCGAAGCCTGCGAGCCTCGAAAGTACAGCGTCGCGGGCCAGGCCGTGACGGCCACCAGCGCCAGCGCGGCCGCCAGCAGCCACGAGACCCGCTTATCCATGCCGCGGGCGACCGCCGGCTGAGCGCCCGCCACACCGCCTTCGGCGATCCAACGGAGCTGCAGCGCGAGGTCGTGCGCGGTCTGCCAGCGGTCCTCGGGATCTTTCTCGAGGCATCGCTTCGCGACGTGGTCGAGCGCACCCGCCGCGGCGGGCTGCGCCTTCGAGAGCGGGTCGAGCTCGAGCGTCGCGATCGCGGCGATCAGCAGCGCCCGATTCTTGCCCTCGAAGGCTTTCGTGCCCGTGACCATCTCGTGCAGCACCGAGCCGAACGCGAAGATGTCGGTGCGCGCGTCGGCCGGGGCGCCTTCGATCTGCTCCGGAGCCATGTACTGCAGCGTCCCGACGATCACGCCTGGCCCCGTTGCGTCGGGGCGGGGGGACCGCGCGGCCGCAGCGGGGACTGGGGAGCCTGACGGCGGCTTCCCGGGGGCCGTCAGTTTCGCGAGTCCGAAGTCGAGCAGTTTCGGTCCGCTCGGCGTCAGCATCACATTCGACGGCTTGAGGTCGCGGTGCACGATGCTCATGCGGTGCGCCTTGTCCAGGGCTTCCGCGATCGCGATCGCCACTTTCAGGGCTTCATCGAGCGGCAGCGCGCCACGCTCCAGCCTTTGGGCGAGCGTCTTGCCCTCGAGGTACTCCATCACCAGGAAATCGGTGTCGCCCTCGCGCCCAATGTCGTACAGCGTGCAGATGTGGGGATGGGTCAGCGACGCGATGGTTCGCGCTTCGCTGTCGAAGCGCTCCTTCATGTCGGGATTCCCCTCCCAGTACGGCTGGAGCACCTTGATCGCGACCGTGCGATCCAGCCGCGTGTCGGAGGCCTTGTAGACTTCGCCCATGCCGCCGGCCCCGATCGGGGCGACGATCTCGTACGGACCCAGTCGGGTTCCGACCTCGAGGGCCATGAACGGTCTCCAGGGGAAGCGCCAGTATAGGTTGGCTAGAGTGTTCTCGCCTTGAGTCTGGTCCCGGTTGGTGTCATTCTGGCGGTGATGGGTTCTTCAACCGTCTCGGAGCGAGACCACCGCACCGGGCCACTCCCGGCTCGGACGCTGGGCCGACTCGCAGCTCATGTGACCGCACTCGAGGGTGTCTGG
>CAZVOI010000923.1:0-3276 GCA_964628275.1 uncultured Acidobacteriota bacterium | reverse complement strand
GGTAGCTGGCGAGCAGGCATACCAGGAAGATCTGGCCCGGGCCGAGTGCCAAGAGCGCCTCGGAGAGCGTGACGATGCGCTCCGGCGCGGCCAGCGTCGGCAGCTCGTAGTCGCCGGGGAACTGTTGGCCCTCGATCAGCGCCTGCGGCTTGGGCCGAGGCTGGCCGAGCGCCGCGACGGCGTCGGCGATGCGGTCGAGCGGCGCGTCTCGAAACGACTCCAGGTAGAGCTTCTCCGCCGTGGCCGGATCGCCGGCGGCTTCGTAGCGTTTGCCGATGTAGTACCCAGCCACGGCGCCGAACTCGGTCGTCCAGTTGCGGGCGAACTTCTGCACGAACTCCCGGACGATGGCCAAGCCTTCGTCCTGGTGGCCGAGCTCGTAGCGGGCGGCGCCCTGGAAGACGAGCGCGGGGGAGTTGCGGTCGCCCTTGCGCGCCTGGAGTGCCTGCCCGGAGAGCCTCTCGAGGGCGTCCCAGACGCCGGCTTCCCAAAGGGTCATCAACGGCTCGACGTCGAACGTTTCCGGTTTGTAGCTCGCAACGACGGCCTCGGGGGTTCGGCGCAACTCGATCCCGGCGTCGATACCGGTGGCGGTGACTTCGATCTTCTCGTGCGACGAGGCGCGGAAGAAGACGTAGGTCCGTTCGGGCGCGCGCAGACGATACAGCTTCGGATCGAGGATACCGGCCGACTGGCCGTTCAACGAGACCAGCAAGTCGCCGGGCCCGATGCCGGCATGAGCAGCGGGGGAGATCGCCGCCACCTCCTTCACTTCCTGACAACGGGCCAGCGGCGGCGCCGTCCGCGTCGGCGACCGCCGGACGTTCAGGATCTGCGACTCGACGAAACGTGCGAGGTCGTCGCCGGGCATCAAGAAGAGTGAAAACTCGTCATCAGGTTAACTCGTTTGAACAAAGGGACTACCGCGCGAAGAAACGACGCAACCTTTGGGCGCCGGGTCTCGTCAAAGGATTCGGATGCAACGGGCACAGCATCCAACGTGCTGGAGGAGATCATGTTCGCAGCCATCGTTCTCGTTTCGTCGCTCGGGTTCGGAAGCCCCGCCTGTGAGCTGGAACCGGTGCTGGCTCCCGTCATTCAACACGTCATCGAAGAGGCGCGCCACGACTTCGAGCTGCGTCACGACGAGCTGGGCCTCTTGGGTGCGGCGCCCCTGCCCGGCATCGAGCAGGCCAACGATTTCTGAGGCTCGATCAGCTTAGGTCGATCCGGTAGGCTTCGCCACCCGATCGGGCGTCGCGACGACGGGCGCGTTGCTACAATGCGGCCCAACATGACGACCCGCATGAAGACGGCGCCCCTTGCCGTGTTGCTCGCCGGCTCGACGCTGATGGCCCACGCGGCCGCTCCCGAGCCGCTCGTGATCACCAACGCCAACGTGCTCAGCGTGCGCGAGGGCCGCGTGATCGCCGCCGCGACCGTGGTGCTGCGCGACGGCAAGATCGAGTCGATCGGCGCCGGCGCCGTGCCCGCCGGGGTCAGGACGATCGACTTGAAGGGCCGCTATCTGGTGCCGGGCCTGGTCGACGCGCACACCCACGTCTCGACGATGGCCGCGGCGCGCCAGGCGCTCGAGTCGGGAGTCACCACCGTGCGCAGCTCCGGTGTCGCGTACTACTTCGACGTGGGCTTTCGAGAGCTCGTGAAGACGGGCGCGGTCGCCGGGCCCGACATGCTGGCGGCGGGCTACCACATCCGCCCGCGCGTGGCGGAAGAAGCGTTCATCAGCGAGCCCAAGAACTTCGAGCTGATGAGCGGCGTGAACACCGTGGAGCGCCTGCGCACGATGGTGCGGACCAATCTCTCCCACGGCGTCGACTGGATCAAGGTCCTGGCCACCGAGCGCGCTGGCACCGCCGACACCGACCCGCGCAAGCAGGTCTACACCGAGGCGGAGCTGCGGGCGCTGGTCGAGGAAGCGGCGACACGTGGCGTGCCAGTCCAGGCGCACGCGCATGGACAGGAAGGCGCCCTGGCGGCGGTCAGGGCGGGCGTGCGCAGCATCGAGCACGGGACCTATCTTTCCGACGCGACGCTCCAGCTGATGAAGGAGAAGGGGACCTTCTTCGTGCCGACCTACACGACCGTGATCGATCTCGTCGAAGCCGGCGGCGACTACGACGTGCCGGCGTTGCGGGTTCGTGGCGCGCACATGCTGCCGCGGCTGCGCGAGGCGGTGCAGCGCGCGCACAAGCTGGGCGTCAAGATCGTGACCGGCGCCGACACGAGCTACGGACCCAACAGCCTGACGCGCATCTCGCAAGAGATCGCGAACTTCGTCGAGATGGGGATGCCGCCGATCGAGGCGATCCGCTGCGCCACGAGCGTAGCCGCGGAGATGCTGAAGCTCGAGCGCGCGATCGGCTCGCTCGAAGCCGGGTTCCAGGCCGACCTGATCGCGGTGGAGAAGAACCCGCTGGAGACGATCCGCACGCTCCAGGACCCCCTGCTCGTCGTGAGCAACGGCCGGGTCGCGCTCGACCGGCTCGATTTCTCCAAGACACCCTGACGTCGCTGGCGCAGCGCGCGAAGGCGTTCGCCGCCGGTCCCGGCGGCGCGGCGGAGGTGTGGCGGATCTCGTATCCGCTCGTCTTGAGCCACATGTCGTTCACGCTGCAGACCTTCATCGACCGCGTCTTTCTCACCTGGTACTCGTCGGAGGCCGTGGCCGGAGCGATCGCGGGTCTGTTCGTGACCTGGGGCGTGATGGGCCTGTTCATCGCCTCGGGCGAGTACGTCACGACGTTCGTCGCGCAGTACCACGGCGCGGGCCGTCCGGAACGCATCGGCGGCGCGATCTGGCAGGGCATCTACTTCGCGATCGGGGCGGGCATCGTGCTGGCGAGCCTGGCACCGCTCGCTCCGGTCGTCTTCGATTGGGCGGGACACGACCCGGCGGTGCGCGTGCACGAGGTCGAGTACGCCGGCGTGCTGCTGCTCGGTGGTTTTCCGATCGTGCTGATGGCGACACTCTCCGGCTTTTTCTCGGGCCGCGGCCAGACGCAGGTGGTGCTGCGCGTCAACATCCTGGCAACCATCGTCAACATCGTGCTCGACTACCTCTGGATCTTCGGGCATCTCGGCTTCCCGCGCGGCGGCGTGACCGGCGCCGCACTCGCGACGGTGACGTCGCAGGTCGTCGGCTCGCTCGTGTATCTGTATCTGATCTTCCGCCCCTACGAACGCGCCGAGCATCGAACGCTCGCGGGCTGGCGCTTCGACCGCGACCTGTTCGGACGCTTGCTGCGCTTCGGT
>CAZVOI010000922.1:0-2411 GCA_964628275.1 uncultured Acidobacteriota bacterium | reverse complement strand
GGAGCAGGTGCAGGCCGGCAACGTCGAGGACGTGACCAGCCGGGGTGACGCGATCCAGGGCACGCTCAAGACGCCCGTCACGTATCCCTCCGACGACAAGAACGTACGCACCGCGACGCGGTTCAAGACGCTGTTGCCCGCCTTCGCGAATCCGGGCCTGGAGACGCTGCTCGAGGAGAAGGGCGTCACGATCAACGCGCGGCCGCTCGAGGAGGAGCAGTCGCTCTTTCAGGCCTTGTTGCTCGGCTTCGGCCCCACGCTGCTCCTGATCGCGGCGTTCGTGTGGCTGAACCAGCGCATGATGGGGGGTCGACGCTTGCCGCTTGGGCTCGGGCAGAGCCAGGCCAAGCGCTTCAACGAGTCGGAGCCGCGGGTCACGTTCGACGACATCGCGGGCATCGATGACGCCGAGAACGAGCTCGTCGAGGTCGTCGATTTCCTGAAGAATCCGGCCCGCTACCAGCGGCTCGGGGGCACCGCGCCGAAGGGCGTGCTCCTGATGGGTGCCCCGGGCACCGGGAAGACACTCCTCGCGCGCGCCGTCGCCGGCCAGGCGGGGGTGCCGTTTTTCAGCCTGAGCGCGTCGGAGTTCGTAGAGATGATCGTCGGCGTGGGCGCATCGCGCGTGCGCGACCTCTTCAAGGAGGCGCGCAAGGCGGCGCCATCGATCATCTTCATCGACGAGCTCGACGCGATCGGACGAGCCCGCGGCGGCGGGAGTCCGCTCGGCGGGCACGACGAGCGCGAGCAGACCTTGAACCAGATCCTGACCGAGATGGACGGCTTCGACTCGCGCGAGGGCGTGATCGTGCTTGCCGCCACCAACCGGGCCGACGTACTCGACGCGGCCCTTCTCCGACCGGGCCGCTTCGACCGCCGCGTCGTCGTGCAGCGACCCGACCGCGCGGGACGCGCCGCGATCCTCAAGGTGCACACGAAGACGGTACCGCTCGCGGCCGATATCGACCTCGGGCGCATCGCCGCCGAGACGCCCGGCCTGGTTGGCGCCGAGCTGCGCAACCTGGTGAACGAGGCCGCGCTGCTCGCGGCCCGCAAGGACCAGACTGAGGTGCACGCCCGCGACTTCTCCGAGGCCATGCAGAAGATCCTGCTCGGGCCGGAGCGCCACATCCTGCTCAACCCGGCCGATCGCGAGCGCACCGCGTATCACGAGAGCGGCCACGCGCTCCTCGGGCTCCTCGTCCCGGGAAGCGACCCCGTGCACCGCGTGACCATCGTGCCTCGCGGCATGGCGCTCGGGGCGACCTATCAGCTCCCCACCGACGACCGGACGAGCTACGCGGAGGACTACCTCCGGGCGCGCATCACGAGTGCCCTGGGCGGGCGTGCCGCCGAGCAACTCATCTACGGTCTCGCCACGACCGGGGCCGAGAACGATCTGCGTCAGGTGACCGAGATCGCCCGTCAGATGGTGCTGCGCTGGGGCATGAGTGAGAAGCTCGGCCCGGTGAGCTTCTCTGCGCCGAGCGATGACGGGTTTCCGACCGCGTTCCAGCGCCAGCCCTACAGCGAGGCGACCGCCGAGCTGATCGACGCCGAGATCCGGCGCATCGTCGACGAGTGCCAGAGCGAGGCGGTGCGCCTCCTGGCCAAGCATCGCGACAAGCTGGTCGCGCTGGCGAACGCGCTGCTCGAGGCCGAGTCGCTCGACGAGCACGAGATCCTGTCGGTGACAGGCCTCAGTCCGGCGCCGCCCCACGCCGTCGCGTCGTGAATCGGGGGTAGGGGCAGCGGATCGGCCCGTTTGAACTTCCGACCCCTCCGACGAGCTTCCCAATGACGAGAATGCGGCCGTGGTGGCCGAGGCGCGCCACCTGACGCGAGGCTGGCCCCGCGAGGATCGTCGTTCTTTCGGCTTGCTCGCAGTTTGTTGTTGACAGACATCTTACCCGGCTGCCATTTTTCTTCGTTGCTGGGCCGTGCCCGGCGGGAGGGGAGATCCATGTTCAAGCACCTGCTATTCGTCGTGGCCGTCGGGGTGGCCGCCGCCAGGGGCAGGGGGCAGGGAACCCTGTCAGGGTCTGATAATCTAGGTTACGTAAAGGATTCGGTGGGTTATCCTTCCTATCAGCCTACCTTCGTCGATGGGCCGTCCCATCGAGATTCTCTTCACGAGTGCACGCTATTATCTATTTGTTCTCTTCGGGCGGCACCCGTACATTTCCACCAGACGCACACGCGTCGAGAAGAAAGGAGAAAGGGTCATGTTGGAAAGGGATCGATGGACGGACCGCGGTCGAAGTCTAGAGGCTGAGTGGGCGCATCGCCAGGAGCTGGCCGCGCTAGCGGGCCTGCGCGGCGAGCCGGACCAGGGAGATGTCGACCTGCGGCGAATGGCGAAGGTCACTGGCGTGCAGGACGAGCGCGTGCTCCGCAGCCTGCGGGAGATC
>CAZVOI010000921.1:0-2335 GCA_964628275.1 uncultured Acidobacteriota bacterium | reverse complement strand
GATCGCGAAGGGGGAGAACTTTCGCAGGGAGCAAACATGAGACTCAGGTCGCGCCTGTTGTTCCTCGGAAGCCTCGCCGTGGGGGTCGTGCTCGGCCTCCTGGTCTCGACCGGCATGCAACGCGCGCTGTCGCCCTCGAGCGCGCCGCCGGAAGCCGCGCCGGACCCGGCGCCCGCAGCCGCACACCGGGCGATAGCCACGTCGTCGGGCCTCGACGCCGAGGAGCGCCACACGATCGACCTCTTCAAGGGCGCCTCGCGCTCGGTTGCGTTCATCACGACGCAGGTGGAGCGGATCGACTACTGGTCGAGAAACGTGTTCGAGGTGCCGAGCGGCAGCGGCTCGGGCTTCTTGTGGGACGACCTGGGCCACGTGGTGACCAACTTCCACGTGGTGCAGGACTCCGACTCGCAGAAGGTGACGCTCGGCGACGTCGAGTACGAGGCGCGCACCGTGGGCGTTGCCCGCGACCAGGACCTGGCGGTGCTGCGGATCGACGCGCCACGCGACAAGCTCGTCCCGCTCCGCCTCGGCACGAGCGCGGGGCTGCTGGTCGGCCAGAAGGTCTATGCGATCGGCAACCCGTTCGGCCTCGACTTCACGCTCACGACAGGCATCGTGAGCGCCATCGGGCGCACCATCCAGAGCGTCAGCAACGCGACCATCTTCGACGTGGTCCAGACCGACGCCGCCATCAACCCCGGCAACTCGGGCGGGCCCCTGCTGGACAGCGCCGGGCGCCTGATCGGCGTCAACACGGCGATCTACAGCCCGTCGGGCGCGAGCGCGGGCATCGGCTTCGCGGTCCCCGTCGACACCGTGAGCCGGATCGTGCCCGAGCTGATCGCGCACGGCCGCGTGGTGCGCCCGCAGCTCGGCGTGGGCTTCGACGACCGCCTGAGCGGCGCCGTCACACGCAGGCTTGGGGTCGAAGGCGTCCTGATCCGCCAGGTCTACGAAGGAACCGGCGCCGCCGCAGCGGGCCTCCAGGGGACCGAAGTCGATCGTCGCGGCCGCGTGATCCCCGGCGACGTCGTGCAGGAAATCGACGGCAAGTCCGTCAAGAGCGCCTCGGACCTGCTCGGCCGCCTCGGCAGCTACAAGCCGGGCGACACGGTGACCCTCACCGTCTGGCGCGACGGCAACGCACGCAAGCTGCCGGTCAAGCTGCGCGCGCCCGAGTAGGCAAAAGGGGGGGTCCCGTGAAGACAGCGTCAGTCAACTGGCTCGTGGCCTTGAGCCTCGTGGCCTCGTCCCTCGCGGCGCAGGAGGGCAGCGCCACGTCCGCGAGCCTCGCGCCCGGCGAGCGCGTGCGTCTGCGGCTTTTGGGCAGCGGGAAGAAAGTGACGGGCACGATCGAGTCGGCGGCGCCCGACGCGATCGCCGTGCGACCACGAAACACCACGCAACCGCCGTTGAAGCTGACGCTCTCGCAGATCGACGAGCTCGAGGTGGCCCGCGGCCGTCGCTCGCGCTGGCCCGAAGGAGCGATCATCGGCTTCGTTCCGGGAGCGCTGCTGCTCGGCGCCGCCGGCTACGCCCTCTCCTGCGACGACTACAACGCCTCGTGCAACACGGAAACGGCGCTGGTCGTCGGCCTGGTCGGGGGCGCCGCGACGGCCGGCCTCGGAGCCCTCGTGGGTCTCGCCATCAAGACCGACCGCTGGGTGAAGGTCCCAGTGCGCAAGCCGCACGTCGCGCTGACGATCGCCCCTGTGCGCGCGGGCTTCCGAGCCGCCGTCACCGTCCGATACTAGAAGAGTGGCGGTCCTGGTCGGCCGCGCCAGAGCGCACAGAACACTAAAGCCCGAGCCGCTTGATCCAGCGGTAGAGGGTCCGCGGCGAGACGCCCAGGATCTCGGCGGCCTTCTCTCGGCGCCACTTGGCCTTCTCGAGCGCCGCGCGCACGCGCACCAGGCCGGGTCCGACGTCGTCGTCGTCGCCGCCGTCGGCCGCCCCGTGCGACGGGACGGTCGGCGCCGTCGCTGGACTCGAGACCGACGCGCGGCCGGTCTTCTCCACGATCTCGGGTGGCAGGTCCGCCACGTCGATCATCTCGCCCTCGGCCAGCAAGCCCGCGCGCTCGATCGCGAAGTGCAGCTCGCGGACGTTGCCCGGCCAGTCGTACTCCCCGAGCGCCGCGAGCGCCTCCGGCGTGAAGCGCTTCTGGCTCGGAAGCTGCTTGGTGAAGTGTTCGACGAGCAGCGGGATGTCCTCGGGCCGCTCCTGTAGCGGCGGGATCACGACCTTGACGCCGTTGACGCGGAAGAAGAGGTCCTTGCGGAAGCGGCCGGCCGCCACCTCGGCCTTGAGGTCGCGGTTGGTGGCGCACACG
>CAZVOI010000920.1:0-2348 GCA_964628275.1 uncultured Acidobacteriota bacterium | reverse complement strand
GAAGTACGGCACGCTCGAGATGAAGTTCGAGTGCGAGCCGCGCGAGTCGCACTTGGAGAACTTCCTGCGCTGCGTGAAGACGCGCGAGTAGCCGGTGCTCGACGCCGACACCGCCTACCGGGCGATGGTCACGATCGGCATGTCGGTACAGTCGTATCGAGAGGGACGCATGTTGTATTGGGATGCCGGACGAGAGCGGGTCGTGACCGACCCGCCGACCCGAGCCGAGTAGACGCAATGGACTTTTCCCGTTGGTTCCCTGGATATAGGAGAGAAGAGATGCTCGCTTTCCGAAGGCTGCAACCACACTTGATGGTGGCGTTGGCTCTGGCCGCGCTGTTGGCGACACCCGTTCATGCACAGTTCGACAGCGCCCAGATCAGCGGCTTCGTACACGACGCCCAGCGCCAGGTCGTCCCCGGCGCCGCCATCAGGGTCCTCAACGAGGCGACGAAGCTCGAGCGCACCTCCACCAGCGACGGCACCGGCTACTACATCGCGACCAACCTGCCGCCAGGCCTCTATCAAGTGACGGTAGAGCTGGCCGGCTTCAAGAAGTACGTGAAGACCAACCTCCGGCTCGACGGGGCGGCCAAGGCCAGCGTGGATGCCGTGCTCACGCCCGGCGGTATCGAGGAGGCCATCACGGTCGTGGCGGAGGGCACGCCGCTCCAGACCAACACCGGCCAGGTCACCAAGACGATCGAGAGCCGGCACATCCAGGACCTGATGATCAACGGCCGCAACCCCATCAACCTGGCCCTACTCAAGCCGGGCGTTCGCGGGGGTAACTTCAACAGCTTCCAGCCCGACAGCCTGACGACTGGCGGCTTCAACATCAACGGCAGCCGCAGCGACGAGAACCTGATCACGATCGACGGGGCCATCGCCACGCGCACGCGCTCCTCGGGCGCCATCATCGGGACGGTCAACGTGGATACGGTGGCGGAGATCCAGGTGCTCACGGCCAGCTACCTGCCCGAGTACGGGCGTTCTTCGGGCGGCCAGATCCGGTTCGTGACCAAGAGTGGCGGCAGGGACTACCGCGGCGATCTTTTTGGCTTCTTCCGCGACGAGGGCCTCGACGCCAACTCGTGGTCACGCAACCGGGCGGGCCTCGCGCGCGAAAAGACCACATTCAGGCAGTACGGGTATGACGTGGGAGGGCCGATCCCCTTCTTCAACAAGAGCCGCGACAAGCTGTTCTTCTTCCTGGCTCAGGAGTGGATCGACAATCCCCGCGAAGGCACCAGCACGGGAACGGTCCCGAGCGAGGCGATGCGGCGCGGCGACTTCAGCGAGTTGCTGAATCCGGCCAACCCATTTTTCGGCCGCCAGGTCCTCGTGCGCGACCCCGTTACAGGGACACCGTTCCCCAACAACGTGATCCCCGCCAACATGCAGAGCCCGAATGGCCTGGGTCTGCTGCGGGCTTATCCGGCGCCCACGCCCGGCTTCCAGCAGGGTTCGGCGAACTGGATCGGAACGAGCCCCAACCCGCGCGACACCCGCAAGGACACGCTCCGGCTCGACTGGGTGCCGAACGCCAAGAACCAGCTCTCGATCCGGGGCTCCTTGTTCAACTGGGTGTCCGTGGACTCGTTCCGCGGCACGTTCCCCATAGCGCGGACCGACTGGAACCGGCCCAACGAGACCGTTGCGGCGAGCTGGACGCGCACCGTGTCGCCGTCGCTTCTCAACGAGGCCACGTTCGCCTTCTCACGGGACCGCGTCTACATCGAGGTGTTCCGCGGAACGGACGCCTTCCTGCGCAGCAAGGCCGGCATCAACTACCCCTACGTCTTCCCGGGCAAGGAGATCGAGGACAAGATTCCCACGATCGACATCAGCAACTTCAGCGCCGTCGACGGCGGACCTTACCCGGCCTCTTCGTTCGGCCCGATCTGGACCTTCTCGGACAACGTCACCTGGATCAAGGGCCGACATAACTTCAAGGGCGGCGTGTTCGTCGAGTACTCGGGCGAGGACGACTTCGACCAGATCAACGTGCAGGCCATCCCCGGAGGCACCAACAACCAAAACGGCCGCTTCGAGTTCCGGGACACGACGGTCCCGGGCGGCACCAACCTGGCGATCGCCAACACGGCGATGGGCCGCTTCACCAGCTATGGCGAGATCGGCAAGCGGTCGCGGACGGACTGGCGCGCGCTGGCGATCGACGCCTTCATCCAGGATAGCTGGAAGGCGCGGAGCAACCTCACCGTCGAGTTCGGTACACGTTACGCGTATTGGCCTCCCTGGCACGCGAAGCTCAACAACATCGCCATGTTCGATCCGCGCTTCTACAACCCGAACGCTGCGGCCGTCATCAACCCGAGCAATGGCGC
>CAZVOI010000919.1:0-1728 GCA_964628275.1 uncultured Acidobacteriota bacterium | reverse complement strand
GGTGACGCTCGTCGTCAACTGGCTGGTGAAGCCGTTCTCGATGGCCTTCCTCGGCTGGCTCTTCTTCCGGCACGTGTTCACGCCGTGGATCGGGCCCGAGCTGGCGAGCGAGTACATCGCGGGCGTCATCATCCTGGCGGCTGCGCCGTGCACGGCGATGGTGTTCGTCTGGTCGTACCTCGCGGACGGCGACCCCGCCTACACGCTCGTGCAAGTGGCGGTGAACGACCTGATCATGCTGGTCGCGTTCGCGCCCGTCGTGAAGTTCCTCGTCTCCGGAGCCTCCGGCCTCCAGGTGCCCTTCGCGGTCCTGCTGTACTCGGTCTTCATCTTCGTCGTCATCCCGCTCGCGGCGGGATCCATCAGCCGCAGCGTGCTCATCGGGAAGAAGGGCGCTCGGTGGTTCACAGAGCGCTTCCTCCCGTTCTTCCAGCCCATGACCGTGATCGCGCTGCTGCTCACGCTCGTCGCCATCTTCGCCTTCCAGGCCGAGAACATCACGACCCGCGCCTTCCACGTGGTGCTGATCGCGATCCCGATCCTGATCCAGGTCTACTTCAACTCCGGCCTCGCCTACGGCCTCATGAAGCTCTTCCGCATCCCGTACGGTGTGGCCGCCCCGGGCGCCCTCATTGGCGCGTCCAACTTCTTCGAGTTGGCGGTGGCGACGGCGATCGCCCTCTACGGCCCCGGCTCCGGCGCCGCGCTCGCCACGGTGGTGGGCGTGCTGGTCGAGGTGCCGGTCATGCTCTCCGTCTGTCGCTTCTGTGTCGCGACGCGCGGCTGGTTCGAGCCGGCCGCCGCCGCGAACGTTTTCGGGCCCGTCTCATCGCCCGAGCCCTAGGAGTCATATGGCTGTCCGCGTCATCGAAGTGCTGCCGCCGCTCCAAGCCAAGCTCGCGGGAGCCGCGGTCCTGGCTACCAGCGCCGCGGCGCGTTCTTGACGCAGCGCACGGTGTCGCGCGCGATCAGCAGCTCCTCGTTGGTCGGGATCACGTAGGTCCTGACGCGCGCGGCCTCGGCCGAGATGTCGCCCTCCTGGCCGCCCACCGCTCCCACGTTCTTCTCTGTGTCGAGGGCGATCCCGAAAAAGCCGAGCTCCGCACAGATGCGGCTCCGGATCTCCGCCGAGTTCTCGCCGATGCCGCCGGTGAACACGATCGCGTCGGCGCCGTTCATCTGCGCCAGGTACGCCCCCAGGTAGTGCCGGACGCGGTGGACGAATAGCTCGATCGCCAGCCGCGCGCGGCGGTCCTGGTGGGCGCTCTCCTCCGCGAGCAGCTCGCGCATGTCGTTGGTGAGCCCCGAGATCCCGAGCAGCCCCGACTGCTTGTTGAGCAGCGTGTCGATCTCCTGGAACGACAGCCCTTCCTTGTGGTGCAGGAACTCGAGCACCGAGGGATCGATGTCGCCCGAACGCGTCCCCATCACCAGGCCCTCGAGCGGCGTCAGGCCCATCGAGGTGTTGATCGAGTCGCCCTTCTTGATCGCGCAGGCCGAGCAGCCGTTGCCGAGATGGAGCGTGATGATGTTCGTGTCCTCGTGCGTCTTTCCCGTGAGCGCCCGGTAGCGGAACCCCACGTAGCGGTGCGAGGTGCCGTGGAAGCCGTAGCGGCGGATCTTGTGCCGCACGTAGAGCGGGTACGGGATCGCGTACAGGTACGCCACCTCGGGCAGCGTCGAGTGGAACGAGGTGTCGAACACGGCCACCTGCGGCACGCCCGGCCC
>CAZVOI010000918.1:0-2423 GCA_964628275.1 uncultured Acidobacteriota bacterium | reverse complement strand
GACGAGCAGGTGCTGTGGCACCGGTTCGCTCCTGGGACGCATGCGCTGTGCGCGATCGAGATCCCGAACCGCCGCCCGAACCTGCCCTACAACGTCGCGGCGACCTTCATCGTGCGCGGTCAGGCGGCGTCGCTCGGCCTGCGAACCTTGCCCGCGGAGGCGACCGGCTCCGTGATCGCGCGCTGACTCGGCTCGCAGGCTCCTCCGCGCGCAGCGCCCCCGGTAGTCGGGCGCGCGCTACGGGTAGGTGACGGTGAGCGTGTAGCTGACGGGAGCCGTCAGTTGACCGGGGTCGGCGACGGTGACGCAAAAGGTGCCGGTTGGCACGGAAGCCACGAGGCTCGTGCCCATGGTCGCGGCGGCGTTCGTCGCGAACGGCTTGCAGGCGTTGCTGGCGTCGCCCATCACCAGGCGAACCGGCCCCGCGGACAGGTTGGTCAGCGTGACCTTGAGCACCCCCGGTTGGACGGTCATGATCGTGTGCCATACGGACGACCGCAGCGGGAGCGTTCCGTTGAAGTCCTGGGTCTTGGGCGCCGGCCCGGTTGGATCGTCTGAACAACCCGCAGCCGAGAAGATGACGATGAGGGTCGACAGGGCGAGGCGCAAGCGAGACATGGCTCAGGTCCGATTCTAGTCGGTCAGCTCTTCCAGCGTCTCTTCGAGCTTCGCGAGCAGCTCGTTCACCAGGCCGCGCTCGATGTTGAGGGCCGGCTCGATGCGCAGCGTCTTGGCGTTCAAGAGCGTGCCCGCGACCAGGACGCCGCGCTTGAAGAGGCCGGCGGCCACCGCGTAGCCGAACTCGCTGTCGAGGAACTCGAGGCCGATCAGGAGGCCGAGACCGCGCACCTCCAGCCAGTGGTCGGCGAAGCGCTTTTGCAAGGAGCGCAGTTCCGCCAGCAAGTATTCGCCGGTCGCGGCCGCCTGGCCCGGCAGGTCTTCCTCGAGCGTGACGTTGACCGCCGCGATGCCCGCCGCGCACGCCAGGGGATTGCCGCCGAAGGTGGACGAGTGGATGAACGGGTTGTCCTCGAGCACCTTCCAGATCTCGGGTGTCGACAGGAAGGCCGACAGCGGCATCACGCCACCGCCGAGCGCCTTGCCGAGACACATGATGTCGGGCGTGACGTCCCAGTGCTCGACGCCGAACATCTTTCCGGTCCGGCCCATCCCGGTCTGCACCTCGTCGGCGATCAGCAGCACGCCGAAGCGGGTGCACAGCTCGCGCAGCGCCGGCCAGTACTCGTCGCTCGGAACGATCGCGCCGGCCTCGCCCTGCACCGGCTCGACCACCACGGCGGCGATCGACATGCCCACCGCTTCGGCCTTCTTGAGCTCGTTCTCGACCGCCAGCGCGTCGTTGAACGGGACGAAGTACACGTCCTCCAGCATCGGCTCGAACGGCTGGCGGTACTCGCCCTTGCCCATCAGCGACAGCGCGCCATAGCTCTTGCCGTGGAAGCCGCGAATCGTCGAGATGAAGCCCGATTTCTTGGTGTACATGCGCGCGAGCTTCATCGCGCCCTCGATCGCGTCGGTGCCGTTGTTGATGAAGAAGCACTTTTGCAGGTCGCCCGGCGCCAGCTCGCCCAAGAGCTCGGCCAGCGCGCCGCGCAGCGGGTCGAGCAGCTCCTGCGACGACAGCGGCATCCGCTCGAGCTGCGACTTCACGGCGCGCACGATCTTGGGATGGTTGATGCCCGCCGAGTAGATGCCGTAGCCGCCCAGGCAGTCGATGAAGCGGCGGCCGGTGATGTCCTCGAAGTGCGAGCCCTTGCCGCTCCACTCGATCGCCGCGAACTCGCCGCCCTCGGTGACCGACTTCCGGTACTCGAGGTAGCCCTTGTTGTAGTAGAGCCGGAAGTTGTCGACGGTGTCGGTGACCACCTTGCGGCGCTTGTAGTCGTTCAGCTTGTGCGCGTTGATGATCGACAGCCAGCGGCTGCTCTCCTCGATCAGCTTGTTCTTGCTCAGCCCCGGGCGCGGCACGGCCGCGGCCGGCTTCTTGCGGCGCGGCCGCTCCTTGTTCCCGTTGGGCTTGATGGGCACGACGACGGCTTTCGACATGCGACGATTCCTTCGCTATGCGGAGCGAGACGACACCGTTCCCGAGGGCTCCCGACGTCTGGTGGTTGGCCTTTGGGAGCGGCTAGCTGGCGCCGAAGATGCGACGGGGAGCTTTCGAGAGCAGCCGGCGTGCCGATCGACGGAAATTGCGCGTCTTCATGAACGACCTCGGAGCCCCTATTGTAACGGGCTTTCCGGCCTCTACGCAGCGATCGGATAGGGCCGGGTGTGCGTCACATGGCTATTGTCTTGGCGCGCTGGTGGCGCTTGGGCTATCGAGAAATAACTACAAGAACTACGTGGACTGAAGTCGCGCCGGCACCAGCATCCTCGCGTCCCAGCCCATCGTCGCGCTG
>CAZVOI010000917.1:0-39265 GCA_964628275.1 uncultured Acidobacteriota bacterium | reverse complement strand
CCGGTGCCGAGGCTGATCAAGCTGTTCATGTCGGCGACGCCGTGCCTGACGGCGGCGAGCGCCCGGCGGTAGAACATCCGTCCGGGAAAGCTCATGACCGCGAGCGTCGCCGCCATCTGGACGAGCGGCGGAAGCTGGTGCGCAGCCGCCATCAAGACGATCGCGACGCCGAGGCTCAGGGCCGTCTGGAGCTTCAGGTCGGCGTACTCCCGCTCAGCGTGGCGGTCGCGCGCCGCCTGCGCCTCGATCTCGCTCGTCTCGGGCGACGGCAACTCCGCCTCGTAGCCGGTCTTGCGGATGGCGGCGACGAACCGGTCCGGCGTTCCAGAAGCGGGGTCGAACGTGACGGTCGCGCTGCGCAGCATCAGGCTCACGCTCGCGTCGCTCACGCCGGCTTCGCGACGCAGCGCTCCCGACACGGCGTTCTGGCAGGCCGCGCAGGTCATGCCGCCGACGGGAATCGTGATCCGGCTGGTCGCCATCGGTCAGTCCGGCCGTGCCTCGAAGCCGATCTCCCGGATCGCGCCGGCGATCCGGACCGCGTCGGCCTGGGCCGGATCGAACGAGACCAAGGCCCGGCCGACCGCAACACTCTGGACGCTCACGCCAGGCATTCCCGTGAGCGCTTTGGTGACGCGTGCCACGCAGTGGCCGCAGGTCATCCCCGAGATCTTCAGACGCAGCGGCGTGGCTTCGTTCATATACCCCCCACCCCTATACAGAGGATAGACCCTGTGGGCCGAGCCCGTCAAGCGCGATGCTAGAGTCGCGAACCGATGGAGACGCTGCGCATCGAGCGCTCGGGCCCGCTGGCCGTGCTGCGCATGGACAAGGCCCGCGCCAACGCCATCGACGAAGCCCTGATCCGTGACTTGCTGGAGGCGTGCCGCCTGCTCGAGGCCGACCCCGAGATCCGCGGCGTGCTGCTCGCGTCAGCGCATCCCAAGCTGTTCTGTCCGGGCCTCGACCTCGTGTCGCTCGTGGAGTTGGACCGCGGCGCGATGGAGCGCTTCATGCAAACGTTCAGCGACGCGATGCTCGCGCTCTACGCGCTTCCGAAGCCGGTGGTGGCCGCCGTGTCCGGCCACGCGATAGCGGGCGGCTGCATCCTCGCGCTCACCGCCGATCTCCGGCTCTTGAAGCGCGGCGCGCAGATCGGCCTCAACGAGGTGAAAGTCGGCGTTCCGTTGCCCTGGTCAGTTGCGACGCTGCTCCGGTCGCAAGTGCCGGCGAGCGCCGTCACCAGCGTCGCGCTCCTGGGCCGCAACTTCTCGGACGAGGCGGCGCTCCACGCCGGCCTCGCACACGCCGTTCTGGAGGCGGAAGGCTTCGAAGCCGCGTGCCTGAAGCAGCTCGAGGAGTTTCTCGACAAGGACGCGCGCTCGCTCAGCCTGACGAAGCGCTACCTACGGCAGACAGCACTTCACGAGATGCGCGCCCGCGACCGGGAGTCGATGGGCGAATGGCTGGATGCCTGGTTTTCCGACGAGACCCGTGGCCGCATCCGCGGCATCGTCGCGAGCCTGGGCAATAAGTAGCCTCTCGAAGGGCGTCAGCGTCGCCGTCGGCGCGCCAACCAGAAGACGATGCCCGCCGCCACCAGGCCGCCGACGACGCCAAGCGCTCCGGTGACGCCTTCCACGAGCGCACGCACCGCCGGCCACTGCAGGCCGAGGGCGGTGCCGGCCGTGATCAAGCCCGCGTACCAGAGTGCCGAGGCAGCGGCGATCGGCAGGATCGCCCGCGCCGGCGAGAGCCCCGCGACCCCCGCGAATGGCGGGACCGCCGCGCGAACGCCGGGAAGAAAGCGCGACACGAAGATGCCGAGAGTGCCACGGCGCTGGTAGGCGTCGTGGAGCGCCTGGAGCGCCTCCGGCGGCAGGAGCTTGCGGGGCCAGCCGCTCGCAAAGAACTGCGCGCCCCGGGCGCGTCCCAGCCAGTAGGTTCCGACTGCCGAGGCCACGTTGGCGAGCCAGCACAAAACGCCGAGCAGCGGCGCGCTGATCTCGCCGCGCTGCGCCAGGAACGCTCCGAGCGCCACGGCCACGTCCGCCGGCACCGGTGGGAAGACGTTCTCGATCGCCGCGAGCAGAACCAGCGTCAGGTACGTCGCGGGTGTCGGCAACGCCGCGAGCCAATCGAGGAACGAGTCGAGCACCGGCTATTTCGGCTTGGGGTCGACCGGGACCAGGAACGTGTAGCGCGTCCCGCCCGCGTTCAGTGTAACGGTCGCGGTTTGCCGCGTGGTCAGACGGTCGCGGGTCATGCCACGCGCGTCGGTCGTCAGGATGTGGCCCGACGAGAACAGGGTTCCGTCGGACGCCGACAAGCTCACTTCGACGCCGGGGAAAGGAGCGCCGCCGCGTTTCTGCACCCGCACCAGGATCTGGGCGTCGCCGCCTCCATACAGGAGGTGCGACGGCTCGGCCCGGGCGCCCACCACGATCTCGACGTCCACCTTCTTGACGGGCGCCGGCTCCGGCGCGGGCCGCGGTTCCGCGGGGCGCGGTCCGAAATGAAACGCGCGACAGCCGAAGGCCAGCGCCACCGCCGCCACCAACAAAGCCCGCTTCAATCGCCGAAGCCGATGCCGAGGTCGCGTGCCGAGCGAACGACGTCGGAGCCGAGCGGGACAGAACGAATCCTGCCCGAACCCACGACCGAGGCCAGCGAGACCGCCATCACCCGGGGCGGGTTCAGCGCAACCATCTTGCCGAAAGCGCCCTCCGCGACCAGCCGCATCGCCGCCGCGCCGAAACGCGTCCCGAGCAGCCGGTCGAACGTCGTCGGCGCGCCGCCACGCTGTAGATGGCCGAGCACCAGGCTGCGCGACTCCTTGCCGGTGCGCCGCTCGATTTCCTTGCCGAGCCATTCCGCGATCCCGCCCAGGAGCGGCTCACGGCCTGCTTGCTTCTCGCCCTTCGTCCGCAACGCGCCACCCTTTTCCCTGGCGCCCTCGGCGATCACCACGATCGAGAAGTCGCGCCCCTTGCGCACGCGCTCCCTCACCTTGTCGCAGACGCGGTCGACGTCGAACGGAATCTCCGGGATCAGGATCACGTCGGCCCCGCCGGCCACTCCGGCGTGGAGGGCGATCCACCCCGCGTAGCGGCCCATCAGCTCCACCACCATCACGCGCTTGTGCGACTCGGCAGTCGAATGCAGCTTGTCGAGCGCGTCGGTGGCGGTCGAGACGGCCGTGTCGAAGCCGAACGTGATCACGGTCGCGGGAATGTCGTTGTCGATCGTCTTGGGCACGCCGACGAGCGGGATGCCCTTGCGCGCAAGAGCGTGCGCGATGGCGAGCGTGCCGTCGCCGCCGATCGCGATCAGCGCATCGAGCCCCAGCCGCCGGAAGTTCCGCACGACCTCGTCGGAACGGTCGGTTTCGACGATTCGGCCGCGTTTCTCGACCGGATAGCGGAACGGGTTGGCGCGGTTGGTGGTTCCGAGGATGGTCCCGCCCAGATGCAGGATTCCCTTCACGTCCTGCGGCCGCAGCTCGCGGACCTTCCTCTGGAGCAGGCCGTCGAAGCCGTCTTCGATTCCGTAGGCCTGGACTCCCAGGTTGAACGCGGTCTTGCTGGCCGCGCGAATCACCGCATTCAGGCCCGGGCAGTCACCGCCGCCCGTGAGGATGCCCACCTTGCGTACGCCACCCAACCGGCGTGCTTTCGCCATTCGCAACCCAGCAGCGATCTTAGCGCGCGTCGCCTAGAGTCCTCGCGGCCGTCCCCTACACTGGCTCCGGCGATGAAGTCGTATAAGGAAGCGCGCCTGCGCCGGCTGAATGCGGCGCGCATCAACGCGCGCGGCGAGTACGTCCTGTATTGGATGCAAATCTACAGGCGGCTCGAACGCAACCACGCGCTCGACTACGCGCTCGCCTGCGCCGAGGAGCTCGAAAAGCCGCTGGTCGTCTTCGAAGGGCTGCGCCTCGACTATCCGTGGGCGAACCGGAGACTGCACAGCTTCGTCCTCGAAGGCATGCGGGCGAATGCCGCCGCCGCCGAGAGGCTCGGCTTCAACTACTGGCCGTTCGTCGAGACGCCGAAAGTCTCCGGGCGCGGGCTTCTGAAGCCGTTGGCGGCGCGCGCCAGCCTCGTGGTGACCGACGACTTCCCTTGCTTCGTCGTGCCGCGCCACAGCGAAGCGCTCGCGCGCGCCGTGGACGTGCCGGTCTTCGCCGTGGACTCGAATTCCCTGGTCCCGCTCGCGCTGCTCGGCGCACCGGCCGCAGCCGCCGTACATCTGCGGCCCCGGATCCACAAGGCCTTCGTGGAGGCCTGGCCGCACCGGGCCGCGACCACACCGAAGCTCCGCGATGTCGCATCGCGTCCTGTCGCCCCCCCGTTCGAAACCTGGGCCGCGCCCGACCTCGATTCCTTCCTGGCCTCATTGCCGCTCGATCCGAGCGTGCCGCCGGTCGCCGCGACTCCAGGAGGCAGTATCGCGGCAAAGGCGCGCCTTCAGGCGTTTCTGAAGAGACGCTTGCGCGGCTACGCCGAGGATCGCTCACAGCCGATGCCGCTCGAGACGGGCCACTCGAGCGGCCTCAGCCCGTATCTCCACTTCGGCCAGATATCGATCGAGGAGGTCGTCGAGCGCGTTCTCTTCACGACCGGCGACTGGACACCAGGCGAGCTGCGCATCCACGCGCGCGGCAAGCGCGAGGGCTTCTTCTGCGACGACGCCGACGTGAACGCTTTCCTCGACGAGGCGATCACATGGCGTGACATCGGTTTCCATTGGCACTGGAAGCGTCGCGCCGACACGGAGAGCCTCGAGAGAGCGTTGCCGGAGTGGGCGCTCGGCACGCTGCTCGCGCATGCGCGCGACCCGCGCGCGTATCTCTACTCGCCCGAGGAGTGGGAAAACGGCGAGACCCACGATCCGCTGTGGAACGCCGCGCAGCGCGAGCTGGTCGCGACCGGAGCGATCCACAACTACCTGCGCATGTTGTGGGGCAAGAAGCTGATCGAATGGTCGAAGAGTCCCAGTCAGGCCTACGAGACGCTGGTGCACCTCAACAACAAGTACGCGCTCGACGGCCGCGACCCCAACTCGTACACCGGCATCCTGTGGTGCTTCGGCCTCTTCGATCGGCCGTGGCCCGGAGAGCGGAAGGTGCTCGGCACGATTCGCTACATGTCGTCCGACAACACCGCGCGCAAGTTCGACCTGAAGCCCTACCTGCGCTACATCGAGTCACTGCCGACGATCGCCCAGGCGCGGGCGGGAATCGGTCAGTCCAGCTCTCCCGCCACGAACCACGCATCGCGCAGCCGGTCGCGGTAGATCCGATACAGGCCTCCGCTCGCGAGCAGCACGTCCCACTCCTCGCAGGAGAAGGCCACGTCCCACCAATCGCTCGAGACGCGCCACGGGCCCGCGCGATCCACGACCGGGCCGCTCACGCCGCTAGCGGACAGGAACTCCGGCGCCCCGTCCTTCGAACGCACGCTGACAGGGAGCGGCGGGTGGAAGGCGCGCAGCGCGAGCCGTGGCGTGACGGCGTCGCGAACCACGCCAGTCGCTGATCCGGGTGCGAACGAGCCGACGACGAACGCGCCGGGCCGATGCGTGTCGAGGACGAGCGCCGCTCCGCTCTTGCCGTCGCGCGTCCACTCGTGGAGCCGCGCCAGCGTCTCGGCCAGCTTCTCGGGCGAGGTCTGCGCGGGATCGAGCAGTGAGAACTGCACGCGCCGCGCCGCCGTCGGGACGGCGCAGAGCGCGAGCGACTGGATCGGCTCGCGCGGAGGATGGGCTTCGAGATCGAGCAGCGCCAGCGTGCGCCAGGTGCGCGGCTCCGCCGTCGCCGCGAGCGGCTTCAGCAAGCGCTCGTGCACGCTGCCGTCCACGATACCGTACTGAATCGTCAACGTCACCGCCTTCTTCCCGCGCTCGACCAGCTTCGCGCACAGCGGCTCGAGCACGCGGGTTAGCAGGAACGCCAACGGCTCGAGACCATCCACTGGCCACTCGATCTCGAGCCGCATCTCGAAAGCTTCGGGAAGCGAAGACGGCACGAGTGGCTGAGCGTCCTCGCCGCGCGCGAGACGCCAGAGCCGCGGTCCGTCGGCGCCGAGCCGTTCGAAGAGCCCGCTGCTCGGCAAGGCCTGAAGGTCGCCAAACGTGCGCAGGCCCCAGCGCGTGAAGAGCCCGGCGCGGTCTTCGTCCAGCTCGAGGAGCCGAAGCGGCAAGGGTGCGAGCGCCTCGGCTTCTCTTCCGAGAGCGACGATGCAGAGCCCGACCTGCGCCCGCGCGAGCACCAGCGCCGTCACGCGGGAGTGCGATAGCGACAGGTTGGCCTCGAGCAACCGGTCTCGCGCGGCGTCGAGGATGGCTCTGCCCAGCGCCTCTTTTGTCGGAAACACGCGGCCGAGGCCATGGAGGTCCATCAGCACCGGCGTCGCGCCGAAAGCCTGAATGCGCGGTGTGAAGCTGCGCGCCAGCTCGGCGAGCGCATTCTCGGCAAGGAGCGCCGCCGGCGAATGCAGCGCGCCGTACATCCTTTTATAGAGCGTGCAGCGTGAACGCGATGCGCTGCAGAGCATGGCGGCCGGCGGTCACTTCGCCGTCCAGGCCGCGCAGCAACCGTCCCGGCCCGGCGCCTGACCAGCGTGGCCGCGCGCGCTGAAGGTCGAGCCGCACGCCCAAGGGGCCGCACGCGACGTGCTCGGGCGCCACGAGCAAAAGGGCCGTGGGCGTGCCTTGCGCCGCCCGCTGCAAGCGGATCCAGGTGGAGCCGGGCAAGCGCCTGAGCTCGGCGGGAGAGGCGCTCGCGCCGTCGAGGACGACGGCTTCGAAGAGGCCCGACCCGAGCAGCGTTCCGGCTGCGGCGACGGCGTCGGGCAGAGATCGCCCACGCAGCCACAGCAGTCGCTCGAGATCAGCGCCGGCAGCTTCGGCCGATTCGGGATCGAAGCGGTCGTGCGGGTCGATCCATGCGGCGAGCGAACCGTGGCGGGTGGCTCGCGCCAGCAGCGTGTGCAGCACGCCGGTCCGGCCCGAAGAGAGCGGCCCGCTGATCTCGGAGAGCTGGCCGCGCGGAAAGCCGAGGATCGCGTTGTCGAGCGCCGAGATCCCGGTGGCGACGGGTCGTGGCCGCGTGTCTTCTCCGCGTAACGGCGGGCGCTCGGCCTCGAGCTTCTTGTTCCGGAGCAGATCTTCGAGGACGGTCCTCAGTGACGGGGCGGTCGCCATGCGTTTTCGCCTTTCTTTCGCTTCCTATGCTGCGCCGCCCGGCGGCCGCTGTCAACCTGCCACGAGGCCGTATGCTGCTCGCGATGCCTCGTTTCAAGCTGACCCTCGAGTACGCCGGCACCCGCTACAGCGGCTGGCAGATCCAGAAAAATGCACGCACCGTGCAAGGCGAGCTGTCGAGCGCGGTGCAGGCAGCGACCGGCGAGAAGAAGTTCGAGCTCTACGGCTCCGGCCGCACCGACGCCGGCGTGCACGCGCTGCACCAGGTGGCGCATCTCGACATCGACACGCACCTGTTTCCCGACCGGCTGCGCATGTCGCTGAACGACGCCCTGCCGAGCGACATCAACCTGCTCGAGATCGAGCGCGTCGCGCGCCGCTTTCACGCCCGGCACAGCGCGGTCGCGCGCAGCTACCTGTATCAGATCGCGCGGCGGCGCACCGCGTTCCTCAAGCCTTACGTCTGGTGGATCAAGGACGAGCTGGACGTGCCGAAGATGCGCAAGTCCGCGAGCCTGTTTCTCGGCATGAACGACTACCGCAGCTTCGCCGACGCCGACCCCGAGGACGTCTCGACGCGCGTCCTGGTCGAGACACTGGACGTGCGCGAGGAGGGCGAGCTCATCTTGATCCGGATGGTAGGCTCGCACTTCCTCTGGAAGATGGTGCGGCGTGTGGTCGGCGTGCTGGCCGACGTCGGCCGCGGCAAGCTTTCGATGGCCGAAGTGGCGGGGCTGCTGCACGAGCACTCCGACATTCCGGCGCGCTTGACCGCGCCGCCGTCGGGCCTGTTCCTGGAGCGCGTCTTCTACGACGACGAGAGCCGCGAGCGCCCGTTGCACGCCGCGTTTCCGCTGCCTGCGGCGCGCCCGCGATCGGCGCACGATTGAACCCGCGCGGTTTCGTCTTCGATCTCGACGGCACGCTGGTCGACAACATGGCGCTCCACGCGAGCGCCTTCGAGACGTTCGCCTCGCGCCACGGACTGCCACCGCTCGGAGCAGCGGGCCGCTCCCGCTTCGACGGAAGGCGCAATCGCGACATCTTTCCCGACCTCTTCGGCAAAGCTCTGAGCGAAGACGAGCTGCAGCGCTATTCCGGCGAGAAGGAAGGGCTGTATCGCGAGCTGTCGCGTGGGAGGATCCAGCCGCATCGCGGCGTGCTGCGGCTCCTGGAGCGGCTGCTTACACTCGATCTCCCCGCCGCCATCGCGACCTCCGCTCCGGCCGAGAACGTAAGGCACGCGCTGCGTGAGCTCCAACTCGAGTCGCGCTTCACGCACGTCGTGCGCAGCGACGAAGTCGCGCGCGGCAAGCCGTTTCCCGACGTATTCCTCGAAGCCGCCACGCGGCTCGGCGTGCCGGCGGGCGAATGCGTCGCGTTCGAAGATGCGCCGCTCGGCGTAGTCGCCGCGACGGCCGCCGGCATGCGGGTGGTGGCCGTGACCACCAGCTTCACGCCCGCGGCGTTTCGCGAACACGGCGCCGTCTTCGACGATGCCGTGGCCGATTACGAGGAATACCTGTCCGGCGCCGGCCGCTGGCTGGTCTAGCGGTCTACTTCAGCACTTCCTCGAGGAAGCGCAGCGCTCGCGGGTCCTTCGACTGGCCCAGCCAGAAGAAGGCCTGCTTGCGCACCGCGGCGTTCTTGTTGGCGCGTGCCTGCTGGATCAAGAGCGGCACGCCCTCGTCCTTCGGAAGCTGGCTGAGCGCGAAGACGGCTTTCTTCTTGACCTCGGTCGCGGGGTCCTCGATCGCGCGCGCGATCGTCGCGACGGCCCTGTCGCCGGCCCGCTGCGCCAGCCAGAAGAGCGCCTGGCCACGCAAGTGGACCGTGGCGCCGGTTCGAGCACGATCGATCAGGATGTCGAGTGCCATTGGATCGGCGTGCATCGCCAGCGTCGCCAGAGCCTGGTCCGCCAGCCTTTGCTCGGTTCGTTCGCCCGACGCGGCGACGAGCGTGGCGAGGAAGCGGAGGCTCTCGGCGCTCTTGGCGTCGCTCAGGAAGAAAAGAGTGGTGCCGCCGCCGTCGAGAGGACATTCGCCCGAGACTTGCTTGATCTTGGTGATGACGCCATTTTCGGCGCGCAGCAGCACGAGCAGCGTCGGGTCGCCCTCCAGCCGAACGACGCCCGGGGCCGTCTGCCTCGGCCCACTCGTCGAGGCGTCGCCCTCGAGCCGGCAGCCGGGGCAGCAGTTGCCGCCATGCCGGCATTCGTAGCAACACGATTCGCGCGGGCGATCCGAGGCCACGCTCCAGCCGATCCAGCGCGGCGCGTCGCCTGCACGCACCAGCGCCTGGACCGCCGTCTCCAGGCCGCCGCTGGCCGAGCGCGTCACGAGCGTACCGTTCGTGAGCCGCGGCGGGTCGGCCAGTGCGGGGAGAACAGCCGTCGCGACCAGGACCAGGCCGAGAGCGAGCCGCTTCACTTGTTCAAGATCTCCAGAAGGTAGTCGGTTGCTTCCTTCCGGTTCATCACCGAGAGCTTGCTCACGATCGCCTTCTTCATCTCGACGTCGGATTCCTTGCGCGCCAGCGCGACGAGACCGGCGGCGTTGCCCTGGACGAACAGCCCCTTCACGATCTCCTTCTTCAGCTCCTTGTCCTTCTCGGAGTCGTAGAGCGAGATCAGCAGCTCGCCGGTTTTCTTCGAGCCCATCACGCCCAGCCTGTTGATCGCCTCCCTGCGCAGCTCCAGCTCTTTCTCGGTGCGCGCCAGCTCGGAAAGCCTCTCGGAGTTTCCGCCGATGAACATCGAGTTCAGGATCTTCTTCTTGACCTCGATCGCGGCTTCGGTCGTGTAGAGGTCCCAGAGCTCCGTCTGCGCGCCCATCACGCCGAGCTGCTGGATGGCTTCCAGGCGCAGCTCGGGGAGTTTCTCGGTCTTGGCGGCCGTCAGCACGCGCGCGCGCGCGCCGGAAACCATGAAGCTGCGCAGCACCGCCTTCTTCACCTCGGGATCGTTCGATTGCCGGTAGACGTCGGCGAGCGTCTGCTGGCTCTCCGACCCGCCGAAGATCCCGAGGTTCTTGATCGCCAGCATCTGCAGGTCGGGGTTGGAGGGGCCCTTCGCGATCTGGGCCGTGATCTCTCGAGCCCTGGGCGAGCCGCTCTGGGTGAGCACGAACATCGCCTTTTCCTTCAGCTTGCGCGAGCTAGTGCCGTGCAGCACCTTTTCGAGCATCGGCACGGCGCGCTCGGGCTCGGTGTTGATGAGCGCGTTCAGCGCCATCAGCTTCAAGTCTTCGTCGGTTTCCGCTTCGGGCGACAGCGCCTGGCCGGAGGCCTGCTTCACCTCACCCTCGAGTGCTCTGGCCTCGGTCAGCCAGCGGCTCTGCGGGTGACCGCTGCGCAGGGCTTCCAGGCTCTGGAGCGCTTCGTTGCGGCGGCCGAGCTTGGCGAGCGCATACGCTTTCCAGTAGAGCGAGGCGTCGACGCGCGTCTCGTTCTTGGCGATCACCTCCTCGAAAGCTGCGAGCGCTTTGTCCCACTGGCGGGCATCCATCAGCTCGACGGCGCGTTGATAGCCGCGCTCGTCGCGCGTCCTGGTCTTCTCGACCGCCCAGCGCGCCTGATCCTCACGGCGTCGCGCTTCGTCGCGCTCGGCTCTCTCCTTGTCTCGTTGCGCCCACTCCTTGTCGCGCTCCGCCTGCTCTTGCGCGTCGCGCGCGTCCTCCACGGCAGCCAGACGCAACTCCGCGTCGCGGGACTGCGCCAGCGCCTTCCCGGTCAGGCCAGCCGACAGGCCGAGTGCCAGAACGATATTCATGATCCGTTTCATTGAATGACTCCCTGAGGACGATTGCGATCCCCGCATCTAGGACGCCAGCCCTTTGCGAAGGTCGCGCGGCGTTTCGCGCTGGCGCTCGCGCACCTGCGATTCGATGACCTTCACCTTGAACAGGATGCCCTGCGACTCGATGCGCATCTGGATCTCCTGGAACGCGGCGGGGGAGACCCGCTCCGGGCCGTTGGCGACCTCGACCAGCAGCCGTTCCAGATCCTCGAGAACGTTCGCCATGCTCGTCTCGCCGGCGTGCACCGCGGCTTGGCGATAGAGCCGATTCGAGGGCACCAGCTCCCGCGCCCATTGGCGCTCGCTGGACAGGTCCACCTCCCCGTTGCCAGACGCGTGCTGCAGCTCCACCAGCACCATCTGCGTGCGCTCCAGGTGCTCGGAAACCGCGACCAGCAGGATGCGTTCGCGCACCACGGCCGTGATCGGGTCGTCGACACGCGAGACGCGGCCGAGCTGGAACGCGATCAGCAGCGACGCGGCGAGCGCCACGAAAGGTGCCAGTCGTCGCGCCCACGGCAGGACACGCGCGCGGCGCGGGATGAGCGTGATCGGCGTCCCTTGCCGCTTGACGCTCTCCCAGACGCTGCGTGAAAAGTCCTCGCCGCGCTCCGGGATGTCATCCTCGCGCAGCGTCGCTAGCAGGCTGCCGAGCGCCTGCATCGCGGCGCGGCATTCTGCGCAGCTACCGAGATGCGCACGCAGTGGAGCCTCGTCGTCCGCTTCGGCATAGAAAAGCAGGACCAGATCGTCTTCGGAAGGATGTTGCCTCACAGCGCCGCCTTCGCGATCTGCGGCAGATACGGCTCGAGTGCTATGCGCAGCTTCTTCACCGCGCGGAACACGCTGTGCTTGGCCGCGCCTTCGTCGAGCCCCAGGATCGTCGCGATCTCGCGGGTCGACATCTGCTCGAAATGCCGGAGCACGAACGCGGAACGCTCGCGATCCGAGAGCCGCGCCATCGCGGCGCCGACCCGGGTGCGCACCTCGCCGCTCAGCACCAGCCGTTCCGGCGACGGCTCGTTGGTTGGGACTTGCTGCATCCGATCCTCACTTCCCTGATCGTCCGGATCGAGCACTAGCCGCGACTCGCGTCGCGCGCGGCTGCGCAGCGTGTCGTAGGAACAATTCGCCGCGATCCGGTAGATCCAGCTTCCGAAGTTTGCCTTGTCCTCGAACTGATCGAGGCGCTTGAAAGCCTTCAGGAACGTCTCCTGCACCGCGTCCTCGGCATCCTGCTCGTTGCGTGTCATTCGATAGGCGAGGCGAAACACCGCTCGGCTGTGCCGTTCGACGAGGCCCTGAAGAGCGCTCTCATCGCCAGCCCGGGCACGGGCGACAAGGGCCGCATCTCCGACCTCCATCTGCCTCATGAGACGCCCGAGCCTACGCCCCGGTTAGCTCCTTTGGGAGACCGCTTTAAGCGCTTGAAACGGCGCGTGTTAAGCACGCGGAGCTCGGGTCGAGAGCGGAGCGGCTGCTCGAGCGTGATGGGGGCCGGCCCAGGCTCGTGCTAGGATTCTGAGGTTCCCAAGGCCCCGGGGTCGTTTCCGGGCGCCACCCGCCCGTAACCCGCATTCTGGGGCCGGCGTCGGGGGTGTCGGGCCGTAACTCCATGAGGAGAGCGGTCTTCTGAGGAATGACGTCAAGAAAGACACCCCCAGGAGGAAACTGGATTGGCTATGAACGGACACGATGAGCAGCGGATCGCCCTGTTCATCGATTTTGAAAACATCGCGATCGGCGTCCGCGACGCTCACTACCGCAAGTTCGACGTCAACCTCGTGCTGGAGCGCTTGCTCGAAAAGGGCAAGGTGCTCTCCAAGAAGGCGTACGCCGACTGGAGCCGCTATTCGGACTACAAGCGCAGCTTCCACGAAGCCGCCATCGAGCTGATCGAGGTGCCGCAGAAGTCGGTCGGCGGCAAGAACTCCGCCGACATCCGGCTGGTGGTCGACGCGATGGACATGTCGTTCCAGAAGGAGCACATCAACTCCTTCGTGGTCGCTTCGGGCGACAGCGACTTCTCGCCGCTGGTCAGCAAGCTGAAAGAGAACAACAAGTACGTGATCGGGGTCGGCGTGAAGAACTCGACCTCGGGCCTGCTGGTCGAGAACTGCGACGAGTTCATCTTCTATGAAGACCTCGTCCGCGGCCAGCAGCGCCCGATGCCGCAGGTCGCCGCCAACGTTCCCGAGAAGGTGCAGGAGGCGTATTCGTTGCTGGTGGACGCGGTGCTGGCGCTGCAGCGCGAGAACAAGGACACGCTCTGGGGCTCGATGGTCAAGGAGACCATGAAGCGCAAGAAGCCGCAGTTCAACGAGACCTATTTCGGCTTCCGCACCTTTTCGCATCTGCTCGAGGAAGCGCAGCGGCAGAACATCGTCACGTTACGGCGCGACCAGCGTTCCGGCAGCTACATCGTCGAGGACCTGGGCGCGGGTAGCGTCGGAAAGATCGAGCCGGCGGCGGCGACCAACGGCGTCGGGGCACCCCTGGGCGCGACGCCGGCCCCAGGCGTCGTTCCGGCCACGGACGGCGCGCCGCCCGCCGTCGATGCCAGCGCGGCCCGTCCGAGCCGGCGCCGGCGCGGCCGTGGCCGTGGCCGTCTGCGAGGCGATGCCTCGCCCTTGGCGGCGGGATCGTTCGGCGAAGCATCGGGCCCCGCGGGGGGCGACGACTCCTACGGTCCGGAAGGGGACGACCACGACGACGAGGGGGGCGAGGGCAGCGAGACCGCCGAGGCCGGATCGACTCCAAGCGCCTCGCAGGAACCCGCGCCCGCACCTCCAGCGGCACCGGAGCCGCGTTCGTCCTTCTCGCTCTTTTCCTGGATCCGCGGCGACAGCCCGGAGCGGAAGAACGACTAGCGACGGCCCTTCGGCTTGACGGCGCGGGCGAACGCCGCCTTGGGGTTCATCTTCGCGACGTGACGCAGCCGGGCAGCGCTATCCGAGCTCGGGGCGACCTTGCCGTGTTCCCACATGAACACCGTCCAAGTACTGACCCCGACCAATCGGCCGAACTGAACCCGATTCAAGCCGAAACGGCGCCTTATGGCCACCACCTCGGCGGGACGCAGCGTGTCGCCGCCGCTGAGCTTGGGCGGCCGGCCCGCCGGCCGTGCCGGGAAGACCGCAGTCGCGTATCCGCCGCCGGCAGGAGCGGTACGCCGCTGCTTGAGCAGCGCGATCAATACTTTGAGGTCCTTCTCGATCCGGTGGAGCGGGGCCAGCGCCACCGCCAGCTCTCTACCGGCGGTAGCGCGTATTTCGGCGCGAAGCGCCGTCGCGAGATTAGGCATGTTGTTCTCCAGAAACAGGTTGAGCCCGTCCCATCCAATAGATGGGGATTAGTTCAACAAGGCTATACGAGCGCCACGCGGGGCTCAAGTCTCTGAGCGTGAAATCTTGTGTTGGGATTTGGTAGCGCTACGGGGATTCGAACCCCGGTTTGATGGCTGAGAACCAACCGTCCTAACCCCTAGACGATAGCGCCGTCCAGAATTATCTCGACCGGGTCCGCGGGTGTCAAGATGCGCCGCCGCGTGTTCTCAACGGCCGTGATAGCCTCGCGCCTCGCGAGATCGCGCGCACCACCCGTCGCGACCGCACTTCCTCCGCCATGAACGTCCGCACCCGCATCGCCCCGAGCCCCACCGGAGACCCCCACGTCGGCACCGCCTACGTGGCGCTCTTCAACCGCGCGCTCGCCCGGAGGCATGGCGGCCAGTTCGTGCTGCGGATCGAGGACACCGACCGCGAGCGCAGCCACCCGAAGAGCGAGGCGATGATCTTCGACGCGCTGCGCTGGCTGGGCCTCGACTGGGACGAGGGCCCGGACGTCGGCGGCCCGTATGGCCCGTATCGGCAGAGCGAGCGCTCCACGATCTACAAAGAGCACGCGGACACGCTGGTCGCGAACGGCGCGGCCTATCGCTGCTTCTGCACGCGCGAGCGCCTCGACGCGTTGCGCGAGCAGCAGAAGGCCGAGAAGCTCAACTTCGGCTACGACGGCCTGTGCCGGGGCCTCGATCCGTCGGATGCGGCCAAGCGCGGCGCTTCCGGCGAGGCCCACGTGATCCGCCTGAAGATGCCGCGCGCAGGCGAGCTCGTCGTCCACGACCTGCTCCGCGGCGAGATCCGCTTCCCCGCCACGCAGATCGACGATCAGGTTCTCTTGAAGACCGACGGCTTCCCGACCTATCACCTGGCGGTCGTCGTGGACGACCACCTGATGCAGATCAGCCACGTGATCCGCGCCGAGGAGTGGCTTTCGTCCCTGCCCAAGCACATCCAGCTCTACAAGGGCTTCGGCTGGGAGCCGCCGATCCACTGCCACCTGCCGCTGTTGCGCAACGCGGACAAGTCGAAGATCTCGAAGCGCAAGAACCCGGTCAGCCTCAACCACTACCGTCGCGCGGGGTATCTCCCGGAGGCGATGCTGAACTACCTGGCGCTGATGGGCTTCTCGATCGGCGGCGACCGCGAAGAGTTCACCGGAGCCGAGTTCACCGCCGCTTTCGAGCTCGAGAAGATCTCGCTCGGCGGCCCCGTCTTCGACGTGGCGAAGCTGACCTGGTTGAACGGCAAGTACCTGCGCCGGCTCGGCGTCGACGAGTACATCGCGTGCCTGCGCGGCGGCCCGCTCGCCGACGAGTACCTGCGACGCGTGCTGCCGCTGGTCCAGGAGCGGATCGACACGCTCGAATCCTTCTTCGACTACGCGGCGTTCTTCTTTGTCGGCGAAGTCAGCTACGACATCCAGGAGCTGGCTCCGAAAGGGCACAGCACCGCCGACTATGCGAAGGTGTTGAAGGTCGTTCTCGAGGAGCGCTTCGATCCACTCTTCGACTGGGACGCGGCAACGCTCGAAAAGGAGATCCGCGCTGCCGCCGAAGCCCTGGGCTGGCCGGCCAAGGACGTGATGAGCCTGGTACGCGTCGCCGCTACCGGGCGCGCCGCGACGCCACCGCTCTTCGAGACGCTGGCGGTGCTGGGCAAAGAAACGTGCCGGCGCCGTCTGAAGCGCGCGATCGAGACGCTGCGCGCCATCAAGGAATAGAGATGACCGAAACACCGGAACCGGGAGAAAAGCCGCTCGATTTCATCCGCGAGATCATCGCGGACGATCTGAAGACGTGTAGGCACAAGGAAATCGTCACGCGATTTCCGCCCGAGCCCAACGGCTACCTCCACATCGGCCACGCCAAGTCGATCTTCCTGAATTTCGGCGTCGCCGAGCAGTACGGCGGCCGTTGCCATTTGCGCTTCGACGACACCAACCCGACCAAGGAAGAGCAGGAGTACATCGACGCGATCGAGAAGGACGTGCGTTGGATGGGCTTCTCGTGGGGCAAGCACCTCTACCATGCGTCCGACTACTTCGAGCAGCTCTACGCCTGGGCCGAGCACCTGATCCAGACTGGCAAGGCCTACGTCGACGACCAGAGCGCCGACGCGATCCGCGAGAACCGCGGGACGCTGACCGAGCCCGGGAAAGAGAGCCCGTTCCGCGAGCGCCCGGCCGAGGAGAACCTGGATCTCTTCCGGCGGATGCGCAAGGGCGAGTTCCCGAACGGCGCGCGCGTGCTGCGCGCCAAGATCGACATGGCGTCGGGCAACATCAACCTGCGCGATCCCGTGCTGTATCGGATCCTGCACGCGGCGCACCCGCGAACCGGCGACGCCTGGTGCGTCTACCCGACCTACGACTATGCCCACGGCCAGTCCGATGCGATCGAGCACATCACCCACTCGCTGTGCACGCTCGAGTTCGAAGACCACCGCCCGCTCTACGAGTGGTTCCTCGAGAACATCCCGGTGCCGTCGCGCCCGCGCCAGATCGAGTTCGCACGCCTGAACCTCACGTACACGGTGCTGTCGAAACGGCGTCTCTTGCAGCTCGTCCAGGAGGGCCACGTGACCGGCTGGGACGACCCACGGATGCCGACGCTCTCGGCGTTGCGACGTCGCGGCTACGCGCCCGAAGGGATGCGGCTCTTCGCCGAGCGGATCGGCCTCGCCAAGCGCGACAGCACCGTCGAGGTCGAGATGCTCGAGCACTGCGTGCGCGAGGTGCTGAATCGGAACGCGCCGCGCCGGATGGCCGCGCTGCGGCCCTTGAAGGTCGTAATCGAGAACTACCCGGAAAGCCAGGTCGAAGAGATCGACGCGGTCAACAACCCCGAGGACGCCGGCGCCGGCTCGCGCAAGGTGCCGTTCGGGCGCGAGCTCTACATCGAGCGCGAAGACTTCATGGAAGACCCGCCCAAGAAGTTCTTCCGACTGGCCCCCGGCCGCGAGGTCCGCCTCCGCTACGCGTACTTCATCACCTGCCAAAGCGTCGTGAAGGACGCGGCCGGCGAGATCGTCGAGCTACGCTGCAGCTACGATCCGACGACCCGCGGCGGCGACGCCCCCGACGGCCGCCGCCCCAAGGCGACGCTGCACTGGGTGTCAGCGCAGCACGCCGTGGACGCCGAGATCCGCATCTACGACCATCTCTTCGTGAGCCCCGATCCCGGCGGCGACGGCGACTTCCTGAAGGACATCAACCCAAAATCGCTCGAGGTGGTCGCCGGCGCCAAGCTCGAACCCGCGCTGGCACAGGCTCCGATCGGCGAGACGGTTCAGTTCGAGCGGCTCGGCTACTTCTGCGCCGACCCCGACTCGGGCCCCGGCCGGCTCGTCTTCAACCGCACGGTAACGCTCAAGGACAGCTGGGCGCGCGTCCAAGCCTCCGGCAAGCAGGACCAGTAGGGACTAGCACCCGATGTTCGACCGTTCGGGGCGGCTGAGCTACGTTTACTTCATCTCGATGTAGCGCAAGGCCGTCGTGGATGAGCCAGCCCTAGATGCAGCGGGGTTGTACCCGGACGCGGACGACCTGCGGGTGCGCTCGCTGGGCGAGCTGGCTGGTCGTCTGGGACGGGGCAGCCCGTAAGAGGCTCGGGCTTCAAGACGCCGTCCTCGTACACCGCCGCCACCGTGATCGTCATGGCTCCTGTCTCACGTCGATTGCAAGCCCCGCTTCCTCGCGCGGCGATCTCGCGAGCGACGGACGGACGTCCCTTAGGTAGAGAGCGGGCCAGTACGTTTCTCAGCCGGTGCTAGGATCGCGGGGTGCTGTTGTTGGATGCTCCGCTCACTTTCCGCGAGTTCATGAGCCGCGAAGAGGTGCCGCTCGCGTCGATTTTCCGGGAGGCGCTCGAGTGGCTCGCGACTCGGGACGATGCGGTCCTGTTCGGCGCGCAGGCCGTCAACGCCTACTGCGATCCGCCCCGCATGACGGCGGATCTCGACGTTCTCGCGCTCGATGGGGCCGGTCTGGCGGAGCAGCTTCGGGCGCAGCTCGTCGATCGCCTCCGCATCGCCGCTCGGGTCCGCGTCGTAGAGCCGCGCGGCTACCGCGTGTATCAGCTCCGCAAGCCCAGGAACCGCCACCTCGCCGACGTGCGTCAGGTGGATCGCCTGCCGCAGTCCCGGCGGATCGAGGGCGTCCGGGTGCTCGAGCCGGCCGACCTCGCCGCGATGAAGGTCACGAGTCTCGACGCGCGCCGTCACAGGGAAAAGGGGATCTCCGATCGGCTCGATCTGCACCGATTGCTCCGCGCCTTTCCCGCCCTGCGGGACGAAGCTGGAGATGTCGCCGACCGGCTCCGCGCCAACTCGGCGCCGCCGTCCGCGTTCACGACTTGGCGCGAGATCGTCGCCGAGCGTCTCGAGCCGGAAGAGGACGACCGGGAAGACTGAGTCCGCCCACAGCCGGGGGCAACGACTGTGCGGTAGGGTCCGTACTCAGAACTCGGCTGGTTTGAAGCCTTCCGAGTTCTTGACTTCGGCGAGGTCGTCCCCGAGCGCGATCATCAGGAAGCCCCGCCGCTCGCCGGCCGCGACAAGTGAGGAATCGATGTAGAGCGAGGCGAGCGCCGCGCAGACCTTCTTTCCAGTAGCTTCCGGGAAGAAGTTGCGCACTTCGGCGATGGTTTCGGCGAGCGAGTCGAGATCCGTCGGCCGAAGTCGGGACTTGGTTTCGGATACCAGAAAGACCTGGTCGTTCCAGGCCGGTGTGTCGAACTCTCGTCTCTCGTTCGTGGTCTTGTGCCTTCTAAGCGTACGCATCGCGAACTCGGGCTCGGCTCCCGCAAAGAAGCGTTTGAAAAGTGTCGGAATGCTCGGGCCGAGGACGTCTTCGGCAAGTCTGCCGAGTGCTTCTGAAAGCTCGGCGTTCTGGTGGTTGAGCGAAGCGCGGAGGTCGGCGTTGCCTTTCCGAGTCTCCTCCTTGAACTCGCGCATCTCCTCGGAGAGGCGATCGATGGAACGGGCGGTTCGGTCGTTTTGACGAACGAGTTCCAGCAGAGGTTGCTGGAGCTCATTGACACGGTTTTGGACAACAGCGACGCTGACCACGACTCGGAGTATAAGTCGGCCTCCACGTCACCGGCCAGGCGGGCAGGCATTGTCAGGCCTGCGCTTCGGTTGGAGAGGAAGGACGTAGGATCTAGGAATGCGAAAAGCCCTCTGCCTTCTGGTCCTGCCTGCGGCGTTCGCGGCGGCGCAGGCGAAGTCCGCCAAGCTGGCGACCACCGGGCCCTTCAAGATCGTAGAGGCGACGATCCCCGAGATGCGGGCCGCGATGGAGCAGGGGCGGATCACGTCCCGCCAGCTGGTGCGGCTGCACCTGGAGAGGATCGCGTACTACGAGGACAGGCTGAACGCGGTCATCACGGTGAACCGGGACGCGCTCAAAGTTGCCGAGGAGCGGGACAGGGAGCGGGCCCAGGGGAAGCTGCGCGGACCGCTGCACGGGATCCCGATCGCGCTCAAGGACAACGTGCACACGACCGACATGCCGACGACCGGCGGCGCGCTCGCCTTCGATGGGTTCACGCCGGCCTACGAGGCGACGCTGGTCAAGAACCTGCGTGACGCGGGCGCCGTGATCATCGCCAAGACGGTGCTGACCGAGCTCGCCAATTGGGTGGCGGCCGGCATGCCGGCCAACTACAACGCGCTCGCCGGGTATGGAATGAACCCCTACGATCCACGGCGTGATCCGCGCGACGCTACGTTCGACGGCCGGCCCGTTCTCGGAACCGGCGGTTCCAGCTCGGGGATCGGCACCGCGGCCAGCTTCTGGGCCGCGAACGTCGGCACCGAGACGTCCGGCTCGATCCTGAGCCCCTCCAACCAGAACATGCTGGCCGGGATCAAGCCGACCGTGGGCCGCATCAGCCGCCACGGCGTCATCCCGATCACCGCCGACATGGACACGGCGGGTCCGATGGCGCGCAGCGTGACCGACGCCGCGATCCTGTTCGGCGCGCTGGAATCGGCGTCGCCCGATCCGGACGACGCGGCGACCAAGCGCTGCACGCCGCCGCCGAATCGCGACTACACGAAGTTCCTGAAAGCCGACGGTCTCCGGGGCGCGCGCATCGGCATCCCACGCGCGTCCTTCTTCGACAAGACGACACCGCCCGGCGCCAAGGAGCCGCGCGGCGGCTTGAACGACGACCAGGCGAAGGCGATGGCCGAGGCGATCGCGGCTTTGAAGGCGCAGGGCGCCGTGATCGTGGATCCCGCCGACCTTCCGAGCATCGTTGCGACCGCCGCGAAGAACAGCTTCTTGACCTGGGGCATCTGTGCCGGTCTCGACAACGCCAAGGGCAAGGACGCGGAGTGCTCGGTGGTCCTGAAGTACGGGATGAAGCGCGATTTCAACGCCTGGCTCCAGTCGCTCGGACCAAAGGCTCCCGTGAAGACGCTCACCGAGCTGCGGCAATGGAACGTGGCGCACCAGCGCGGCGGCGCGATCAAGTATGGCCAGGCGCAGCTCGACATCTCGGACGAGATGGACGTGCGCGCCGATCGCGTGCGCTACGAGTCCGACCGCGAGAAAGACATCCTGCTCTCCGCGACGCAGGGCATCGACGCCGCGCTGAAGCAGCACAACCTCGACGCGCTGCTCTTCCCGGGAGCGTCGGGCGCGGCGATCGCCGCCAAGCCGGGTTATCCCACCGTGATCGTGCCGTTCGCGTTCGTCCCGAATGTGCCGTTCGGCGGCGGCGGTGGCGGGGGCGCGGCGAGCGCCTTCCCGGAAGGCTTCGACGCGAAGCCGTCTCCCTACGGCGTGAGCTTCACCGGCACCGCGTGCAGCGAGCCGCGGCTCATCGAGCTGGCGTTCGCGTTCGAGCAGGCGACGAAGCGGCGCGTGGCGCCACCGCTCTTCCCTTAGCTGCTACTCGAAGGAATAGAACGGCCGGCTCGCGCCGGGCAGCGTGTGCGCCCGGATCGCCACGCCGAACGCTCGACCGGCCGCTTGCGAAGCGAGCACGGCGCCGGGGGCGCCTTCGGCGACGATTCGTCCGGCGTCGAGCAGCGCCAGCCGTTCGGCCCAGGCCGCCGCGCGCTGCAGGTCGTGGACGACCGCCAGCACCGCGACGCCTTCGCGGCGGACCTCGTCCAGGATGCGAAACAGTTGCAGCTCGTGGCCCACGTCCAGATGCGCCGCCGGCTCGTCCAGAAGAAGCACGCGCGGCTCTTGCGCCAGGCCGCGCGCCAGCGCGGCGAGCTGGCGCTCGCCCGCGGAAAGGCGCTCAAGCGGCCGCGAGACGAGGTGCGCGATTCCCGTCCTTGCGATGGCGCGCTCGATCGCGGCGTCGTCGGCCGGCGTGCGCTCTCGGAAGGGGCCGATGTAGGGATAGCGTCCGAGCGCCACGCGGTCTCCGACCCGTAGCGGCGACGGCGCGCCCTCGTCCGCGCTGACGAGTGCCAGCGATCGAGCGATGGCGCTTCGAGACACCTCGGAGAAGAGCCGGCCTTCCAGCCGGACCTGTCCCGCAACGACCGGCAGCAGGCCTGCGAGGGCGCGGAGCAGCGTCGACTTGCCCGCGGCGTTCGGTCCGATGAGCGCGACAGCCTGACCCGCGTCGAGGCTGAGCGAGCAGGCCTCGATCACGCGACGATCGCCACGCAGCACCGAGATGTCGCGCGCCTCGAGGATCATGCCCGGCCCTCGTATTTTCGGAGCGCGATCAGGAAATAAGGCGCGCCGACGAACGCGGTCAGCGCGCCGAGCGGCAGGTCCAGGTGATTGCTCACGGTGCGCGCGGCGAGATCGGCCAGTACCACGAGCGACGCGCCGCCGAGAAACGACGCCGGCAGCAGCCGCCGTCCCAAAGGCCCCACGATCGGTCGCAGCGCATGCGGCGCCACGAGCCCCACGAAGGGAACGCCCCCGGCCGCGGCGGTGGCGGCTCCCGCGGTCAGCGCGGCCAGCGAAAGCATACCGATCCGCGCCGCGTGAACCGGCAAGCCCAGCGAAGCCGCCTCCTCCTCTCCCAGCGACAGCAGGTCCAGGGGTCGATGCAACACGAACGTCAGCGCCGTTCCCGTTCCGACGAACGCCGCCGCGAGCTGGACGTGGGTCCAGCCACGGCCCTCGAGCCCGCCGGCCAGCCAGAAGAGGACGATCTTGACGCGAAACTCCTCGGTCGCCACCAGCAAGACCGAAGCGCCGGCGCCGCACAGCGCCGAGACCGCGAGCCCGGTCAGCAGCAGGCCGTGGAGCGACGGCCGGCCGCCCGCGTGCGCGAGCGCGTAGACGCAAAGCACCGCCACCAGCGCGCCCAGGAACGCAAAGACCGGTAGTGCCAGGAAGACCTGCGACGAGAAGCCGAGCTTCACCGCGATCAGGGCGCCGAGCGAGGCGCCCGCGCCGACGCCGAGCAGACTCGAGTCAGCCATCGGGTTCCGAAACACCGCCTGCAGCGTCGCGCCGACGACGGCCAGCCCGCCGCCCACGATCGCCGCGAGCAGCACCCGCGGCAAGCGCACCGTCCACAGGATGGTCTCGTGTGTCGCGCTCCAGTCGTTCGAGATGAGTCCGGTTCGTGCCAGCAGCGAGCGAACGATCCCCGACGCGGGCAGCGGCACGCTGCCGAGCGCGACCGCGAGCAACAGCGCAACGCCGAGAAGCACGAGGAGCGCCGCCAGCGTGCGCGCGAAGCGCCGCTCGTCGTTCATGGCCGCGCGAGCGGGAACCGATCCGGGTGCAAGCGCATCGCGAGCGCGCGGCACGCGTCGGCGCTGAACTGCGAGAGCGCCACCAGCAGCGGGCTCGGCAGTACCACGATGCGGCTCGCGCGCACGGCGCGGGTTTGCGACATCAGCGGATCCTGCGTCAGCGATTCGACCGATCGCGGCCAGGTGCCGACCAGGAACGCGTCGGGGTCGGAGGCGAAGGCGCGCTCGGCGCCCGGCGGCACGATCCCCGAAAGCCCCAGCTCGCGCCCCACGTTCGCGCCGCCGCCGCACTCGATCAACGCGCCGAGCGCGGTGTCGGCGCCGGCGGTCATCGAGCCCGACCAGTAGAGGACGCGCGGCCGCGCCGCCCCCGCGATCCGTGCCGCGACATCGGCGAGAGTCGCGTCGTAGCGCGCCACCAGCTTCTCGGCCGCGGGCAGCGCGCCGACGGCTCGGCCCAGGTCCAGGATCGCCGCGCGAATCCCGGCGAGCGACGCAAGCCCCTGCATGCGGTGGAAGCGCATGCCGCTGCGCTCGAGCTGCTTCAGGAAGTCGGCGTCGGTGTACTCGGAGACGATGACGAGATCAGGCCGCAGCGCGACGAGCTGCTCCATGTCGGCCTTGTGGATGCGCTCGACCGACTTCGGCACGCGTCCCACCACATTCCCGGTGCCGTCTTCGTCGACGAAGCGCGTCACGGACACGAGGCGTTCCGGGGCAATCTCGACGAGCACCTCGTCGGCGCTGAGGTTGATCGAGGCGACGCGCCGCGGCGGCCCCGCGGCCAACAGCCAAAGCAGAAGCAGGCTGTTCATGCCGGTACCGGTTCTTCGACAGCCAGGAGGTCCGCAAACACGAAGCCGTCGCGCTCCACGACCTCGCCGCCGCGAATCGCGATCGGCTCGCGGAACATCGGCCCGTCGTAAGCGAAGCTGTGGAACTCGCCGTTCTCACCGCAGGGGTCGACGCTCGGCGGCAGGTCCTGAAGCAGCTCGCGCGAGAACTCGCGGCCCGCGAAGGATCGGTCGAGCACCCGTGGGTCGACGCAGGTCAAGCGCGCGCGCAGGCCGCTCTCGATCATGTCTTCGGCAAGCGCGCGCGTGGGACGTCCCCACAAGGGAAACAGCAACGCCAGACCGGTGCCGGCCATTTGCTTCTCTCGATACTTGCGAATGTCTTCGAGATACAGGTCGCCGAACGCGACCGCTTGCACGCCCAGCCGCTTCGCGTCATCGAGCGCGCGTAGCATCGCGGCTTCGTACACCTCGTTCGAGCATGGGCTCGGGATCTCCGTGCTAACCAGCGGCAGTCCGGCCGCCTCCGCTTGTCGTTCGAGGAGCGACCGCCGCACGGCGTGCATCGCGACGCGGTCGTGAGTCTTGTTGACGGTCGTCAACAAACCCACCACCTCCAGGCCGGCTCGTTGACGCAGCACGTGCAGGGTGAACGCGCTGTCCTTGCCGCTGCTCCAGGCGAGCAGGACGCGTTGCCGCGCGGCGGTCGCCTCGCTCACGGATGCAGCAGCGCGCCCGAACGGAAGCGCACTCCGGCGCGTACGCCGCGCCCGAGCGCCGGGTAGCCCAGGATCTCCTGATACTCGGCGTCGAAGACGTTCTCGGCTGCGACGTAGGCTTCGAGCCCGCGTGTCACGCGTATCCGAACGCGCGCGTCGACGCGGGTGTAGGACGAACTCTCAGTGAGCCCGATCCCGAAGAAATCGCTGTCGGCGCGGCTTCCGACGTAGCTCAAGTTCGCGCCGAGCGAGACGCGCGAAACCTCGGCCTGCCCCCAGAACGACGCCTGGTGTTTGGGCCGCCGCAGCAGCGGCTCGCCGACCGCGTACAGCGGGTTGCCGCTGGCGCTGACCCGGACCTCACCATCGAGGTAGGTGTAGTTTCCGCCGAAGCGAGCGCGCGGCGTGGGCGCGGCTTCCGCGGAAAGCTCGAGACCGCGGCCACGGGTGCGCCCGAGGTTTTCGTAGCTGCCGATGAAGGGCGAGAAGCTCACGATCTTGTAGGCGATCTGGTCGCGATAGTCGTGGTCGAAGGCGGTTGCCTCGAAGCGCAACCGGTCGGCGAACGCCCGCTGCTCCACCCCCACGTCGAAGCTGCGGCTCTTCTCGGAAATCAGATCCGGGTTGCCGAGCGCGAACGTCGAGACGCCGAAAGATTGCAGGAAGCTCGGCTCCTTGATGCCGGCGCCGGCGCTCGCGCGCAGCGTCGTGGTGCTGCCGGTGGCGCCGAGCCGGTATGCGATCGCGGCTCGCGGGACGGCCCGGGTTCCGTAGCTGTCGTTTCGCTCGACGCGCGCGCCCGCGGTCAAGAAGGCCCGCGATCCGAGCGTGATTCGATCCTGTGCGTAGGCGCCGAAGTTCGTTCGCTCCGGAGACAGCAGCTGGCCGCGCCGATCTCCGATCGTTCCGGTCTCGCGCTCAACCTCCGCGCCCACGGTCAGCAGATGGCGCCCGCCGAGCCGCGCCTCCAACTGATACCCGCCGTTCAGCCGGCGTGTGTCGTTCTGGTAGCCGAGCGGGTTCGGGAAGTCGGAGCTCTGGAAAGCCGCCGTGAGCGACCCGGAACGCGGCGTGTAGCTACCGGAATCGAGCGGATTCAAGGAGAGCTGGTTGGTCTTGCCGTAGCCGACACGCAGCTCATGGGAAGCGGCGCCGCGCGCGTGGCGCACGACGCCCGACGTCACCAGCTCGGCGTGCTCGGAGGAGGCGTCGAGATCGGGCCGGCCGAACGCCGTGGCGCCCGGTGTCCCGGCAGTGCTGGTCTCGCCGCGCGCGACGCCGCGCAAGGTCGTGTCGCTGGAGAGCTGCGCGCCGAAGCTCGCCACGCCGGCCGTCTGCTCGAAGCGGCTGTTGGGCTGTTCGTTGTCGGTCTCGAGCCGCGCCACGCCGCCGTTCCAATCGAAGCGCGAGGCTCGGCCGGAGGTGGCGGCTCGCGCGCGCCGCCAAGCGAAGTCGCCGCCCTCCGCGTCGAGCGACACGCCGAGCTTCTCGCCGAGAGCGGAGCGCCGCGTGACCAGATGGACGGCGCCGGCGAGCGCGTCGTTGCCGTACAGGCTGCTGGCCGCGCCACGCACCACCTCGACCTGGCCGAGCTCGAGCGGGAACTGGCCGGCGTAGTTGTAGTAGCCGCCCGGCTCATTCACCGGCACGCCGTCGATCAGCACCAGCGCGAAGTTGGATTCGCCGCCGCGCACGAACGCAGAGCTCTGTACGCCGACGCCGCCGGCCCGCGCCACCGCGACGCCCGGGACCTCACGCAGCAGGTCGATGAACGCAGGCGCGTCACGTTCGTTGAGGCGGGCCGTGTCCAGCACCGTCACGCTCACGCCGACGCCCGACACGGCAGCGTCGCCGCGGGTGGCCGTCACGACGACCTGTTCGCGGACCGGTTGTGGCCGAAGCACCAGGTCCAGCCGGGTATCGCCCTGGAGCGTCGCCTTACCGTCGCCGGTCAAGGCAAAGCCGGGCGCGTCGAGGCTGATCCGGTACTCGCCGGGGGTCAGCGACGTGAAGCGGTAGCGGCCGAGCGGCCCGGTGACAGTTCGCTGCGGGCCGGCGCCGCCTTCGAGGGTCAACGCGATCTGGGGAACTCCGAGCCCGTCAGGTGTGCTCACCGAGCCGGACAGGGTTGCCTGGGCCGAAGCCCATGGCGCCCAGGCGAGCGCAGCGCACGACAGGAGGAAACGACCGGAGAAACGACGCATGACGAGACTCCTAGTGAGAGGAGGCTCGACGCGAAGGGGAGTGGCGGTTTGCAGCTCCTTCACGCGAGAAGCCTCAGGTCCGATCGGTCAAGGCAGGTTTCCTGGCTCCCGGGTCAACGTCTCGCCTCCGACCTTCCCCGGTTTCCCGAGTGGCGGCGCTCGCCCATTAAGACGGGCGCCTGAAGGAGGCGGACTCGCCGGTTACAGTGGCGGGACCGCGCAGGTCTTTAACCTGCTTCCCTTTTCACCCCTCACCGCGAGGGGCACCTTGACGTTGCGACAAGAAGTCTACCCGATTCGTCTTGACGCCGTGCGCGCGCCGGAAGACCATACGCGCGCAACACACAACGAGGTCGAACGAGGAACCATGAAGAAGCTCCGGCTCCGGCTCCCGCTGCTGGCCGTCTCCGCGCTCGCCGCAGTGTCGGCGCCCGCGCGGGCGCAGCAGACCCAGGACGACGACTACACGCGCTACGAGCTGCTCCTTCCCGACACCGCCAAGTTCCGGATCTATTACGAAGTCACGGCCACGTCGGCGGGCGCGAGGTTCTTCTACAACCCGATCCGCAAGGGCAGCGAGGCCAGCGACGAAGCCGTCTACGACCGGATGAGCGGAAAGCCGCTGAAGTTCGAGGTGGTCGGTGGCGCCGACGCGCGCGAGAACGGCCTGCCACGCGCCGACCTCGACGCCCAGTACATCAAGATCACGCTGCCGCGACCGGTGTCGAAGGACGGCGAGCTGCGGCTCTTGATCGACAAGACCTACAAGGACGAGAAGAGCTATTTCAAGGAGGGCGACCGGATCGTGTTCTCGCGGCCGCTCGGCATCAAGAGGAACAGCGTGGTGCTGCCACCAGGCTACGAGCTTCTGTCCTGCAACGTGCCCTCGCAGGTGCTCTCGGAGAAGGACGGTCGGATCGCAATCAGCTTCATGAACGCCGGTCCCGACCAGGCGTCGCTGGTCGTGAAGGCCCGCAAGGTGTCCCGATGAGAAAGACAGCCGGCCTGGCCGCCCTGCTCTCGACGCTCGCCCTCGGCGGGGCCGCCCAGGAACGCCGCGCGCAGCGCTTGAACGAGCGCTCGCACCAGGATCGCGAGATCGTCTATTTCCTGCAGCAGCCCGAGACGCACGCCTTCGACCTCTACCACGACTACACCGAGTCGAAGGAAGCCGTCGACAAGTACGTGAACGTGGTGCGCGCCGGCAGCACGGTCTCGAACCCGGCGGCCTACATCCTCGATACCGGCGAGAAGTTGAAGGTCGAGACGCTCAAGGGCAACGCCATCACGGCCGCCAAGGTCGACATCGGCGAGCTCGTGAAACCGGAGTCGGAGGCCGTGGTGATCTGGTTCGCGCCGGTGAGGAAGGGCGAGTCCGTTCGGCTGCGCATTTCCGAGACCTACACCGACGCGGTCCGTTACCGTCTCGAGAAGGACGAGCTGGTGTGGGACCGCAGCTTCGGCAGGCCGCGGAATGGCGTCGTGCTTCCGGCGGGGTGGTATCTCACCAACTGCTCGATCCCCGCCACCGTGAGCGAGACTGCCGACGGCCGGATTCGGCTGGACTTCTGGAACGCGCGTCCGGACGAGATCGCGGTGCTGCTCACCGCGAAGCGCCGCCTTCCGTAGTGACGCCTTGAAGCTGCTCGTCCTCGACGACGCCACGATCCGGCGGCTGCTGCCGATGCGGGAGTGCCTGCCGCTGATGGCCCACGCGCTCCGCGATCTGGCGCGCGGACGCGTCGAGCAACCGCTGCGCATGATCCTGCGGCCCGAGAACGTCCCCGGCCTGATGGCGTTCATGCCCGCGTATCGCGACGGCGCGCCCGGGGCGTTCGGGGTGAAGATCGTCGGCGTCTTTCACGGCAACGTGGGGTTCGGCAAGGAAGCGCACCAGGGCGCGGTGCTGCTGCTCTCCGCGGAGACCGGCGAGCCGCTAGCGATCATGAATGCCTCGGCGATCACCGCGATCCGCACCGCCGCCGTGTCGGGCGTGGCGACCGAGCTCTTGGCGCTTCCCGACGCCGGCGACCTCGCGATCATCGGCTGCGGCGTGCAAGCGCGAACTCACCTGCAAGCGATGACCTGCGCCCGGCGATTGCGGCGCGTGCGCGTAGCCGCTCGCAACCGCGAGGGCGCCGAGCATTTTGCCAGCGAGATGTCGGCGCATTCGCCCGTGCCGATCGAAGCGGCCGCCTCCGCCGAAGACGCCGTACGCGGCGCCGACATCGTGGTGACCGTGACCAACTCGGCCGAACCGGTGGTACACCGGGAATGGATTCGCGACGGCGCGCATCTGAACGTGGTCGGGGCCAGCCTGCCGTCGCGGCGCGAGGTGGATACGGCCACGATGGCGGCGGCCTGGCTCTTCGCCGACCGCCGCGAGTCGATGTTGAGCGAGGCCGGCGACTACATCCTCGCGGCCGGCGAAGGCGCGATCGGCCCGGAGTCGATCCGAGCCGAGCTGGGAGAGGTTCTGCTCGGCGCGCGCCCCGGCCGAACTGCGCCGGAGCAGATCACGCTCTTCAAGTCGCTGGGTCTCGCGATCGAGGACCTCGCCTCGGCGCAATTCCTCTTCGAACGCGCGAAGAGCGAAGGCGCCGGCTCCTGGGTGGAGCTCTAGCCGAACGTCTCGGCCGGCAGGCCCAAGCCACGCACCTTGGCCGCGATGGCGTCGAGCGCCTCCAGGGGAAGCGGTTCGCAGCGGGGATCCGAAGGCTTGCGCGCGACCGTGTAGACCTGCACGCGGTCAATCGTCCCGCCGGCCTGACCCATCTCGCGGAGCCGCGCGACGTAGCCGTCGATCTCCTCGGGGCTCGGCGGCGCGCCGGCGAAGCGCATGAAGAGCGACTGGATCACGATCGGCCGTTCGCGCGCCACGGCCGACAGGTTCGTCAGGATCTTGGCGAACGGCAACCGCGTTCCGTCCACCAGGTGAAAGTAGCTCTCGGTGCCGGCGTCCAGCTTGCACCACAGCTCGTCGCAAAAACCGAGCGCTCTCTTCACGCGCTCGCGGTCGAACATCGTTGCGTTGGTAATGAGCCGGATCGGAATCGTCAGCCCGCGCCGCGCCAGAACGCCACGAACGGCTTCCGCCACCGCGGGAAACTCGGCGGGCGTCGTGGGCTCGCCGTCGCCGGCAAACGCCACGTCGGCCAGGCGGCGTAGCGCGGGAGCGACCGTGTCGAACGGAGGTGCCGCCCAGAACTCGGGCGCTGCCGCGTGCGCGAGCTGAGCTTCGAGCTCGGCGACTAGGGCGCCCACGTCGATCGCCGAAGGCCCGCCCGGCGTGGCTCGGTCGACCTGGCAGTAGGGACAATCGAAGTTGCAGACCTTGTCCGGGTTCAGGTTCACGCCGACCGACAGCCCGCGGGCGCGGCGCGACACCACCGCGTACACGTAGCGGTTTTCTGCGAGCGAGCGGCTGTGGTTCTTGAAGTCGAGGACGCGCGTCGACATCATCACTAGCGTATCAAGCTCGCCCGATTCGCCGGGAACGCGGTCAGAACTCGATGCTCGCGGCCAGCAGGACGGAGCGCCCCGGCGCGAGCACGGCCCGGGCGTCAGGGCTCACCAGGTAGCTGGCGTCGAACAGATTCCGCGCGTGCGCATGAACCTGAATCCGCGGCGTCACGTCGAAGCCGGCCGACGCGTCGACGATCGTCCGGCCCGGTCGCGCCTGCTCGGTCGGTCCGGGTCGGTCCTGGCCGGCATGGAAGGCCGCGCGCGCCCGGACGAAGCCGCGACCGATCGTCTTGCGCAGGTCGAGCGTGAGCGTGTCAGGGGGAATGTCGTCGAGGTTGGCGGCGTCGTCGATGGCGCGACCTCTAACGACGTGAGCGGCGATCGCGAGGCGGAAGCCGGCGGCCAGCTCGGCTTGCGTCTCGAGCTCGAGCCCCTCGATCCGGGCCTCGCCGCGGTTGCGGAAGAAGAAGAAGTCGGTCTCCGTCTGGTAGCGCTCGATCAGGTCGTCGATGCTGTAGCTGTAGGCGTGGAAGGCGGCGCGGACGCGGGCCTTGGAGTAGCGGACGGCGCTGTCGAACTGAAGGCTCCTTTCGGGGTCGAGGTCCGGGTTCCCGGTGATGAAGCCACGCCCCGTCGGCCCGCGAAAGTAGCGGTCGGACAACACGGGATCGCGGAAGCCGCGAGAGACCTGTGCCGTGAGCGTCACGCCGCCGAAGGGGCCCGCCCCGAGCGCCGCGAAAGCCGCGATGTCGCCGTGGGCGGTCGCCCGGTCGCCGAAATAGCCGCCCTGGTTCTCCGTCGTCACGCGGTCGGCGCGCGCTCCAGCGGAGAGGAATAGAGCCTTCGCGAGCGGCGCCTCGACCGTCACGTAGACCCCGACGTCCGTCCGGTGCGCGTCCTCGACCGACACGTCGTTGGTGGCGCGCTCGAGCGAGCCGTCGCGGCGGTAGAAGAGCCCGATATCGAAGGCCTCCAGGCCGAAGCGCCCGTTGACATCGACGCCCACCTCGAGCCGTGCCTTGCCCATGCTGCGCTGGCCGAACCCACGCACGTGGAAGTCGTTGGCGGCCACGTCCGCGCGCTCCACGTTGCGCGAGGCGGCGGCGGCCGCGAAACGGTCCTGGTCCGTCACGACCGCGTACCGGCCGACGAACGCGTTGGCGCCCAGTCGGCTCCAGCCGCCGACACCGGTGGCCTCGAGAGACGCGGTCGCCCGGTGCGAGTCCTCCGTCGGATAGAAGAAGCGCACGGCGCTCGAGTTGTCGCGCGGGCGTTCGATATCGCGGCCGAGGTCCGTCTGCCAAGCGACCGTCAGCAGGCTCTTGCCGCCGTAGCGGTCGCCGCGCGCCCGAAAGCCGTAGTCGCGAAATCCCGAGTTGAAGACGGGGCCGTCGGGGCTGTCGTAGTCTTCCGCCTCGCGGTAATGGCCGCCGACCAGCAGGCCGCCCTTCTCGAAGCCGTGGCTGAGCTCGATCGCGCCACGGCGCTCTGGAATGCCGGTCCCGAGGTCGCCCAGGAAGCGTCCGCCCCATCCGGAGCCGGGAACGGCCCCCCGGGTCCGGGCCAGGATGACGCCGCCGAACGCATCCGAGCCGTAGGCCACGGTGGCCGGCCCACGCGAGACCTCCACGCTCTCGAGGATCGCCGGATCGAGAGTGGTTGCGCTCGGCCCCACCCGGCGCTCCGATGCCACCCGGGCGCCGTCGATCAGCAGCAGCGTCCGGCCGCGCGCGAGCCCGCGGATCGCCGGGACGGCGGCCTGGCCCTCCGAGACCGGGGAGACGCCCGCGACGTTCTCCAGGAGCTGCGTCAGGTTGGCGGGCTGGCGCACCGAGAACTCGCGGGACGGCAGCAGCATCGTGCCGCTCGCCGGCGAGCCGGCGATGCCCGGAGCCCCGCCGGCGGTGACCGTGATCGACTCCTCCACGCCCGTGAGGATTTGAAGTGGCCCGTCGCTCGACAGGCTGGGCACCAGCGTCGGCTTCAGCACGCGGCCCCCGGGCAGCGTGACCAACACTTCGAAGGGCGGTGTGGGGTCGGGCGTCCACATGAAGCGGCCGTTGCCGTCTGTGATCGCGACGCCGGAGCGCCCGAGCACCGACACCTCGGCCCCGACCACCGGGCTTCCGTCGGGTCGAACGACGCGGCCCTCGAAGGCGCTCAGTGGCGTGCTTGTCACGACCAGCGCGGCCATGAACGCGGCCGCCCGGATCAGGTTGAAGCGCATCTCGCCTCTCAAGTATGGAGGTGTCGCCCGTCCCCTACCAACGGCCTATACTCGGGCTCCCGTGACGCTCGCGGCGCTCTCGCTGGCGGCAGCCCTGGTGGCGGAAGGCCCAAGGCCCGCGTCTCTCGAAGCTCGCGCCGAGGCGCGGTCATGCCAGGGCCTGGATCTCCCGGAAGACGAGAGCTTGGCCGCCTGCCGCCGCGCGCTCGCCCTTGGGTTGCCCGACGACTGGTCGAGTGCCGTGCGCGTCACGCTGGCACGGCGCCTGACGGCGCTCGGGTTGTGGGAGGAAGTCGCTTTCGTGTATCGCCAGGAGAGTGACGCCCGCCCGCGGTCCGCCCAGGGACCGCTGCGTCTGGGGTCGACGCTGTTGCTCGGCCTGGCGCGTCCCGATGAGGCGGAGCTCGCGCTGCGCGAGGCGCTGCGCCGCGAGCCGCGGCTGGCGATGGCCGAGGCGCTCTTGGGCACAGCACTGAACGCGCTCTCGCGTTTCTCCGAGTCGGCGGCTGCGTTCGGCCGCGCCGGCGAGATCGATCCCGATCTGTTCGGCGTACGCCCGGCGCTGGCCGAGGTGCGCGCGGCCTCGGAAGCCGGCGAACGCTGGCCCTAGTCGCCGCCGATCCAACGCTGGAGCCGAGGCACGGCCCAGCGACCGGCGACGGTATCGGCGACACGCTCGCCGATCACCGAGCCGAACTTGAAGGCGTGACCCGAGCACGCGCTCACCACCAGGCCGCGGCCGATGGAGCGCACCACGAAGCGCTCGTCCTTTTCGACCGTGTAGAAACAGGTCTTGGCGCGCGCGATCTGGTAGCGGTCGAAGTCGCACAGCCGGGCACCGGCGAACGCGGCCACGCTGCGCGCCTCCTCCGGCGTTGCCTCACGGTCGCGGTTTGGGTCGCCCGTGAGCGAGAACCGGTGGTCGCCGATCTTGAGCCCTGACCCGAGCACGGGCGGCACCAGATAGAAGCCAGCTTCCTGATCGAAGTCCAGGATCAGCGGCGAGACCGCCCACTGCGCGGCGAGGTCGTCGGGCGGGATCAAGTAGACGACGACCTGACGCGAAGGCGTCAGCGTGGCTTCGAGCGCCGGCACGAGCCGGGTCACCCACGGACCCGCTGCCACCACCAGCGCGTCGCCCGAGAGCGTGGCGCCGTCCGTCAGCTCGACCGTGGCGGCCGCGAGATCGACGCGGGCGACCGGCGTCTCTTCGCGAACCAGGGCGCCAGCCTCGCGCAGCTGACGAGCCAGCGCGGCCACGATGCGCGAAGCCATCAGCACGCCGCCGCTCTCCAAGGTGAACGCCGCGGCAACGCGGCTCGCATCCAGCGTGGGGAAGCGCCGCGCCAGCTCGCCGCGATCGAGCCAGTTCGGCGCATGACCGAGCGCGACCAGGCAATCCGCGGACTCGCGGACAAAGCCGTCGCTGCGCGACGACATCACCAACGACCCGGTCGCGGCGTAGGGTCGTTCGCCGATGTCGGCGAAGACGCGCTCCCAGCTCTCGTAAGCTTCCTGCACCATCCGCGTGTAGCCGGGCCGCGCGCCGTAGGGAAAGCGAATCAGCCGATGCTCGTCCACCGAGGAGCCCTTCGGGTTGGGCAGGCGCGCCTGCTCGAAGAGCGTCACGTCATGGCCGTCGCGGCCGAGCGCCCAGGCGGACGAGAGCCCGGTGATTCCGCCACCGACGACTAGGACGCGGGCCATGCGCTTCTCACCAACCGACCCAGAACGGGCCGTCGCCGAAATCCCACAGCACGAAGGCGTGCAGCCTCCAGGTGTCCTGCTTGCTCCGGATCGGGATCTGCGCTCCCGCCGAAGCGATCACGTGCCCGAGCGCGTTCAGCGGCTTCGAAAGCTCGATCCATGCCGAGGTGTCGTGCTCTTTGGTTTTCGTGTTGTAGGTCCCGGTCCACTCGATCGCGGGGGTGAACGCGCGCCGCGCCGGCCCGAGCGCGTGCGAAAGGGCGATCGCGTACTTGAACTCCGGGTCGGCCTTCTCGCCGCTCGTGGGAACCTCGAGCGCGACCTTGGATTGGACGACGCTGCGGCCGCGTCCGAAGCCCTTGCCGAACGCCGCGAATCCCGCTACCACCGGCGTCCCATTCCCGAGCCCATCCGACTCGCTGCCCGTGGGCAGGATCCCGCCGACACCCATCGAGAAGATCGTCAAGCGCTTCTGGCTGAACGCCAGCACCTGCTTCAGCTCGATCTCCACGTCCCCGAGGCCCCGCCCATCCTCGCCGCTCGACTGAAGCCGTAGCGGAACCACGATTTCGTACTGGAAGCGCGGGCCAATCCGGTTCTCGTAGACGAGCTCCATCTCGGTTTCCGGGGCGCCGGAGGCCGGGCGGTGCCCAGCGCTCAGCACGATCTCCTGCTCCGGAAACGCCTTGCCGGTCTTGAGCGGCCGGCGGAAGTTCAGGTCGCCCGGAGGGTAACGGTCGGCGGTCGCGCAGAAAGTTCGAATGTAGGCGACGACCGCCGCGATCTCTTCGTCGCTGAAGGCCTCGCCGAAAGCCGGCATCACGGGGGCGAGCCCCGCCCAGCGGCCGCCGTTCTTGACGATCAACTGCCAATGCTCGCTGGCTTCAGCCGTGGTTCCGCAGTCGCTGAACTCGATCGGCCGGATCGCACTCTCCCACTCGGGATTTCCCCTGCCATCCTTGCCGTGGCATTGGGCGCAGCCCGTCTCATAGACCTCGCGCCCCTTGGCGATCTTCGCCGAGTCGCCGGTGGCCCAGCCCGATGCCAGGACGAGAACGGAAACGAAAAGCGTGCTCAGCGTCACACCCCCTGGAAAGCCGCCAGCTATCGTACCGACGTAACGACGGAATAAGCTGTTGGGCGATGAAGACAAGATTCAATTCCGAGGATGGCGGCTGGATCCTTGCGGCAGCGGTCGCGTTGGCCGTCGGGTCGAGCGCCGGCGCCGCCGAGATCAAGGGCTCGGCGCAGGACGCCTCCGGGGGTGTGCTGACCGGAGCGCGCGTCACGCTGGAGCATCTCGCGACCGGAGCCGCGTGGAACGTCGCCACCGACGCCAGCGGACAGTTCGGCTTTGCGAGCGTCGCCCCCGGGCCGTACCGTGTCTCGGCGCAGCTGGAGGGCTTCAGCCAGTCCGCCCAGGTGGTCGCCGTGACTTCGGAAACCGAGACGCTGCAAGTGGACTTCGCGCTGCGCCTCGGCCATCTGCAAGCCGCGATCAGCGTCACCGCCACGCGCGGCGCCCGCGACGAGTTGCTGGTGCCACTCCGGGCGGAGAGGCTGGGTCAGGACCAGCTCGAGTCGGTGAACCCGGCGGCGGTCGGCGACCTGATGGTCCAGGCGCCTGGCGTCACGCCGGTCGCGAACGGGCCGTTCCAGGTGCGGCCGCGCCTGCGTGGCCTCGACTCGACGCGGGTGCTGGTGTTGGTGGACGGCGAACGCCTGAACAACGCGCGCACCGCCACCGACCGCGCCGGGGTCGAGGTGGGGCTCGTGGACGTGGGCAGCGTAGAGAGCGTTGAGGTGGTGAGCGGCTCGGGATCCGTCCTGTATGGCACCGACGCGCTCTCGGGCACGATCAACATCCGGACCAGGCAGCCCGGGTTTTCCGAGACGACGCGCTTCGTGGCGGGGCTTTCCAGCTATTACAGCACCAACGAGCAGGGCGCCCGCGGCAACTTGACGGCCGGTGTGACCGGACCGAGGTACGCCGTCAGCTTGAGCGGCGGGCTCGAGAGCTTCGACAACTACGCGAGCGGCGGCAAGGACGGCTCGACGCTCGAGGATTCGCGGCCGCTGTACGCGAACGGCACCCTGAAGCAACAGGACACGATCGACAGCAACTTTCCGCCCTTCGCCTTCAAGGCTTTTCCCGACCCCTTCAACGCCCCCTTCGTCCGCACCGAGACCGAGATCCCGACCTCGGGCTTCGACGGGAACAACCTGGGCGCGAATGCGCTCTTCGCAATCAGCGACGATCAGCAGCTCCAGTTGAAGTACTTCCACCGCGAAGCGGATGACATCGGTTTCCCCGACTTCGTGCCGCCGCAGTTCTTCCAGGGCATCGTGCTGCCGTTCAGCAAGCTCGACAAGGTGTCGGGCCGCTATCAGGTGCGCCAGCTGAACTCGTGGTGGGCGCGCCTCAGCGCCACGGTCTATTACCAGCAGCAGGACCGACTGCTTCGAAACCTGAACATCCCGGTCCAGTTTCCAGCGCCGACCGCCGTCAGCTTCTTCCCGATCAACGTCTTCCGTCTGATGATCAACAGCCAGACCGAACAGAAGGTGCAGACTGCCGGCGTCGATGTTCAGAGCACTTTCCTGTTGTCGCCCCGGAACGTGCTGACCGCCGGCCTCACCGCCTACCGGGACGACAGCGCCGACAGCCGGCAGAGCTCCACACAGACGAACCTCGTCGGCAACGTTTCGCTCGGCGCCCGCGGCCCACAGGCCAACGTGTTTCCTGCGCTCGTCCCGCTCGGGCCGCCCTCCGTCACCAACCCTACGCGCGTGCCGAACGCGCAGTTCCGCGACCTGGCGGTCTTCGCCGAGGACGAATGGGAGATCACGCGCAAGCTGCGCCTGGTCGGCGGGCTTCGCGTCGATGCGTATCGCGTGGCGACCGATCCCACGCCGGGCTACGACATCCAAGCCGTCGTCGCCGGCACGCGACCGCCGATCGATCCCGCCACGCTGCCGAACCCGAACGGCGAGGAGATCAGCCGTACCGCCTGGACCGGCGACATCGGGCTGGTCGTCCGGCCGACGGACGAGCTGAGCCTGGTCGCCCACTACGGCCGCAGCTACCGCCATCCAAACCTGGAAGAGCTGCTCTTCGCCGGACCCGCTACCATCGGCTCGATCGCACCCAACGTGACCGTGAAGCCGGAGACGGGCGACAACGTCGACATCGGCGCGAAGTACCGCTCCAGCCGTATTCAAGGGTCGCTGTCGTACTTCAACAACAGGTACCACGGCTTCATCTCGACGGAGATCACGGCGCTCACGGCGTCGAGCTCGGTTTCGCAGGCGATCAACTTCGCCGACGTGCGGATTCAGGGCGTCGAGGCAGACGTCGAGGCGCCGTTCACGGTCGGATCCAGCATCGTGACCGTGTTCGCCAACGGCGCGTACAACTACGGCACCGTGCTCGAAGGCCGAACCCCGCTCACCGGCGCGTCGATCGCCAATACACCACAGGACAACATCACACCTTTCAAGGCGATCGGCGGGCTTCGCGTCACCGACAGGAAGGATCGCTTCTGGGCCCAGTACTCGTTCCGCCACCAGAAAGATGTGGAGCGCGTCGCCACGACCCTGAAGGACTCGCCATTCTTGATCTATCAGGATCTCGCCAGCCTCCAGGGATTCACGATTCATCGCGTCAGTCTCGGGTGGGAGTTTCGCAGCAACGGCCGGAGCGTCGGCGTGTCGGCCGGCGTCGAGAACCTGGCGAACACGTTCTACCGGGAGCAGTTCCAGTTCGCTCCGGCGCGCGGCCGCAGCGTCACCTTCGGGCTGCGCATCGGCAGGAGCTGAACGGTCGGCGTGGACCGCCGCGAGGAGAGGGTCAGCGGCGAGAGACTGCGGCGCTGTCGGGCGCGCGCCGGTCCGCGCCGCCCTCCAGCACGCCTTCCTTGGCGTTCCACAGGATCCCCTGTGCGACGCCCTGTTGCGGCGTCTCGACCAGCGTGTGGCCGCGGGCTTGCAGCGCGGCGACCGTGTCGGGCGAGAGGCCCCACTTCTCGTAGGCGATCCGGTCGGGCAGCCACTGGTGATGGAAGCGCGGCGCGTCGATCGCGTCCTGGATGTTCATCCCGAAGTCGACGACGTTCAGGACGACCTCCAGGACGGTGTTGATGATGGTGCGGCCGCCGGGGCTTCCGATCGCCAGGAAGAACGCGCCGTTCTTCGAGAGAATTGCCGGCGTCATGCTCGACAACATGCGCTTGCCAGGCTGAGCCAGGTTGGGCGCGGTGCCGATCAGGCCGTCGGGACGCGTCAGTCCCGGACCGGCGTTGAAGTCGCCCATCTCGTTATTCAGCAGGAAACCCGCGCCGGGGACGGTGATCAGCGAGCCGTAACCGGCTTCGAGCGTGTAGGTGAGCGAGACGGCGTTCTTGTCCTTGTCGACCACCGAAAGGTGCGTCGTTTCGTCGCTCTCCGCGGGCCACTCGAACCGCTCCGGCGAGGACGCCGAAGCCTTGTCCTCGCGAATCGTACGGCGCAGGCCCGCGGCGTACTCCTTGGAAACGAGCCGTGCGATCGGCATCTCGCCGTTGAAATCGGGGTCGCCCAGGAAACGCGCGCGGTCGGCGAACGCCCGCCGCATCGCCTCGGCGCTGGCGTGGACCGCACGCGCCGAGCCGAAGCCCATCGCCTGAAGGTCGTAACCCTCGAGGATGTTGAGCATCTCCAGGAGCGCTATGCCCCCGGAGCTGATCGGCGGCATCGCCAGCACGTCGTAACCGCGGTAGCTCCCGGTGAGCGGTGTGCGGCGCTTGGCCTGATACGCCTTCAGGTCGGCCTTCGTGATCAAGCCGCCGCCCGCCGTCATCTCCTTCTGGATCAGCTCGGCCGTCTCGCCTTCGTAGAAACCGGCCGGGCCGTGGAGTGCGATGCGTTCGAGGCTCCTCGCCAGATCCGGCTGCTTGAAGAGATCGCCCGCTTCGTAGGCGACGCCGTTCTTCGAGAACTGCGCGACCGAAGCCGGGTACTTCTTCATCTCGGGCAGGATCTGCTGGAGCGATCGCGCCAGGCCGTCGGACAGCACGAAGCCATCGCGGGCCAGAGCGATCGCCGGATCGATGAGCTGCTTCCAGGGCAGCTTGCCATTTT
>CAZVOI010000916.1:0-5405 GCA_964628275.1 uncultured Acidobacteriota bacterium | reverse complement strand
TCCCGAGCCCGCCTCGGTCTGTAGACCCGACACGTGATCTCCACACCAGCCGACCAGCCGGTGGGAGAGCGCCCGGCGAAAAACGGAGCAGAAGGGGCGGCTGCCCCCCGACGTGCCTCGGCTCGCTTCCCCGCCGGCCAGGGAAGCGGACCGCACCCCCCTACTAGCCCGCTGTCTTGCGGAAGCGGCCGGCCGCAAAGCTCGGGCCAGCCCGGCCAGCGCGCTACCGGATCGTGGACCGGGAGAACCTGAGCTGCGACGGTCCGCTCCCGCCGGAGCGGCCCTGTCCGCAGTACACGCAACTCGACCTGGCGCGCATGCTGCCCGGCTTGTCGGTGAGACGCAGCTACCTGCTGCGAAGCGGCCTATCAACGCGACGGCGCCCGCGCGGATTTCGATCAGCAGCCGCTCGAGGCCCAGGCCATGGTCTCGGCCTGTCTCGAAGCTTTCCGCGCCACCCAGGACCCGGGCTGGTCGCGGGAGGCCAAACGCGCGTTCGAATGGTTCCTCGGCCGGAACGATCTGGGCCTGCCCCTCTATGACTTCGGCGCCGGAGGCTGCAGCGACGGTCTGCACGCCGATCGCGTCAATGAAAACCAGGGCGCGGAATCGACGCTCGCCTTCCACCTGGCGCTCGCCGAAATGAACGCGGCCGAGCACTGGCTCGCCCCCGCGAAGGCGCCCGCGGCGTGAGTGTGGTGAGGCTGCGCCGTCATGAGGTCTCCCTGCTCCCGGAGAGCGCGCGGGTCATCCTCCGCCCCTTCATCCCCGGAACCTCGCATCAGATCACCACGATCATCGGCCGGGCCCTCGCCATCACCGAGGACGAGGTGGCGGTTCAACTCGGCGCGGTCAGGCGCAAATTCGAAGGGCGGCATCTGAACCTCGAGTCGATCCTGCGCGCCCACTACGATCGGGTCAGCAGGCACGTCTTCACCCAGAAGCCGCTGTCGCCCGAACGGGAGCTGCTGATCGGCGCCCTGTTCTCGAACGAGTACGCGCTCGAGTCGGCCGCCATCTTCAATCCCTCGATCGTGCCTCACCCGGATCAGACCGGCGTTCCCCCGGGCGGGCTGCGCTTCATCATGAGCCTGCGCGCGACCGGAGAGGGACACATCTCTTCGATCGAGTTCCGGGCCGGTCTGATCGAGCCCGACGGAGGGATCGCCCTCGATCCGGTCTCGCGTTTCGTATCCGCGCCCGAAGTCGTCACGAATCCCGCCTACGACAAAGAGCAGTTCGTCATCAAGCTCACGGAGATGGGCTTCGCCGACGAGTTCGCGGACGCGGTTCTCAATCCACTGGGCCAGAGGTTCACGCGCAGCGAACTGAAGAAGAACGTGGCCGCGCTCAGGGCCTCGGCGGTCGCGGGATCGCGCACCCTGCTGCGTACCCTCGAGTGCATCCAGTGGCTCGCCGATTCGAATTACGAGCTCGTCTTCTCCGAAAAGCTCGCGGTCAGCGAACGGATCATCTTCCCGGTCTCCCCCAACGAGAGCAACGGCATCGAGGACGCGCGCTTCGTCCGGTTCGTCGACGACGACGGCCGGGTCATGTACTACGCGACGTACACCGCCTACAACGGCCGCGCCATCCTGCCCCAGCTCATCGAGACTCCCGACTTCCTGCGTTTCCGGATCCTGACCCTGAACGGCAGCGCGGTCCAGAACAAGGGCATGGCCCTCTTCCCCCGCCGCCTGGGCGGGCGCTACGCGATGCTGTCGAGGCAGGACGACGAGAACCTGTTCGTCATGTTCTCCGACAGTCCTCACTACTGGAGCGATCCCCACCTGATCCTGCGGCCGGCGCAGATGTGGGAGAGCGTCAAGATCGGCAACTGCGGGTCGCCCATCGAGACGGAAGCGGGATGGCTCGTGCTGACCCACGGCGTCGGGCCCATGCGCAAGTACTGCATCGGCGCCGCCCAGCTGGATCTCGATGACCCGACCAGAGTCAATCACGGCCCGGCCGGCCCTCCCCACCGCGTCGAGGATCACCGGCGCGTTCTCGACGTACATCTTCGTGATGAACAGGCGGCGCTGCTCCTCGTCCAATCCGGCGTAGGCGGCGATCAGCTCCCGAGCGCCCTTCGCCTGGGCCAGGACCAGGCGCTCCTCGGCCTTCTTGCCCTCGGCCTTCTTGCCCTCGGCTTGCGCCAGGAGCATCGCCTTCTCGGCGGCGGCCTGGGCCTCCCGGCCCTTGGCCTCGGCCTCCAGCTTGGCCTGCTCGGCGTTGGCGGTGGCCATGCCCTTCACCTTGATCATCTCGGCCTCGGCCGTCCCCACCTTGCGCGTCTGCTCGGCCTTGGCCTCGGTGGAGAGCCGCTGCTTCTCGGCCTCGGCCTGCTTGATGGAGCTGATCCGTCTCGGAATCGAGCGCGACGCGATTCGCGCCGACCTGGTGGCGCGCTCGCCCGAGCTCGTCGAGAAGTGGGATCGCGCCGTCGCCGAAGCGTGGCGCGGGGACGAGTAGGCCCGGCCTCAGGCCGCTGTTGACCAGCGGGCTCGCCTCGGCCGGGGGAATCTCCGCGCGCGCCGCCTCCGGCGCCGGGCGCAGGGGTCCGACCAGAACGGGCACGAGCGCGACCGCGGCGAGGATCGCCGCCGCCGCGGGCAGGGCCACGAGCCACCACCGGGGCCGCCCTTCCGGGACGAGCGAGCGCTCGACCTCGCGCTCGACCCGCGCCTCGAGGAGCGCGAGCGGCACGCCGGGCTCGGCCTCGCGCCTACAGATCGCCTTAGCTCTTCTTGCTGCTGCCGGCCTTCTGCCCACCCCCGGACCTGGCCGGGCCTGCTCTTGCCCCAGACTCGACCCGCGTAGGCGGAGGGTCCGCCTGCGCTTCTGGCCGGCGTCTCTCCCCCCGGCTTCGGGCTGGGCGTGGAGATCACTTGCCGGGTCTACAGACCGAGGGATCCGAGGAAGACGCCGCTGTTCGCTCTTCTTGACTCGCTCTACGACCGAGTCAAGGGCGCGTGGGAGGAGCGCTTCGAGCGCAGCTACGGCTTCTGGCGCGGTCTCGTGGACGATGTGGTCGCGCGCTACCTCGACTGTGGCATTGCTGCGGGGGCGAAATGCGCGTGATCGGCTTCATCACCCAACCCGCGGTCATCAAGCGCATCCTGGATCATCTCCGAAAGCGCGAGAAGGTCGCTCGCCCGCCTCCGCACGCCCCGCAGCCGGTCGCCAGCCCCGTGTGAGATCTGCCTCTCCCGCCTGTCGAGGCGCACAGAGAAGCCGGAGGTGTCGGTTCGCGACCGATGGGAACGTCCTCACAAGGCGTTCGACCTTCACCTTTCCCCACGGGACGTGCGCCCAGGCGGCCGTCCGGCCCTCGAAACCCGTCCCCGCGTCCAGGTGAGCCGCCCGGTGGGTCGCCGCGAGACACCCCCCACTGGAAGGCGGAAAAGCAATCGCCTATCATTTATCATTTACTTCAGCACGACGCGCAAGGTGGGCGACCTGTTCCTGCTGGAGAACCGCTGAAGCTCACTCGAGCGGCAGCTCCACACGGTCCTCCTGCGGCTCGACGGGTCGATTTCAAGCTCGTCCGTCCCTCGGGCGACGCGGGACCGAGGGGACAAGGCCGGACTCTCGGAAGCCTCACCCTCTGGCCTGCCGGGTTCCCACACGACTTCGTTCAGCAGACCGTGGGTCCCGAACAGTCACAGACACCGAAGTTGCACGTGCCGTTGCAGCAGGGGTCCGGTGGGGGCAGGTCCCCGGGGCATTTGCACGGCGTTGTCAGGGGCTGGCCCGTGCAGTCGGTGACACAGGACGCGGCTTCGGCCGGCGTCGGAGCGACGGCGCTGATCACGACAGGCAGCAACGCGGCGGCGCCGAGGGCCGCGATCCGCTTCGCCGCCACCCGGCGGCTGGGTCTCAGCCCTCGGGTCTGGTCAGGCTCCAGCAGGCGAGCGCGACGCAGCTGGTCCAGCGTGACCTCGACGGTCCACGCGGCCAGCTCCGGGTCGCGCTCGGTCCCGAGGTCCGCCATGATCTGAGGCAAGCTCGTGTGGCCGTCACAGAGCCTCCAGACTCGGGACGCCCTGGCGTCGAGACAGTGGGCCTGGTGAGTGCGGAGGTCGTAGATGACGGTCTCGTCGCCCAACGAGCGGACGAGAAGCCCGGCACGACGGCCGCGGGGTCTGGCGTCTGTCGCGATACCGCCGGCTTCTGCCATGCGCTCATTGTCGGCAGCTCGCCTGGGGCAGTCAACCACATGGTGTGGCGAGGCTCTTGGAGGAGCCGGGCCACGAGGTGGTGGTGGCCGATCCGAACTACGCGCCGATGTACGCGCAGCGGAGCATGGGTGACAGATTCGGGGCATCGGGAGGTCCCCCGTGGGCTGGAGGAGCACGTCACCCATGCACGAGCGGGTAGGGTTCGGTCGTGACGCAGTCACGTGCCGCTCCTCAGGAGCCGACGAAGCCGGCGCAAGCGATGGAGCTTCGCAGCTGATCCCCGGTGTTGGGCGGACCCGAGCGGGCAGGCGCGGCTGCTAGGCTGACGCCTGCTCATGGATGCCCCGACCTTCGAATGGGACCCCGCCAAGGCGCCTGCCAACGTCGACTACCCGAGCTGGTCGCCGGACGGCACGAAGATCTACTTCAGCATGACGCGCAAGCTGGGCGACCTGTTCCTGCTGGAGAATCGCTGAAGCTCACTCGAGCGGCAGCTCCACCCTCTCCTCCTGCGGCTCCGGGCGCAGGTCGGAGTCGCGCGCCAGGATCCGGGCACAGGTGTTCCAGCGCAGGAGCGCGTCGTCGTTGCCGGGGGGGCGGAGGGCCTCCGCCTTTTCATACCAGTCCATGGCCTGACGGAAGAGGTCGTAGGCCATGAAGTTCGAGCCGGGGCTGCTGCGCTCGTAGTGGGCCTTGGCCCTTCTATGTGCCTGCAGGGGATCGCCAGGGTCTCGAAGCGCTCGTCCGCTACATGATGCGCTCCCCGGTGAGCCTCTCCCGGCTACGCTTCACGCCCGGCTCGCCCGAGGTCGTCTACTTGCACAAGGGAGGGCATGACGATATCGAGCCGACCGAAGGCGAGAGGGTGGACGCGATGGAGTTTGTAGCCCGCGTTCTGGCGCAGATCCCGGACGGAAGGCGCCACTTGGCCCGCTACTACGGCTTCTATTCGAATGCGGCCCGGGGCAAACGCAAGAAGGCCGCCGCCCCGGCCGAGCCCTCCTGCCCAAGCGAGGCGCCAGAGGGTGCAGCGATACCGGACGGGCCGCACCGCGCCGCCCTCAGGCGCCGATGGGCGGAGATGATCCGCCGGGTGTACGAAGTCGACCCCCTCGTGTGTCCTCGCTGCGGGGGCGAAATGCGCGTGATCGGCTTCATCACCCAACCCGCGGTCATCAAGCGCATCCTGGATCATCTCCGAAAGCGCGAGAAGGTCGCTCGCCC
>CAZVOI010000915.1:0-1506 GCA_964628275.1 uncultured Acidobacteriota bacterium | reverse complement strand
TTCCAGTACAAGGCGGAGTTCGAGATGGAATTCTGCGGCGCGCGGGATCTCGGAGTTTCTAGGGCTCTCAACCCCGCGCTTCAGACCTTCGGGCAGTGGCTGACGGCAAACAAGGGCAGCATCCCTCGGAGTTAAGCCTCTGCGTGGCCCGCCAAGAAAGAAAGGCCGTCCAACACGGCGCTGCAGCCGACGGCGCTTCGCGCCGCGGCTGAGCGGCCACGTTATGCGTACTGATTGCATCCGGGCCGATGCCGGCGTAAACTTTGGGACATGAGTCCAACCCAGCTTGAAGAAATCTTGAGCCTTAGCGTCGAGGAACGTATCCAACTTGTTGAGGCCGTGTGGGATAGTATCGCTCAGCACCCTGAGTCGCTTCCCGTCACCGAGGCTCAACGCAAGGAACTGGACCGTCGTCTCGCCGATCACCAGAAGGACCCACAAGCAGCCCGGCCCTGGTCGCAGGTCCGCGACTCCTTGGCGCGCAAGAAGTGATCCTGCGCCTCACGCCCGCGGCGGAGGCTGACGTCGAGGGGGTTCTCGCGTGGTACCGAGAACGAGGTCATGACCTTGGTGACCAGTTCCTTCAAGCCCTTGATCATTGTCTCGAAACCATCGAGCGCAATCCGCTTGCCTTCACGATTGTCCACCGCGAGATTCGCCGGGCGCTCCTCCGCCGATTTCCCTACTGTGTCTTCTACATCGTATCCGAGCACGAGATCGTGGCGCTGGCCTGCCTTCACGGGCATCGCGATCCTGAAACCTGGAAAAGTCGGCGAGACGCATAACAACCGGCTGAAGTTGACGGTGCGCGGAAGGCCCACGCCGGAATCGGGGCTGCGTTCGCGCACCGCAGGTTAACCGGAGCGTTGATATGACTTCCGTTGTCAAGCGTGGCGAGGGGCTACATGGTGGTTCTCCGCGGTAACGGCAGGGTCGGAGAAGAGGCGGGGCCGCTAATGACGACGGTTGATCCTGCTGATATCCGTGGGTTGGGTACCACCTTGATTTTTCCGTCGAGCGCCTGCCTCGGTCTAGAGTCGAGGGTCGGCCGGAGCCGCCTCATAACGCTCACGAGGGTTGCGCCCACCGGGGCCACGCCCCTTCCCCGACCCTGCCGTGGTGCACGCATGTCTGGGTTACGCGGTGATCGGGACCTCCTTGGCGATGGCCCACATGAAGGCGGCGAGCTCGCGAGCGATGGCGGTGACGACCACGTTGGGATGCTTGCCGCGGGTGACGAGGCGGCGGAAGCGCTTGCAGAGGCGGACTTGGGCCTTCCAGGCGATGTCCTGGACCGGTTGAGGAAGTCCCTCGAGACGCTTGCGGGTCGCGGGAGAGACCTTGGCGGGGTACTGGTAGGCCAGGCGCCTTCGACGAGGACGCGTCGGGCGTGGCCGTTGCCGGCCTTGGTGATGGGACCCTGGCGGCGGGACTCGCCGGTGGAGTTCTCGCTGGGAGTGAGGCCGAGGAAGGCGGTGAGTTGGCGGGGGTTGTCGAAACGGGTGA
>CAZVOI010000914.1:0-10543 GCA_964628275.1 uncultured Acidobacteriota bacterium | reverse complement strand
ACCAGCAACAAACCGGCGCCCGCCACGAAGAGCGACGATCGAATGCGCGGCAACACGGCGGCGTCCGGCGCGATCCGGAGCGTTCCGACTCCGACCGTGGCCCGCTCCAGCGGCCCGTCCAGGGGTCCCGCCACCACCATCAGGTCGTGCCGCCCGCCGCGCTGGGCGTTGCCGCGGATCACCCGCACCAATGCCCGCGCGCTGCCGGTGGCGGGAACCTCCACTTCGACCGGCGCCTCCAGGACGTTGACGCCAAGCGACGAGTACGCTCGGAAGCCGACCCGGTGCGCCGCCCCGTCGGCGCTCTTCAGAAGCACGGCGACGCTTGCCGCGAGGTCCAGCGTCGTCTCGGCGATCGCGATCTCGATCGCCGGCTGGGGACGCGCGCCGAGAGCCAGCAACAGGTAGGCGCGCTGATTCGTGGGCGCCGCGTCTTTCGGTAGCTCGGGCCGGAACTCGATCACGAGCGTCAGCGCGTAGGTTCCGGGTCGGGGCAACGCCTTGGGGAAGATCAGCGTCAGCGATCGCGATTCGCCGGCTGGCAAGGAGTCGATCTCGGCCTCCACTCGGCTTCCGGCCAGCTCGCCCTCGACCAGCAGCTCGCGCGCGCGCATGTCGCCCAGGTTGCGCAAGCGCAACTCGACCTCGAGCGCGCGGCCCGTGGATAGCACTCCGCCCTGGATCTCGAAGCGCGGACCGGCCGAGACGGGGATTGCCAACGGGACGAGAGTCAAAGAGAAGAGGAGCCGGGCCGCCCGCGCGGTCAGCGTCGGACCTACGAGCCAGGAACGGGGACGAACGTCACGCCAGCCGGGTCGAAGGCGTCGTTCAGCTTCTTGCCCTGCTTGGAGTTCGTCCCGTACACCTTGATCGACGAAACGCGCGCAGGATCCTTCTCGATCGGCGGGAACTCGCAGACGCCCTCGGGTTGGACGGCCATCAGGAATGTGCTGGTGCGCTGCGATTGGTACTGGTCGTCGATGGCCTGAATGTAGTAGTCGATCGATTTGAGCTTGCCGTCGCGCGGCGCGGGCAACGTGCCGCAGTACTGCAAGCCACCGAACGCCATCTCCACCCATGAATAGAATTTGTCGTCCGATGGTCGGAAGTACAGCTTGGCCTTCGCGACCATCGCGTCATCCGTAATCGAGGCGCACACCGTGGCCGGCTTGGCGGGGATAGAGCAGGGAATCGGCTGGTGATCGATCGAGGGCGGATCGTCCGCGAAGGCGAGCAGTGCGGGGAGCGCCAGGACGACGGAGAGCGACGGCCGTCTCACAGCTCAGATCCTAGCAGAGGTGGTTCGTGGACGGCGTTACTTCCAGTCGACCCGGTTCTTGTAGCTCTCGTTGCGGATGGTGCGGACCAGCACCTCCATCGACCACGCCGTCGTGTCTTCCTTCCAGACGTCGGGCAGCGCCAGCAGCGTCGCCTTCTGCCCGGGCGCTACGTCCTTCGTCTGCGGCGGCACCGCGCCCTGCGCGCGCTTGCCGTTCACCGTCGTGGTGACGCTCATCATCTGGATCGAGATCGGAGCGCTGCCTTCGTTCTGCATCACGATCCGCACCTCGTACTTCTCGCCCGGTTTCGGAACCTGGGGCACGACCTCGAAGTAGACCTTGCCGGGGAGGTCGGCCGCTTGCGTCGCGGACCTGGCGGCGACTCCCGCGGAGTCCTCGAAACCGGCGGGCACGGCGCCTCCGGCTGCCTCGCCGCCCTTGGCCTCGGTCTTGCCGACGGCGAAGGCTCGGCCGGCCGGTCTTCCCGGTCCGGACGCGGCCGCGTTCGCCGCGGCCTGCGACACGGCGCGCGCGCCGACGGCGCTCGTCTTACCGAACGAGGCGCGCTGGTTGCTGGGGTCGAGCTTCAGGGCTTCGTCGTAGGCGGCGATCGCGGCGTCGTACCTCTGGCTGCTCAGTGCCTGCTCGGCCTGGGCCAGCAGCGTGTTGAGCTGGGTCGCCTGCTGCTGTTGCTGCTGCTGCGCTTTCGCCTGCTCGGCGCGTTGCTGTGCGTCGCGGATCCGACCGATGATATCGGGGCCGCGGCTGTCCCACGCAGCGAGCTGGCGTCCCCGGTCGGCCTCGCCCTGGGCCTTCCCGAAATCGTTCGCGCGTAGCGCGCCTTCGGCAGCCTCGAAGTGACTCCTGGCTTTCTGGCCGTCGAGGGCGTTGCCGAGCAGCTTCTGTGCGTCGGCGTTGCCCGGATCCTCCTTGAGGGCGGACTGAGCGCCGGCGACGGCCTTTGCGTAGTCACCGCTGCGGAACGCCGCCTGCGCCGCCTTCAGGGCCTTGTTGGTGGTGTCGACGAACGTCGGTGGCGGCGCCGTGGTTGCGGGTGGCGGCTGTGTGGTCGGCGGAGGCGCCGCCAGCGTCGACGGCGGAAGCGACTGAACCACCGTGACGGGTGGCGGCGGCGTGGGCTTCGGTTGGTTGTTCTGCCAGATGACGAAGCCGACGCCGCCGAGCGCCAATACGCCGATGCCGAGCGCGAGATAGATCGCCGGGTTGGCGCCCGCGGGCACGGGAGCCGGTCGCGGCATCGGTGCCGGACGCGCGGTCGCTTTGCCGCCCTTTGGCTGCTGAAGCACCGTGGGCGCGACGCGAGCCGTGCCGTGGCCGACGACGGTGGCAGCGGTCGCGCCGCGAACAGTGGGCGCGGTCGTGGCGCGGGCGGTGGTCGAGGCTCGCCCCCTCCCGGTCCCGAACTCGCCGCTTCCACCTTCGACTACGGTCGCGTCGCCAGCCCCGACGAGATCGGTGTCGGCCTGCGGCCCGCCCGTCGGCGGCGCCTCGAGATCCACGAGACCTTGCAGGATGTTGTTGCCCTGCGCGGCAGCGGCGGCGGCGTGGCTCTTCAGGAACTCGCGCAGATCGACGGCGAAATCGTAGGCGGTCGTGTAGCGCTCGGTGATGTTCTTGGCGAGCGACTTCTTGAGAGTCGGCAGCAGCGCGTCGTACTCGGCGCCTTCTGGGATCGCGTTGTAGTCAGGCTCCTCATGGGTGATCTTGTAGAAGATCGCCATCAGGTTCTCGGCGCGGAACGGGCGCCGGCCTACGAGGAGCTCGTAGAACATGCAACCGACGCTGAACAGGTCGGAACGGCCGTCCACCTTCGCGCCCTTCACCTGCTCGGGCGACATGTAGTCGGCGGTGCCGACGATCGAGCCGGTCCCGGTCATCGACGCGCTGGTGAGGCGCGCCACGCCGAAGTCCATGATCTTCACCGAGCCGTCGTGGTTCAAGAAGATGTTGGCGGGTTTGATGTCGCGATGGACGATCCCTGCCTGGTGCGCGTGCGCCAGCCCCGACAGCACCTGGACCAGGACGTTGACCTTCCGCTGGACGGTCATCGGCGGCGTTTGCCGCATCGCCTTCTGGAGGTCCTCGCCGCGCAACAGCTCCATGGCCATGTAGGGCGAGCCGTCGGTGTGGTAGCCGAGGTCGAAGACGTTGACGACGTTCGGGTGCTGCATCCGCGCGACAGCCTTGGCCTCGCGGTTGAAGCGCTGTTTCAGCTCCTCGTCGTCGGCGATCGAAGCGACCATGACCTTGAGCGCGACCTCGCGCTCCAACATCTCGTCCTTGGCCAGGTACACCTGGCCCATAGCGCCTTTCCCGAGAACCCTGATGATGTCGTACTTGCCGATGCGGCCCGTCAGATCCTTGATGACGGGTCCGCCGGATTGCTTCTCGGGCTCGCTCATGGGCCTATATGGAAGGTCCTGGAGAACGCCTGGAGGGGGTGATTCAACGGGACCGCGGCATTAGAAGCCATCGCCTCGTGCCAGTCAAATGAAAGCGCCGTGACGCGATTCGGGGTCGCATCACGGCGCTCTTGGAAACGGGCTCGAGCTATCTCGCCTTGCCCGTGACGGTGAAGTTGGCGCGGCGATTTCGGCCCCAGCAGTCCTCGCTGGCCTCGCGGCAGGTCGGGATCTCCTTGCCGTAGGAGACAGTCTTCATCCGATCGGCGGGCACGCCGAGCGAGACGAGATAGTCGTATGCCGCTTTGGCTCGGCGTTCGCCGAGCGCCAGGTTGTATTCAACCGTTCCGCGCTCGTCGCAATGGCCCTCGACGGTGATCCGTAGGAAGTCGTACTTCTTGAGGGCTTCGGCGTTCCTCGAGAGCGTCGCCTTGTCGGCATCACGGATGTCGGCCTTGTCGTAGTCGTAGCGGATCTCCTGCAGCAACCCCATCTTGTTGATCGCGTCGATGTCCTGGGCCCTGATCCGGTCGACGTCGCTGACCGTCGGAACCGTGTCGCGTTGCCCGGACGGCGGTGGCGCCGGAGCTGGTGTGGCCGGCGCGGAGCGCGGCGGTTGCGGCGGCGGCGGCGGCGGCGTCTTCTTGCCACATGCCGCTATCGTGCCGGCCACGAGTATCGCTGCGAGGAGTCGCGACATTCTCATTGCTTCACCCTTTCTGGGAGGCCCTCCTACGACTTCTTGTGCGGCTCTTCCTCACCCTTGACGGCCTTCTTGAAGTTCTTGATCCCCTCGCCGAGCCCGCGGCCCAGCTCGGGAATCCGGGTCGTTCCGAAGATGAGAACCACGATGAAGAGGATGAGGAGGATCTCCGGCATTCCTAGGCTTCCGAACATATGCCCTCCACTGCGAGCGAGCTGCTAGCGAGCGTCTCGCCGAGATCTGGATGATACCTCAGAATGCCTCCCTGGCGGCCAGCGCAAGCGCGTCGTTCAAGCGGCCCCGGCGGTAGCCCGACCCGTCGATCGTCACGCTCGGATACCCCGCTTCGCGGACGCGCGCGAGCATCGAGGCGCGCAACGCGGGGTCGATCCGCGCCATCTCGTCGGGCGCAATCTCCACGCGCGCCACGCCGGCCGCGATGTGCCGAACGCGTAGCTCGCGAAACCCCAGCATGCGCAGTGCTATCTCGGCGCGGTCGATCCGTTCGAGCGTCTCCGGCGTCACCGCCACGCCGTAGGCCACGCGCGAAGCCAGGCACGGGGAAGCCGGCGCGTTCCAGTTCGGCAGGTTCATCAGGCCCGACAACACGCGAATCTCCCGTTTCTGAAGTCCCACCTCGGCGAGCGGGCTCAAGACGCCCGCGAGCGCGGCGGCGCGATGGCCCGGTCGAAAGTCGCCGAGATCGTCGGCGATCAAGCCGTAGCCGACGTGAGCCAGGCCTTCCTGGCGCGCCAGGGGCAAGAGCGTCGCGAACAATTCCGTCTTGCAATGGAAGCAGCGCGCACCGTCATTTCGGATGTAGAGCGGGTTCATGGTCTCCCGCGTTCGGATGAAACGGTGGCGCAGCCGCTGCTCCCCCGCCACGCGGACCGCCATCGCCCGCTGCTCGCCAGCCAGAGACTCGGATTCGGCCGTCACGGCCAGCGCCCGCTCGCCGAGCACGCGATGCGCGCGGGCGGCCAGATACGCGCTGTCGACGCCGCCGCTCATCGCCACCAGCAGCGAGCCGAGATCTCGCAGCAAGGCGTCGAGCCGTTCTTGCTTCTGGAGCGCGGCGCTCACACGAAGCCGTCCTCGTCGTCGGGCGCCAGGTCGAGCTCGAGCGGATCGAGCCCGATCACCTCGAGCTCGGCTCCGCATTCGGGGCAGTTGATGATCTCGCCTTTGTCGACGTCGTACTCGTCGATCTCGACGTCGGCGTCGCACGCGGCACACAGCGCCATGCCGCGGAGTCTAGCGGCCCCATGCCGGCGAGTGGTCCGAATGCAGCCAGCCATCGGTGAAGCTGGCGACCGGCGCGGCGCGCGCGGAAAGCAGGCGCAGCTCCTGGTTGCGGCGCCGCGTCACTGCCTGGCTGGGATGGAAACCAAGATCGAAGGTGTGGGTTGCCGCGAGATAGCGCCCGTCTGGCGAGGGCGCCAGGCTGCGATAGAAGGTCGATCCCTGCCACAGCGTTTCGCGCTGCTTGCCGTCGCCGTCGAGAACGTCGATTCCGAACTGCTTGTCCTGGCTCCACAGGCACACGATTCGGCCCGAGGCCAGGAAACGTGGCCCGCGCGTCTTGTGAAAGCCTCCGGTCAACTTGCGCACGCGACCGGCCTTCCGCTCTAGCCGGTGGAGATTGTCCTCGCGGACGAAAACGATCGACTCGCCGTCCGGGCTCACGACGGGCTCGCTCTCGTTGCTCGCCGTTTCCAGCAACCGCCGGCGCGGGCTCTCGGCCGCTCCCCCCGAGGCGGCCAGCTCGAAGAGGTCTGCGTTCTCGCCCAATGCCGGGCGCGACACGATCACCAGACGCTTGCCGTCGGGGAACCAGTCCGGCGCTCCGTCCTTGGCCGTGACGCCCAGGCTCAGGTACTGGATGTCGCCGGTGGCGACGGCCACGACCGCGATCCTGCCGCCCACGACGAACGCGACGTGTTGCCCGTCGGGCGAGAGCGCCGGCTCGCGCGCCGGCTCGCCGAGATGCGTCAATCGCAGGTCCGGTCCGTTCGGCAGCTTTCGCGCGAACACGGCGTCGATGCCGGTCCGGCCGCTGATGAAGACCAGCGTGCCCTGGAGATCGGAGGGAAGGGTCGGCGCTTCGGCGCGGCGTAACACCAGGCTGACCGCGACGCCAACGGCAGCGAGCGCCAGCAGAACGAGAGCGGTCCGCAAGCTGCGCGCCTAGCGCCGCGACCGACGCGAGGCACGGCGGAAGTCGCCGGATCGCCCGCCGTGCTTTCGCTCGAGGCGGATCTCGCCCACGACCATGCGTTTGTCGGCTGCCTTCACCATGTCGTAGATAGCGAGCGCCGCCACGGCGACCGCGTGCAGCGCCTCCATCTCGGCTCCCGTCCGGCCTTCGGTCGTCACGGCGGCCTCGATCCGGTACCCGTCGCGGCGTGGCAGCAGCCGCACCTCCACGTGCTGGAGCAGCAGCGGATGGCACAACGGGATCGCCTCGCCGGTGCGCTTGGCGGCCAGAATGCCCGCGAACCGCGCGACTTCCTCGACCGCACCCTTGGCCAGCCGCCCCGCGCGCACCAGCCGCATCGCGGCGGGGGCAATCCAGATGCGACCGCTCGCGAGCGCTTCGCGGAGCGTCACCGCCTTTGCCGAGACGTCGACCATGCGCGCGCCGCCCTGCGCGCTCACGTGGCTGAGACGCCGCCCCGCGCTACGCGACGCCATCACGTTCGAGAAAGTTGCCGAGCAAGAGCGCGGGCGCCGTTTCGCCGGCCCGCGCTTCCACTCGATCGGCGGGCAAGATGACGAGCGCGTTGGCGCGCGCGTGGGCCACTACGTCGGCCGATCCCATCGAACGCAGCGGCGTCGCGACCAGCCGGCCGGACTGTAGCGACACCCGCGCGGGGAGATGGGCGGCGCGGCGCGACTTGTTCCGGGCCGGCTCCAGCAGAGTAACCGGGACGCGTGGCCGTTCGACGACGCGCGCGCCCTGGAGCCGCCGCAGGGCGGCGCGCACGAACACATCGAAGGTCACCTGCGCCGAGACCGGGTTGCCCGGCAGGCCGAACACCAGCGTTTCGCCGCGGCGGCCGAAGACGAGCGGCGCGCCTGGCTTGATCGCGACCTGCGTGAACAGCACTTCGACGTCGAAACGCCCGAGCACGCCTTTCACTAGATCGAAATCGCCCGCCGACACGCCCCCCGAGACGACCAACACGTCGCTGCGAAACCCGGGCTCGAGAGCATCCGCGATCAGGTCGGCCTGGTCGGGAGCGACGCCCAGCGAGGTGGTGTGGGCGCCCGCCGATCGCGCCTGCGCCAGCAGCGCGGGGCCGTTGCTATTGCGGATCTGCCCGCCGGAAGGCATCTCGGCCACGTCCACCAGCTCGTCCCCCGTGACCAGTATCGAGACGGTCGGGCGCCGGCCGACCGCAACCTTGTCGCGGCCGAAGCTGGCGAGCACCGCGATCGCGGCGGGATCGATCGTCTCGCCGCGCGACCGCACGGTCTCGCCGAGCCGAACTTCCGACGCGCGCGGCGCGACGTTCTGTCCGGGGACGACCTCCTCGAGTATCGCCACGCGGACGCGGTCGTCGAGCATCCGCGTCTTCTCGACTTGCTGCACCGCATCCGCGCCTTGTGGAACCGGCGCGCCGGTCATGATCCGCACCGCCTGCCCGCGACCCACGCGCCTGTCGAAGACCTGCCCGGCAGCGATCCGGCCGATCACCTCCAGCGTGACCGGCGCGGCCACGTCCCGCGAGCGCAGCGCGTAGCCGTCCATCATCGCGCGGTCGAAGGGCGGCAGGTCCAGGTCGGACGTGACGTCCTCGGCCAGAACGCGGCCGAGCGCGTCGGCGAGCGTCACCTGCTCGCTGGGCAGCGCTCGCGCATGCGAGAGCACGATGTCGAGCGCGTCCTCGACGGCGAGCATCACGGAGATTGTAGGATGAAGCGGTGATAGCCACAGTTCGCTGGGACGGCGACGCGGTGGTGGTCCTCGATCAGCGGCTGCTGCCGGTCGAGACGCGAGAGCTTCGACTGACGCGACCCGAGGACGTCGCGGAGGCGATCCGCGCGATGGCGGTGCGCGGCGCCCCAGCCATCGGCGTGACCGCGGCCTTCGGGATCGCCCTCGGCGCCCGGCAGGCCGTAATCGCGGGCGAGCCGCTCGCGCCGGCGATCGACCGCCTGGCGACGGTTTTCGCCGGGACGCGACCCACGGCCGTCAACCTGTTCTGGGCGATCGACCGCATGCGTCGCGTTTTTCGAGCCTTGGACGCGACGCGGCCCGAGGCCGTCGCGACTGAGCTGGTCGCCGAAGCGCAGCGCATTCACGACGAGGACGTGGCCGCCTGCCGGCGCATCGGCGACTTCGGGGCCGCGCTCTTGCCGGAGCGGGTGCGCGTGCTCACCCACTGCAACGCCGGCGCCCTGGCCACCGCCGGCTACGGCACCGCGCTCGGCGTGATCCGCTCGGCGGCCCGCGACGGCAAGATCGCGGCCGTCTTCGCCGACGAGACGCGGCCGTTCCTGCAGGGCGCCCGGCTCACCGCCTGGGAGCTGATGCAGGACGGCATTCCGACGACGCTGATAGCCGACAACATGGCCGGCCACTTGATGGCGACCGGCGAGATCGACGCCGTGGTCGTCGGCGCGGACCGGATCGCGCGGAACGGCGACGTGGCCAACAAGATCGGCACCTACAGCGTGGCGGTGCTGGCCAAGGAGAACCGGATTCCGTTCTACGTGGCGGCGCCCGTCTCGACGATCGATCTGGATACCGCATCGGGTGCGGCGATCCCGATCGAAGAGCGGTCACCCGACGAGGTGACGCATCACGGCGGGCGGCGGCTGGCACCGGAAGGAGTTCTCGTCCGCAACCCGGCCTTCGACGTGACGCCGGCGCGCTACGTCACCGCCATCGTCTGCGAACGCGGCGTGGCGCGCGCGCCTTACGAAGAGAGCCTGCGCGCCGTGATGCAAGCCCAGACGGCGTGAACGTGCGGCTCTTGGCGATCGAGACCTCCTGCGACGAGACCGCGGCGGCGGTGGTCGAGGATGGCCGAACCATCCTGTCGAACGTGGTCTCGACCCAGACAGAGGTCCACGCGCCCTACGGGGGCGTCGTGCCCGAGCTGGCGTCGCGCCATCACCTCGAGAACATCTGCCCGGTCGTAACCAGGGCCATGTCCGACGCTGGCCTCGACTATGCGGCGCTCGACGCGATCGCTGTCACGCGCGGACCGGGTCTGGTCGGTTCGCTGCTCGTCGGCTTGCAGGCCGCCAAGGGAATCGCTTTCGCGGCCGGCAAACCGCTCGTGCCCGTGCATCACATCGCCGGACACATCCAGGCCCCGTTCCTGGCGCACGGCGAGATCCCGCTGCCGGCCGTGGCGCTGGTCGTCTCGGGCGGCCACACCAGCCTCTTCGAGATCCCGGAACCGGGACGCTATCGGCTGCTCGGGCGGACGCGTGACGATGCGGCGGGCGAGGCGTTCGACAAGGTCGCGAAGCTCTTGGGGCTCGGCTACCCCGGCGGGCCGGTGATCGACACCCTGTCACAAGGCGCCAACGACCGCGCGGTCGATTTCACGATCGCGCGCCTGAAGGACGGCAGCGCCGACTTTTCCTTCAGCGGCATCAAGACCGCCGTGTTGTATCACGTGCGGCGCGAGGGCATCTCGCCCGTGGCTGCCGCGGAGCCAGCGCCCGCGGTGATACGCGACCTAGTGGCCTCGTTCCAGCGCGGCGTCGTGACCGCTCTGGTGAGGCGGCTCGCGCAAGCCGCCGAGCAGCGCCGACCGAAGAGCTTGCTGCTGACGGGCGGAGTGGCCGCCAACACGCTGTTGCGCCGCGAGGCCGCGCGCGCGGCCGACGCGCTCTCGCTGCCACTATTCGTCCCGCCGATCGCGCTCTCCACTGACAACGCCGCGATGATCGGCGCCGCTGGGTATCTGGCCTACGCTCGCGGCGATCGCGCGGGGATGGAGCTCGGCCCCGAACCCAACTGGGTCATGCCGGGCGCCCTCGTTTGACAGCCAACGGCGGCCGGCTTTAGTCTGTTTCCAGCAACCAAGAACACCGGGGACGGCTTGGAACAAGAGAAGGTTCGCGCACTCTCCAACTTCTACCGCGAAGAATTCCAGCGCCATCTCGACTATCTG
>CAZVOI010000913.1:0-1727 GCA_964628275.1 uncultured Acidobacteriota bacterium | reverse complement strand
AGCCGGTGACTGCGTCGCCCCGATAGCCCCTCGCTCCGCAAAGCGTCTTGTGATCGCGATCCACTGAAGCAGCTCCCCCGTCGTAGGTCCCAGCTCATAGGGATGGTGATGGCACGCATGGGTCAGCGCGCTCCAGGCGTGATTGACACTCGTGGCCAGCGAGGGGTCATCGAGGAAACGCTCGAGGCAGATGAGCTGGGGCCGCATCGCGAGACTCTCGAGCGCCAGGCCTTTGCTCGTCCAGTAGGCGTCGAGCGACTCCTCCAGTGCTTGCCGCGCCAGGAGCGCGGCGGCTCGCGGCCAGAGTCCCGCCGTCTTTGCGTCGGCTCGTTCCAGGAGGTCTTGCGCGAGCGTCAGTGTTTCGGCGGGAGTCATGCCAGCGTCTGCATCCAGCCCGCGAGCTTCTCGGCACTGCGGACGAGATCGACGATAGGGCCGGCCAGCTCGACGTGGCTGCCTTCGTTGACCAGCCGGAACGTGTCGGCGGCGTCCTTGCTCTTCTTGTGGAGGTGCGGCAGGACGTCACCTGCACGCTTCGGGTCATCGAAGAGCGCGAGAGCCGCCAGCGCCTTGGTGCCGTTCAGCCCGCTGAGTAATTCTTCGACCGCGGCGTGCGGCTCACCGCGTCCGATCCGTCGGCGGCGCACCGCTTCCGTGCACGCGGCCTCGATCGCCAGCCGGCACAGGCCTGGGACTACGCGACGTGCGGCCTGGGGTGGCAGGGCGTCGGTGAACGCGACGGCCATCGCATCATCTATGTATCGCGCCACCGGGTTCCTGGTCTGGCGCAGCTCGACAACGGACCCCTCGCGACGGGTCACCTCGATCACGGTGGCTGGGATCACCAGCCGGCGCACGGCCTCGGGCAGGCGGTCGTCGTGGGTGAAGACCACGACCTGCCGCTTCGCCGCGGTCTCGTGCAGCACGCGCGCCAGGCCGTCGATGCGCGACGGGTCCATGGACTGGACGGGATCGTCGATCACGACGAATCGGAACGGACTGTCCGTCAGAGTCGCGCGTGGGATGAAGAGGCTCAGGGCCAGCGCGTTCTGCTCGCCCTGGCTCATCACGCCGAGTGCGGCTCCCGCGGTGCCGTCAACCGTGACGTCGAGCTCGACCTGGCGTTTCGTGGCGCTGCCGGTGAGACGGATGTCCTCGAGCGCGACGTTGCTCTGCAGGCGGAGCTGGTTCCAGATCTGCTGGGCCTTCTCCTTGATGGGAGCGAAGCGCTCGTTGCGGATCTCCTCGGCCGCGTCCTTGAGCCACTTCTCGGCGGCCTTGAGGGGCTTCACCGCGTCGTCACCCTTCTGCGCCTTCCTGGCCTGGTCGAGCCAGGCGGCCAGCGGCGGGACGACAGGCTTCCAGCGGTCTTCGCGCCGCTGGAGTTCGGCGGTCGCTGCGGCACGGAGGGCGGCAGTTGCGGCATCGAGCTTGCCGGCAGCGCCTTCGATGTGTTGGGCCAGCGCGTCGAGCTCGGTGGCCGCGGAGCCCGCGCGCCAGGTCTCGAGCGCTATCGTGGCGGCGTACGCGTCGAGGCCAACCTGCGCGGCTTTCGCGAGGGCTTCTGGTTGCGGCGAAGGGAGTGCCAGCGCCTTCTTCCGCGCTTCGTCGGCAGCGCGATGCGCGTCGGTCGCCTCGCGCGCTTTCTCGCGGAGTTCCTGGACCTGCTTGGCCTGGTGATCGTGCCACTTGGCGTCGAGGGCTTTCGGTTTGCCGCAGACCGGGCA
>CAZVOI010000912.1:0-1850 GCA_964628275.1 uncultured Acidobacteriota bacterium | reverse complement strand
CAGATGGGGTTGGCGTGAGAACGCTGGGCAGCTACGTCGCAGGTGCTTGGGTCCTGGGACAGGGCGATTTCGAGACGCTCGTGAATCCCGCCACGGAGGAGCCGCTGGCGCAAGCGGGAAGCGGCGGTATCGACCGCGCGGCGGCTCTGGACTTCGCGCGCACCAAGGGCGGCGCGGCGCTCCGCGCGCTGACGTTCGCCGAACGCGGCGCGCTGCTGAAGGGCGTGTGCGACGAAATCCAGTCGCACCGCGAAGAGCTGATCGATCTCGCGGTCGAGAATGGCGGCAACACCCGCAGCGACGCCAAGTTCGACATCGACGGCGCGACCCTCACGCTCTCGACCTACGCCGAGATCGGCAAGGCGCTCGGCAACGTCAAGGTGCTCGCCGACGGCGAGGGCGTCACGCTCGGCCGGATGGCGCGTTTCCACGGCCAGCACATCCTGACGCCCCGGCACGGCGTCGCGATCCACATCAACGCTTTCAACTTCCCCGCCTGGGGCATGGCGGAGAAGGCGGCGACGGCTCTGCTCGCGGGGATGCCGGTGCTCACCAAGCCCGCCACCTCGTCGGCGATCGTGTCGCATCGGATCATGGAGCTGCTGGTCGAGAAGGCTGTGCTGCCCGAAGGCGCGCTGTCGCTGCTGGTCGGCGGGGTCGGCGATCTGCTCGACCACGTCGGCGCGCAGGACGTGGTCGCGTTCACCGGCTCGGGTACTACCGGCGAGAAGATCCGCTCCCGGCCCAACGTGATCGCGCACTCGGTGCGCGTCAACGTCGAGGCCGACAGCCTGAACGCGGCGATCCTGGGCCCCGACGGCGAGGCCGGCTCGGAGATCTACGACTACTTCCTGAAGGACGTGCTGCGCGACATGACCCAGAAGGCGGGCCAGAAGTGCACGGCGATCCGGCGCGTGCTGGTGCCGGGCGCGGTCGCGGACCGCGTGCGCGACGACTTGAGCGATCGCTTGAAGGCGATCGTGGTCGGCAATCCCGCCCACGAGGGCGTACGGATGGGGCCGGTCGCGACCAAACAGCAACACGACGACGTCCGCGACGGCATCGACGCGCTGGCGCGGGACGGCCGGCTGGTGCACGGCTCGGCGCAGGTCGAGGCGGTCGGGGCTCCTCCCGGCAAAGGCTTCTTCGTCGGCCCGGTATTGATCGAGGTCGAACCGGGCGCGGACGCGCCGACCGTCCACTCACGCGAGGTCTTCGGCCCCGTCGCGACGATCGTGCCCTACGACGGAACCTCGGGGGCGGCCGCCGAGATCACGAGCCGCGGCCAGGGCGGTCTCGTCTCATCGGTCTATAGCGAAGACGCTGTGTTCGCCGGTGAGGTCGCGCTGGGGCTAGCGCCCTTCCACGGCCGCGTCTTCCTCGGCAGCGCCAAGATCGCCGAGCAATCCCCCGGTCCAGGAACCGTGCTGCCCACGCTGGTTCACGGCGGCCCCGGCCGCGCCGGCGGCGGCGAAGAGCTGGGCGGCCTGCGCGGGCTCTCCTTCTAAATGCAGCGCACCGCGCTCGAAGGCTCGCGCCCGGTCATCGACAGGATCGTGAAGTCGAGTTCGTAAGAGGTATCGGGGCGCCTGGTCGCCTACAACCCGAGCTTCTCAAGGATGCCAGCGCCATCCAGATAGAAGATCATCCACACTGAACGCTTCCGGCGAGATTCGTAAAGAAGGTCGGTCAGACGCTTTGCGCCCATCGCCTTGTCGACGGCCCGACGCGCTTCCTCCGCAGTGCCGGCGTACTGGTACTTCGCCTGCAGATCCGCAACATACTGGCGCAAACTCGGATCATCAATCCGCTGCTTCAGCGATTCGTTCCTCACGACGTTTCCACGATAA
>CAZVOI010000911.1:0-2148 GCA_964628275.1 uncultured Acidobacteriota bacterium | reverse complement strand
GACCGCCGGCGGCAGCGCGGGGCTGGACGGCGCCTGGGACGCCTTTCGCGACGTGCTGGCCCAACAGGCCGAACGCCTCGGTCCGCTCGTGGCGATGCCTTGTCAGACGAACGAGATCGGCCGCTGCGCCGCGCTCGCATTCGGCTTCCTGGAGCTCGCGGCGACGTACGGGCTCCCGCTGCGACTTCTCGAAGTCGGCGCCAGCGCCGGCCTCAACCTGCGCTTCGACCGCTTCCGCTACGGCGGTGGCGGCGCGAGCTGGGGGCCCGCCGCAAGCCCGGTCGACCTCTCGGGCCTATGGCTGGACGCCCCACAACACTTGCCGAGAGAGCTGACCGTCGTCGAGCGAAGCGGCTGCGACCCGCGCCCGGTCGACGCGACGACGGCCGAGGGCCGCCTGCAGCTGGAGTCGTCGCTCTGGGCGGATCAGGTCGAAAGGCTGCGGCGCCTGCGCGCCGCTTTCGAAGTGGCCGCGCGGGAGCCAGCGAGCGTCGAGCGCGCGTCCGTCGACGTGTGGCTCCCCCGCGTCCTCGACACGCCACGGCGCGGGATGACGACCGTGGTCTACCACGCCATCGTCTACGAGTACTTCTCGGATGGCGTACGGCGGGGCTTTCACGAAGCGCTCGCCCGCGCCGGGGCGGCGGCCGCGCCCGACGCTCCGCTCGCGTGGCTGCGCTTCGAGTCCACTCCGGCCACGCGCGGCTACGCGGTGACGCTCACCACCTGGCCGGGCGGCAAAGAGCGGGTCGTGGCGACGGCCGGCGCGCACGGCACCGACGTGCGGGGACCGCTCAGCCCGGCGTAGTCCGCGTCGGCGATTCTCAAGGAGCTGTTCGAGGAGTAGCGGCCCAAGCGATTCGGTTCAGAGCCGCTTCAGGGTCTCGGACAAGGTCGCGCGCAGCACGGGGAGCGCGGCGAGGTCCTTGGGTCGGCCCGCCTTCTCTTTCAGCTCGATGAGCGTGGGCAGGTCGATCACACGCACCGACATTCCTTCTCCGAGATTCAGCTCCGGTGCCCGATCCAGCAGGTCTTCGTAGGTCTGCCCGTCGCCGACCGTCCCCAGGCAGTCGAGGTCGCCGTGCGTCGTCACCAGGAGCTGGTGGCCGGGACCCATCAGGTGCGATTCCCCGGGCCTCAGGCGGCGCGGGTCGTGGCGGTAGATGGCATCGAGGCCGGCGAGGACCCGGAGCAGCCTCGACACGTTGTCGGCGCTGCGGCGGTGGACGAGGTCGAGGTCCGCGGTGAGAAGAGGCGCGCCACGCAGTACCCCGGCCATCATTCCCACCACGATGAACTCGACGTCGTTCGCTGCGAGCCGGCGCAGGACCTCAGCGTACCGGGCGAGGTTCATTGAGGGCGCGAATCTCGGCGACGCCGTCCGCGAGATTCTGGATGACCAGGAGGCGCTCTGCGGGCGTGAGATCCAGCATCTCCCGGATCTGGGCCAGATCGACGCCGTTCGCGTCGATGTCGGGTTGGCAAGGGACCGCGTCTGAGCCCACAGGCACGTCCGTCATGACGGGGAGCTTACCACCTGCGCCCGAGCCTCCAGGGCGACGCGGGCGCTCAGGCGCCGGCGGGATCGGGGCGCGGCGCGGGGACGATCTGGACGCCCGTCTCGTCCCAGACCGTGAGCGCGTCCACCGGGCACGCCTCGCACGCGGCCAGGAGGCGCTCGCGCTCGACCTGCTCGGGCTGCGTGAAAACCGCGAGGCCCTCCTCGTCGAGGCGGAAGGCCTCGGGTGCGCCCTCGATGCAGTCGCCGAAGCCCACGCAGAGCCCGCGGTCGATGCGGATCTTCAGATTGGCGACTTGTCGCTCTTCGAAGTCCGCCACGGCTACATGCCCTCGAGGCCCAGCTCGCGGCGCGCCGTGTCCATCACCTCGGGCGTGATCAACGCGATCTGCCGCTCGGCGGCGTAGTCGGCGTAGATCCGCTGCACCATCCCGCGCACGAACGACGGGACGCGAGAGAGCCGCTCACGCGCTGCGTCGTCCCAGACGGGCCGGCCACCGGCTGGCGCGGGAGCGTCGGCGAACGCGTCCGCGCGGCCGCCTTCGACGCTGGAGCGCGTCAGCTCGAACGGCTGCTCCGGCAGCGTGCGGCCGCCGATCTGCACGCCGAGCGACGCCACGAGCTGCGTC
>CAZVOI010000910.1:0-7660 GCA_964628275.1 uncultured Acidobacteriota bacterium | reverse complement strand
CGATCTCTGCCGCTACCAGGTGGCCAACTGCTACATGGGCCGCGCCGGCCTCATCAACAGCGGCGGCGCTTCAGGCGAGAACGACTTCGCCGAGGCGGTGAAGACGGCGGTGATCAACAAGCGCGCCGGCGGCATGGGCCTGATCTCCGGCCGCAAGGCCTTCCAGCGCCCGATGGCCGAAGGCGTAAAGCTCCTGAACACGATCCAGGATGTATATCTCTGCAAGGAAGTCACGATCGCATAACCGCGAACGTGAGGGGGGCGGGATCCGCCCCGGAGGGCTAGTTATGGAGCCACGCATGCCCAGACGCCGCCTGTCGATCGCGCTCTCGCTGCTGCTGCTCTCCTCGGCCCTGGCCCCGGCCCAGGAGACGGTCGCCTTCGACCCCGACGCCGCCACCGCAGCCTGGCTCGCACGGCAGACGCCCGAGCAGAAGACCCGCTCCGACGCCTACTTCGAGGGCGGCTACTGGCTCCGCCTGTGGAGCTTTGCGTACGGACTCGGCGTGGCCGGGTTGCTGCTCGCGAGCGGCGCCTCGCGCCGCCTGCGCGAGGCGGTGGCGCGACGCTCGACCCGCCCTGCGCCGCAGGCCTGGCTCTACGGCATCGCCTACGTCGTCGCGGCGACGCTCTTGTCTTTTCCGCTGACTCTCTACCGGGGTTTCTTCCGCGAGCACCAGTACGGCCTCGCCACCCAGGGCCTCCCGGCCTGGCTGCGTGACCAGGCTGTCGGCCTCGGCGTGGCGCTGCTGCTGACGCCGCTACTGCTCGCGGCGCTGTACGCCGTGCTGAAGCGCGCGCCCCACAGCTGGTGGCTGTGGGGGGCGGGGGTCGCGCTCGTGTTCCTGGTCTTCGTGGTGTTGATCAGCCCGGTATACATCGACCCGCTGTTCAACAAATACGAGGCGCTCGCTCCCGGCGAGACCCGCCAGGAGATCCTGTCGCTCGCCCGCGCCAGCGGGATCGAGACCGGCGACGTCTACCGCTTCGACGCCTCGCGCCAAACAAAACGCATCTCCGCCAACGTGAGCGGCCTGCTCGGGACCATGAGCATCCGCCTCAACGACAACCTGCTGAAGCGCTGCACGCTGCCCGAGATCAAGGCGGTGATGGGCCATGAGATCGGCCACTACGCGCTCAACCACGTGTACGAGTCGATTCTGTTCTTCGGCGTCGTGCTGGTCGGTGGCTTCGGGTTCCTGCGCCTCGCCTTCGGCTGGGCGCTCTCTCGCTTCGGGACCCGCTGGGGGATCGCCGGCATCGACGACGTCGCCGGGCTGCCGCTGCTCGCGGCCCTGCTCTCGGTCTATTTCTTCGTGCTCACGCCAGTGCTGAACAGCTACGTCCGCGCCAACGAGGCCGAGGCCGACGTCTACGGCCTGCAGGCCGCGCGCGAGCCGGACGGCTTCGCCGACGTCGCCCTGAAGCTCGGCGAGTACCGCAAGCTCGCGCCCGGCCCCTTTGAAGAGTGGTTCTTCTTCGACCACCCGAGCGGGCGCAGCCGGATCCGGATGGCGATGCGCTTCAAGGCCGAGCAGCTGCGCCGCGGGCCGGGCGCGGCGGACGCAGCCGGAACCCTGCCGTAGCCTGCGACGCTGGGCATCCGCAGCCGGAGCGGCCTTGCCTCAGGCGAGGATCTCGTGGATCACCTCGCCCGCCACGTCCGTGAGCCTGAAGTCGCGGCCGCTGTAGCGGTACGTCAGCTGCTTGTGGTCGATTCCCATCAGGTGCAGGATCGTCGCGTGCACGTCGTGGACGTGCGCCGGCTTGTCCACGGCCTTGAAGCCGAAGTCGTCGGTGGCTCCGTAGGCGATGCCGCCCTTCACCCCGCCCCCCGCCAGCCACATCGTGAACCCGAACGGATTGTGATCCCGTCCGTTGTTCGTCTGGCCCGCACCGCTGCCCACCTCCATCACCGGGGTGCGCCCGAACTCGGACCCGCACACCACCAGCGTGTCCTCGAACATCCCGCGTGACTTCAGGTCCTGGATCACGGCGGCAAACGGTTGATCCGAGTCCATCGCGTTCTTGCGATGGGCCTGGATGTCCGAGTGCGCATCCCAGGGATCGCCCTTCCCGTAGTACACCTGCACCATGCGCACGCCGCGCTGCAGCAGGCGCACCCCCATCAGGCACCCGCGCGCGGTGCTGCCGGGGCCATACAGCTTTAGCGTCGCTTCGCTCTCCTTGCGCACGTCGAAGACGTCGGGCGCCTCCGTCTGCATGCGATAGGCGGTCTCCATCGACTGGATCGTGGCCTCGAGCTGGGGGTCGCGGACGGCCTCGCGCTCCATGTGCATGCGATCGAGGGCTTCGAGCAGGTCCAGCTCCCGGCGCTGCTCGTGGAGCGTGAACTTCTCGTTGTGCACGTACGAGACCAGCTTCTTCGGATCGAAGTCCTTCCCCACCAGCCTCGTCTCGGTTTGCTTCTCGACCTGGTCGGAGATGAACGTGCCCTGGTGAACCGGGGGCAGGAACTGGCTGTTCCACAGCGGCGGTCCGACCGTGGTCACGAGCTCGGGGCAGAGCACGACGAAGCCGGGCAGGTTCTTGTTGTCGGTGCCGAGGCCGTAGCTGAGCCAGGAGCCGAGCGAGGGCCGGCCCACCTGGGTGTGCCCGGTGTTCATCATGAGCATCGACGGCTCGTGGTTCGGGATGTCGGTGTGCACCGAGCGGATGAAGCAGATGTCGTCCGCGCACGCGCCCACGTGCGGGAACAGCTCGCTCACCTCCCGGCCGCACTGCCCGTACTTCTTAAACGTGAACGGGGAGCGCATCAGCGCGCCCGTCTTGCGCTCGGTCGCGATCGTCCCGCCGGGGAGAGGCTGGCCGTGGTACTTGTCGAGCATCGGCTTGGGGTCGAAGCTGTCCACCTGCGACAAGCCGCCGTTCATGAACAGGAAGATGACGCGCTTCGCCCGCGCCGGATGATCGAGCGGCCGGCCGCCAACCGCGGCGCCGGGCCCGGGCCGAGCTCCCGCCGACGCGAGGGACTCGGAGACGATGCCAGCGAAGGCCAGCATCCCAAAGCCGCTGCCCATGCGGCAGAGCGCGTCGCGCCGGGTCAGGGGCGCCGGGTCCGGGTGGCGAAAGCGGGACATCGGTTGACCTTTCTCGACGCTTTCAATTCACGAACAGGAATTCGCTCGAGCTCATCAGGACCTTGGCGTAGCGGCCCAGGGGCGTGACGGGCAGCAGCTTCTTCTCGTCTTCCTTCTTCGTCGCACCCGGAACCAGCCCCGCCATCATTCCGTCGGCCCGAATCCCCGGCTTGGCATCGGTCTTCGCGACGGGCGGCTCCGGAGCGCGGGGGGCGGGCCTGGGGTTCCTGGCTTCCTCGAGCTGCAACGCCTTGCGCTCCTGGTACTGCCGGAGCGGCTCGGCCCTTAGATACTCGAGCCCCGCGCGGAGCTCCGCCTCGCTGGCGTCGCGGCAGAACACGAGCCGGTACAGCTTGCGCACCCGCTCGGGGCGGCCCGGCTCGCTCGCCACCCGCAGCGCCAGGCGCTCCGCCTGCTGCTGCATGAAGTCGCTGTTCATGAAAAAGAGGCGCTGCAGCGGCACATTGGTGGTGAAGCGCTTGTCGCTCGACAGGTGGGGGCTCGGGAAATCGAAGAGCTGGAGGTACTCGTCGAGCTTGTAGCGGCTGATCCTGGCGTAGACCGTGCGCCGATCCCGGAACGGATCGAGCACGGCCGAGGGCCCGCCCGCCCTGGCATCGAGACCGCCCGACACGAACAGCAGCGAGTCGCGGATCTCCTCGGCGCTGAGCCGCCGCCGGTCGACCCGCCAGTAGAGGCGATTGCCCGGGTCCTTCTCGAAGGCGCGGGCCGAGTAGTCGTTGCTCGACTGGTAGCTGGCGCTGCGCAGGATCTCGCGGTGCAGCTTCTTGAGGCTCAGGCCGTTGGCAACGAAAAACTGCGCGAGGTGCTCGAGCAGCTCCGGGTGGGTGGGCCGCTCGCCGCTCACCCCGAAGTTGCTCGGAGAATCCACGATCCCCGTGCCGAAGTGGCGCTTCCAGACGCGGTTCACGATCACCCGCGTCGCGATCGGCTGCTTCAGGATCGCCTCGGCCAGCTCGAGGCGGCCGCTGCCGTTCGTGAAGACGACGGGCTCGCCCTCGGCCAGGACGCTGAGGAACCCGCGCGGCACCTCGTCGCCCAGGTTGAAGGGGTTCCCGCGGCGGCTCAGCCTGAGGTTTTGGAGGTTCTCGCTCTCGCGCACGCCGTGGGCGTAGGCGTACTGCGGCGGCTGGGCACTGCGCAGGGCCGCGATCTGCGAGCGCAGGCCTTCGATGTGCCGGCGGCGCTCGGCGTCCAGCTGCCGCTCGAGCCCCCAGCCCTCGAAGGCGAGCAGGCCCGGCTTCAGGAGCTTCTTGTCCACCTGGGAGGGATCGAAGCCCTGCTGCAGGTCCCGGACGAAGGCGTCCTTGTACAGGCTCAGCTTCTCGATCGGCAGCGTCTTCTGCTCGAGACCGCAGCCGGGGCAGAAGTCGTCGTTGGTCACGAAATCGCTGGGCAGCTTCGCCGGCTCCTTCTTCTTCGTCCCCGGGAGTGACTTCGCGTAGATGATCTCGTTCTCCTGCTTGACGTCCTGGAAGGCGAACAACACCTCGAGCAGGACCTCCTGCAACTCGTCGGCCAGCTTCTTCGCTTCCGGGCGGCTGCCCCCGGCCTTGATCAGCTCCTGCCACTTCGTGAGGTAGGGATAGAAGCGCGGAGGCTTGACCAGGAACTTGAGCCAGCGGTCGAAGAGCTCGTAATCGAGCTTCTGGTCCTCGAGCACCAGACGCACCTCCTCGCGAGGCTCGCCCTGGACCCGGTAGGCCGCTTGCATGTACCTCGAGGCCTCGAGCGCCAGCGTCTGCGAGAGCTGGCGGGACTCGGTCTCGAGAAACTCCGCGAGCAGCTTTTCGAGCCGCTCGATCCGCTTGTCGGCGGCCTTCCATTCCTCGACCACGGCCTTCGGGGCCTGCGGGTATTCCTGGTAGACGGTGTTCAGGAAGACACCCGCCATCGCGTAGTAGTCCCGGGCGGGAATCGGATCGAACTTGTGGTCGTGGCAGCGGGCGCAGCCCACGGTGAGACCGAGGAAGCCGCGCGACACCACGTCGACCCGGTCGTGGCGCTCGTCGGCGCGCGTGACCTCGGTCGACCCGTTGTCGTAGTACCACGGCCCGAGGCCCAGGAAGCCGAGCGCGGGCAGGGTGCGGACGCGGATCTTGTCGTCGAGCAGGTCGCCCGCGAGCTGCGCCTTCACGAACAGGTCGTAGGGCCAGTCCTCGTTGAACGCCTTGATCACCCAGTCCCGGTAGAGATACGCGTTCGGGTAGGGGTTGTGGCCGCGGCCCAGGGGATCGAGGCTGCGGCCGTCGTCTTCGCCGAAGCGCGCCACGTCGAGCCACAGGCGCGCCCACGCCTCGCCGTACTGGGGCGAGGCCAGCAGGCGCTCGACCACCTTGTCGAAGGCGTTGGGCGCGTCGTCCTTCAGGAAGGCCTCGGTCTCTTCGGGGGTGGGCGGCAGGCCGATGAGATCGAGGCTGACGCGGCGCAGCAGGGTCCGGCGGTCGGCCGGCCTCACCGGGGTGAGCCCTTGCTGCTCGAGCTTCGCGAGCACGTAACGGTCGATGTCGGTCCGAGGCCAGCCCGAGTCCCGGACCTGCGGCGGCTCGGGCTGCGACAGCGGCTGGATCGACCAGAAGGCCCGCTGTTCGGGCTTGATCACGTACGGCGCCGGGGGCGCGAGGGTTGCCGCGGGCGGCCCCTCCGGCCAGACCGCACCATCCTTGACCCACTCCGCGAGCGCCTCGACCTGCTCTTTCGTGAGCTGGCCGTCCTTCGGCATCTTGAGCTTGTCGTGCGTGTGACGGACGGCCTGGATCAGCAGGCTCTCGTCCGGGTTGCCAGGCACGATCGCGGGCCCCCGCTTCCCGCCCTTCAGGATGGCCTCGCGGGAGTCCAGGTGCAGGCCGCCCTTGTCGTCTTCTACGTGGCAGTCGTAGCAGTTGACGGCAAAGATCGGCCGGACCTTCATCTCGAAGAAATCGGCTCGCGGGCCCGACGCGGCGGGAGTCTGGGACGCGGCCACCGCTGCTGCCGCAAGCCCTGCCCAGGCGGCCACCAGAAGGACGGGGAACTGCCGAGGCCGGGCCGTCAGCGTCCTGGTGTCGTGGGTGTCCTGCGTCATGCCAGACTCTTTCGCACGCAGTCGCGTATCATACCGCGGTCCTCGGACCACCCCCATGCGCCTGGCCCTGCTCGTGATGCTGCTCCCGGCCTGGAGCATCCTGCTCCAGGACCCGCCCCGCTCGCCGCGGCCGGGGGTCAAGACGCCCGGAGTGAAGATCCCGATCGAGCGGCTCAAGCCGGAGGCCGTCTTCGTCGTCCCCGGCACCCCGGATTGGATTGCGATCGACGAAGCGGTCTGGATCTCCAACGAGCCCCGGGACAGCGTGGCCAGGCTCGACCCGAAGACGAACACGGTGGCCGCGACGATCCCGGTCGGAAAGGCGCCCTGCTCAGGCCTGGCCACAGGCTTCGGCAGCCTGTGGGTGCCGAGCTGCGGCGATCAGGCGCTCTCGCGGATCGACCTCAAGACCGGCAAGCTGACGGCGACGATCCCCACCGGAATCGCCGACGCTGAGGGCGGGCTCGCGACCGGGGCCGGCAGCGTCTGGCTGCTGAGCGACGCGCGGGGCACGCTCGTGCGCTTCGACCCGGCCACGAACCAGCCCGTCGCCGAGATCGCGGTCGCCACCGGGTCGTTCGCCCTCGCCTTCGGCGAGAACGCGCTCTGGGTCACGTCCACGGCCAACAACACGCTCACCCGAGTCGATGTACACACCAACCTCGTCGTGGAGACGATCCCGGTGGGCAAAGCCCCGCGCTTCCTGGCGGTGGGCGAAGGCGGCGTCTGGACGCTCAACCAGGGTGATGGGAGCGTGTCGCGGATCGACCCGAAGACGAACAAGGTCGTGGCGACGATCGAGGTCGGAGTCCCCGGGACCGGAGGCGAAATCGCGGCGGGCGAGGGATCCGTGTGGGTGACCTCGTTCGAGTTCCCGATCTCGCGGATCGATCCCGCCACCAATGCCGTCGTGCAGCAGTTCGCGGGGCCGGGGGGCGACGCCGTCCGCGTCGGTCTCGGCTCGGTCTGGCTCTCGAATCTGAGGGCAGGCAACGTGTGGCGGCTCGACCCCCGCCGGATCGAGGCGACCACCGAGTGCCAGGAGTAACGGGCATCGCCGGAGCGGACGGCAAGGGGCAAAGGATAACGAACAACGGATAACGGAACAGCGGACAACGGACTGAGCTCGAGGGGGGGCATCGCGCCCCCCTTTGCCCCCCTCAGCGGCGGCGCAGCTCGAACGTCGCGATCAGGTTCTTGCCGGCGATGTCGCTCGAGACGTTGCCGGTGATCGCCTCGCCGTCCCAGCGGCCCGCGTAGTGGCGCATGCCGCCGCGGATCTGCACGCTGAAGACCACCTGGTCGCGGCGCGGCTTGTCCAGGTTCGTCATCGGCACCGTGAAGGTGATGCCGCCCTCGTAGGCGACGGTGCCGCCGCTGCCCTTGACCGTGACCGTCAGGTACTGTCGCTGCCCCTGCTCGACTTGGCTGCCGCTCCAAGAGCCGTCGAGCTGCAGCGGGGGCGGCGTGGGCG
>CAZVOI010000909.1:0-2738 GCA_964628275.1 uncultured Acidobacteriota bacterium | reverse complement strand
GATCGTCTTGGCGCTGCGCCGCATAGAGGAGACGCTCGCAGAGCATTCCACTGACCGAGCGCAGCTCCGAGCCGACGTGGCGATGCTCAAGACGAAAGTGACGCAGCTCAACGCCAAGGTGCAGGAGCTCGAGGCGAGACTCGCAGGAGAATAGCCCGTCTTCAGCTCTTGCCTATCTCGACGGCCAGAAGGCCGCCTTGTTTGCTGTCGTCAGGCCGTCATCTCAGTAGTAGAACCGGCGCTTGGCGCGGCCCGCGAGGTAGGCGGCTCGGGCTTGCTCCGCGTTCTTCGCGGGCGACACCTCGGCGACCGGCACGTCCCACCACGAGTAGCCGGGCAGGCCGGTGCGCGGCTCGACCGGCACGTAGACGAGACAGGTGCGGGTTTCCTTTCGCGCGTCGGCGAGCGCCTTCACGAGCTCGGCCTCGGTCTTCGCCGCGAAGGCGACGGCGCCCAGGCTCCTGGCGTTGGCCACGAAGTCGATCTCCACGAACGCGCCTTCGAGCCGGCCGCTGGCATCGGTTCGCTTTCGGAACTCGTTGCCGAAGCTGTCGCCGCCGCAGCCGTTCTGCAGACCGTGGATGCACTGGAAGCCGTGGTTGTCGACCAGCACGACCGTGATCTTCTTGCCTTCCTGTATCGAGGTGACGATCTCGTGGTTCAGCATCAGGTAGCTGCCGTCGCCCAGGAACGCGTACACCTCGTGATCGGGACGCGCCATCTTGATCCCGAGCGCTCCGGCGATCTCGTAGCCCATGCACGAATAGCCGTACTCCGAGTGGTAGTCGCCCGGCGTCTTGCTGTTCCAGAGCTTCATCACGTCGCCTGGCAGTCCGCCGGCCGCGTGCACCATCGTCGACTTCACGTCGCACTGGTCGTTCAGGATCCGGATCACATCGGCCTGGTGCAACGGCAGGCCGGAGCCGTGGTCCGGGTGCGTGAGCGTTTCGCGGATCTTCCACCACTCCTCGCGCGCCGTCGCGACCGCGCGCGCGTGGGCGTCAGCGACGCGGTGGCCGGCGAGCGCTTTCGTCAGCTCCGAGAGCGCGGCGCGGATGTCTGCCACGACTGGCAACGCGCCGTGTTTGTGCGCGTCGAATGCATTCAGGTTGATCGACACGAAGCGCACGCCGGCATCCTGGAACTGCGTCTTGGACGCGGTCGTGAAGTCGGAGAGCCGCGTGCCCAGGGCGATCACCAGATCGGCGCCGAGCGCGATCGTGTTGGCGGCCTGCACGCCGGACGAGCCTACGGCGCCCAGGCACTGCGGATGCGCGTCCGGCAACACGCCCTTGCCAGCCTGGGTCACGCCGACCGGGATGCCGGTCTGCTCGGCGAACTCGCGGAGCGCCGCTTCGGCTTCGGAGTAGAAGACGCCGCCGCCCGCGATGATGAAGGGCCGCTTGGCCTGCCGGATCAGCTCGGCGGCGCGCGCCAGGACCGAGGCGTCGCCGCTGGGCCGCAGCGCGCGATAGACGCGCTTCTCGAAGAAGTGCTCCGGATAGTCGTAGGCCTCGGCCTGCACGTCCTGCGGCAACGCCAGCGTCACGGCGCCGAGCGCCGAAAAGTCCGACAGGCAACGCATCGCCTCGGGTAACGCGGTCAGGATCTGCTCGGGCCGATTGATCCGGTCCCAGTAGCGCGAGACCGGCTTGAAACAGTCGTTGACGCTCATGTCCATGGTGAGCGGGGACTCGAGCTGTTGCAGGACGGGGGCCGGATGGCGGTTCGCGAAGATGTCGCCGGGCAGCAGCAGCACCGGCAGCCGGTTGACGGTGGCGGTCGCGGCTCCCGTGACCATGTTGGTGGCGCCGGGGCCGATCGAGGTCGTGCAGGCGAGTGTGCCCAGTCCGCGGCGCGTCTTGGCGTAGGCGATCGCCGTGTGGACCATCGCCTGCTCGTTCTTCGGCTGGTAGTAGGGCAGCTCGCGGCCGCCGTAGTCGCAGAGCGCCTGTCCCAGGCCGGCCACGTTGCCGTGGCCGAAGATCCCGAAGACGCCGGAGATCAGCCGGTGCTCGACGCCGTCACGCTCGACGTACTGCTGCTTCAAGAACTGCACGACCGCTCCGCCCAACGTGAGTCGCCGCTTACCCATCTCGTGATCCTCGCGTCTTTGACGGTGTTTTCATGAACTGCGGCCGTAGGCGCGCGCGATCGCCTGGATCCAGCGCGCGTCGCCGAGCGCGTCGTCGATCGATGGCGACGGCGCGCGGCCGGCGGCGATGCACTCGTGGAAATGGTGCAGCTCGGTCCGGAACGGCTCCTCGTGGGAGACGACGCGCTCCTCCACGACGAGCTCTTCGCCGATCCCGCGCTCGACCGAGAGCGGCGTCGCGAAGTGGCGCAGATACGGCGACGGGAACGTCAGCGTGACGCGCTTCTCGGGGCTGACGAAGCGCAGCCGCTCCTCGTAGTGACGGAGGCCCGGAACCGAGATCCAGCTCATCGACACCCGGACGTCGTTCGGAAAGCGCGTCAGCGAGTGCTGGGCAAAGCCGGCCTTCCAGACTTCGGCCGAAACCACAGCCTCGGGCTCGCCGAGTATGCCGCGCACGGCGTTCACGTCGTGAATCAGACTCTGGAACAGCAGCAGCGCGCCAACGCGATGGGCGACCGGCGCCCCAGCCGCGACCGTCGAGTCGATGCACTCCTTCAGCGCGCCCTCGGTCGCCTCGCGAACGGCGCCCTGGTTCATCACGTCCTCGGCTGTGGGCGCCCACGGCTGGCCAGATAACGGC
>CAZVOI010000908.1:0-1990 GCA_964628275.1 uncultured Acidobacteriota bacterium | reverse complement strand
CGCGTGTTCCTGTCGAGCACCGAGCTACGCGGCCGCTACGCGCTGCGCCTGTGCGTGCTGAGCTTCCGCACCCACGCGGAGCGGGTCGAGGACGCGGTCGTGGCGCTCAGGCAGGAAGCGCAGGCGCTTCTCGGCCGCTAGAGGCGGCTCGCGCACGCCGGCGCGGGCGGAATAAGATCCGCCTGCATGGCGGACACGCCCCTCAGCATCGTCGGCGCGGGTGTCGTGGGTCTCGCCATCGCGGCGCGACTCGCCAGGCGCTTTCCCGAGCTCGTGATCCTGGAGCGGCACGAGCGGTACGGCAGCGAGACCTCGAGCCGCAACAGTGAGGTGATCCACGCCGGGATGTACTACCCCGCGGGATCGCTCAAGGCGCGCCTGTGCGTGCGCGGGAAGCACCTGCTGTACGAGCTGTGCGAACGGGCGGGCGTGCCCTATCGCCGCACGGGCAAGCTGATCGTCGCGATGCAGCCGGAGGAGACGCCGGAGCTCGAGCGGCTGCTCGCGCTCGGCCACCCAAACGGCGTCGAGCTGGAGCTGGTCGGCACCGACGCGTGCCGGCGGCTCGAGCCCGCCGTGCCCGCGGTCGCGGCCCTCGTCTCGCCCACGACGGGAATCGTGAGCGCCCACGGCCTGATGGACGCGCTGCTGCACGAGGCGCGACGCGACGGGGCGATCCTGCAGCCGCGCGCCGAGCTCGTCGGAATCGAGCGGCGCGATGCCGACTACCGCCTGGAGATCCGGACCCCGGACGGGACGGAGACGCTCACGAGCGAGCGGGTCGTGAACGCCGCCGGGCTCGAGTCGGACCGTGTGGCGGCACTCGCCGGGATCGACGTCGACGCCGCGGGCTACCGCCTCCACTGGTGGAAGGGCAGCTACTTCGCCGTCAGCGGGAGCAAGGCCGGCCTCTTGTCGCGGCTCGTGTACCCGGTGCCGAGCCATGTCAGCCTGGGCGTCCACGCCGTGCTGGGCCTCGAAGGCCGGCTGCGCTTCGGCCCCGACGCCGAGCACCTCCCACAGCGGCAGCCCGACTATTCCGTCGACGAGGCGAAGCGCGATGCGTTCGCCGAAGGGGTGCACCGCCTCGTCCCGGCGATCGACGCCTCTGACCTCACCCCGGACATCGCCGGGATCCGCCCCAAGCTCCAGGGACCCGGCGAGGGCTTCCGGGACTTCGTGATCGCGGAGGAAAGCGCGCGCGGGCTGCCAGGCTTCGTGAACCTGATCGGCATCGACTCGCCGGGCCTCACGTCCGCCCCCGCCATCGCCGAGGAGGTCGAGAGACTGCTGGTGTGAGCCCACGCACAGCGCCGCGGCCACTGTGCGCTGCTTCACGCTTGATCCAGGATCCGTCGCGGTATTTCAACACTCGCGACAGGGTTTGAAGCATGGCGAAAGCGCCTCGCAGCTTCAGCAGTTCCCCGCCACGGGCGGACGGCTCGCTCGCAACGGGCTTCCGCGTGGACGACGTCTCCCTCCAATGGGAACTGCCCCTTCGCGGAGGGGGCGGGCGGCCTCCCGGGCCGTCCGCCCTCTCCCGCGGTTGACAGGCGCGGTTCGTGGCGGGGAGACTGGCGGTTTCCGTTTCTCGAAGGAGCCCCTAGATAGCCATGTCGCAGCCTTCTCGCCTCGTCCTCGTGACAGTTCTCTCCACCTTTGCCGTCGCAGCGACCGTCCAGGCGCAGAATCCCGTCCCGACCGGGGCTCCGGTCGTCGACGAGAAGGCCTTCAAGGCCGACGCACCCGGCCTCTACGCGAACGCCGACCTCTCCTACGTGCTCACCTCGGGCAACTCGAGCTCGAGCAGCCTGGGCTTCAAGGGCGACGTCACGCGCCGCTTCACCAGGCAGTCGATCAGCTTCGCCGCGGGCGGAATTCGCGCGAGCTCGTCCCCGGACGCGCGCATCGCAGTCGGCACCCCGCTCGACTTCGAGGTGCGGATCCCGGAGGCCGAGGCCACCGCCGAGGCGTACTACGGGCGCGGGCG
>CAZVOI010000907.1:0-2361 GCA_964628275.1 uncultured Acidobacteriota bacterium | reverse complement strand
TGGTCCGCCACGAGCTTCGCCGCTTCGAGATACCGCTCGATGCTCGTGTCCTGCACGAACTGCACGTCACCGAAGTTCGAGAAACCCTCGCCGCCGACCGAATCGCTCGATGTGTCCACGCCGGCCTTGACGTCGATGCCGGTCAGGTCACGAAGCGCATAGGCGTATTCCGCGCTGGTCAGCCGCCGAACTGTAACCCGCCCCGGATCGGCGGGGTGGCTGGCTTCATACGTCCGCAGCGAATCCCGGATCCACGCCGCCGCCGCGGTGCGTTCGTCATCGGCCGGGAACAATTTGGCGATGCCTTCGGGCGGCATCTGCCGGGTTTCCAGCATCTCGGCGACTTTGGACCAATCCTCCCAGTAGTCGCCGGGAGTTGACTGGGAGGACTGACGGAGGAGGTTCTGGAGGCTCACGCCACCGCTGCGCATGGCGCCGCCGTGGCACTCGAAGCAGTACTTCTTGAAGGTGGAGGGGGGCGACAGGGTCGCTGACGGCGGAACGCGGGCGGGCGGGGCCGCGGTGGCCCGAGCCGACGTCATTGAGGCGCCCACCAGGACGAGCCCAGCGCAAAGCCCGAAGCGTGTCACCGGCCTCCCAACATCAGGTGAATTGTACCGGACGCGGCGGGAAAGCCGCAGCCTTTCCGCCTGGCCGCACCAGGATTTCCTCGACCACGGCGCGCGCGGGCAGATTCACACAAAGCAGCACGCAGGCGGCGATATCCTCGGGCCTCAACATTTTTTCTCTCGCCGCGGCATCGGGGACGACCGGACGCTTGCCGAGCAAGGGTGTGTCGATGTCGCCGGGGAAAACGGAGCAGGCGCGGATACCGTGCGGGCGCTCCTCGGCGTTGATCGCCTGCGTGAGACCGGCCATGCCGAACTTGCTCATGACGTAGGCGGGCCCGGCCTTGGGCGACGCCCACCTGCCGGCTTCGGAAACGATGTTCACCACCGTGCCGCTGCCGCGCTTGCGCATCTGCGGGAGGAACGCTTGCGCGCAATAGTAGGCGCCGTGGAGGTTGGCGTTCATCAGCGCATGGTAGTCGTCGAGCGAGAGCAGCTCGAGCGAGCGTTTGGGGACGTTGGTGCCGGCGGCGTTCACGAGCACTTCCACGCCGGCGAACTTCCTGAGAACGCGCTTGGCCATGGCCTCGACCTGCTTCACTTCGCCGATGTCACACGGGCAGGCCAGAAACCGTCTGCCGAGTTTCCCAGCCAGTTTCCGTGTTTCGTCGAGCGCCTTGGCGCGACGGCCGACCAGCGCGACCCGGAAGCCCTGCGCGACCAGCTTCAGAGCGGTGGCCTGGCCGACGCCGCTTCCCGCCCCCGTGACGACTGCGGTCTTGTTCATGAATCAGGCCACCGAGATCTCGGACAGCTCATGGTCTTCTCCGGGTGATTCCTTCGGCACAGTCTATTCGGCAGGCGCGCGGGATGAAACGCTAGACGGCCGCCGTGCAGCTGCTCGACCACGTGGAACGACATGTCGATGCCGGACGCGACGCCGGCCGAGGTGATCATGCCGTCGTCGACGACCCGCGACGAGCGGTCGATACGGTGCACACCGACGTGACGTTCCGAGACGAGGCGGCGACGCTGCGAATCCAGTCGAGCGTGGCCGCGTCATTCATGAGCAGCCGCGTGCCGAAGCCACCCGGCACCCGACCAGCGGCGAGTATAGGACGCCGCTCCCCCGGCTCAGCGTGTGGAGGCGCTGCGCGTTCCCACCGCGTCGATGCAGCGTTGCATCACGCGCGCCGTGATCTCGAGGCTCGACGGCGGGTTCTCTCCGAGGCCCAGCGTGTGCAGCATCTCGTGGATCACGACGGCTTCGGCTTGCTTCGCGTCGCGCTGCGCCAGATCGCGGAAACGCGCCGGGCACACGTAGACCACGTCGTCGCCGGCTCGGCGCATCCCGGCGAATCCCTGGCCGGTGACGCAAACGCGGTCTTCCGCTCCGCTCACGAAGCGGATCGTGCCGAGGTAGGCCTGCGGCGTCGTAGCCTTGCTGTCGAGGATCGAGGCCAACGGCTCGCCGGTCGATTCGCTCTTGAAGTCCGAGAGAACCGCGCTGCAACGGGCGTCCGCCAGACGCTGCTGTGCGCCCTGGACCGCACGGTGCACGTATAGACCGGCCAGGCCCGGCACCTTGACCTTCGGAGCCGCGCTGCTGGCGCCTGCGGCGAGGCTGGGCCACGCGATCCAGGACGTGAGCGCGACGCAGACGAGCAACCGACCCTTCGAGCTTCGAGACATGGCGACTCCTTTTCTTCGGGGAGCCGCCTGGCCAGGCAGCGCGTCGACTTCACCCTCAAGATCGGTCGGGCGCGGGGCCGGAAGTTGAAGGAAAGTTCAG
>CAZVOI010000906.1:0-5094 GCA_964628275.1 uncultured Acidobacteriota bacterium | reverse complement strand
GCGAGAACGCGCTAGCGACGAGGAGCGGAACCATGAGAATCGCACTGTTGCTGTCGATTGCCCTGGCCAGCGCGGGCGGCGCCGGCGCACAGCCCTACCAGCCGACCTGGGAGTCGGTCGACCGGCGGCCCACGCCGGCCTGGTTCAGCGACGCCAAGTTCGGCATCTTCATCCATTGGGGCACCTACTCGGTGCCCGCGTATGCGCCTGTCATCCCGGGCAAGCTCGCTTACGCCGAGTGGTACTGGAACGCGCTCACGAATGGCAAGCGGGCGACCCCCAACCCGATCCAGAAGGGCACCTGGGAATATCACGCGCGCCAGTACGGCCCAGACTACGACTACCAGGAATTCGCGCCGCAGTTCCGCGCCGAGCTCTTCGACGCTGACCACTGGGCCGAGGTCTTCCGGGGCTCGGGCGCGAAGTACGTCGTGCTCACCTCGAAGCACCACGAAGGCTTCGCGCTGTGGCCGAGCCGCGAGGCCTCGGCGACGTGGGGCCGGCCGTGGAACGCCGTCGAGATTGGGCCGAAGCGGGACCTGCTCGGCGACCTGACCGCCGCCGTGCGTCGCAAGGGCCTGAAGATGGGCTACTACTACTCGCTCTACGAGTGGTACAACCCGCTCTGGCTCGCCGACAAGCCCCGCTACATCCGCGAGCACGTCTTCCCGCAGTTCAAGGACCTGGTGACGCGCTACGAGCCGGCGCTGATCTTCTCCGACGGCGAGTGGGACCTCCCGTCGGCCGAGTGGCGCAGCCCCGAGCTGCTGGCGTGGCTGTTCAACGAGTCGAAGGTGAAGGACAGCGTCGTCGTCAACGACCGTTGGGGAAAGGACACGCGCCACAAGCACGGCGGCTACTGGACGACCGAGTACACGCCCGGCATGAGCGGCAGCGACCATCCGTGGGAGGAGAGCCGCGGCATGGGCTTCTCGTACGGCTACAACCGGGCCGAACGGCTCTCGCACTACCGCACCAGCCGCGAGCTTCTGATCATGCTGTGCGACATCGTGAGCCGCGGCGGCAACCTGCTGCTCGACATCGGACCGGGCGCCGACGGGACGATCCCGGTAGTGATGGAAGAGCGCCTCGCGCAGATCGGCTCATGGCTGAAGCTGAACGGCGAGGCGATCTACGGCAGCAAGCCTTTCACGACCGCGAAACAGTGGAGCGCCGGCGAAGTGCCGAGGATCGACTACGACAAGGAGTTCGAGAGCGACTACGACGTCTCCAAGCTGGCCGCAAGGCCTGCCCCGGGCAAGGCGTCGATCGAGGCGTTCTTCACCGCCAGGGGGAAGGACGTCTTTGCGATCCTGCCGCGCTGGCCCGGCCGCCGCTTCACGCTCAAGAGCTCCGGCACGCTCCAGGTGAAATCGGTGACGCTCCTCGGCGGCTCGGCGCCGCTCCGCTTCGCCAGGAACGGCGGCGACATCGACGTGGACCTGCCCGATCTGCCCGAGGATCTGCTCTCCCAACCGGCCTGGGTCCTGAGGTTCAGCGAGTAGCGGGTTGCCTGTAGGCGCCCGACCTGAAGCTACGGCTTCGTGACCAGGCCGATCTTGGTGCGCTGGTCCTTCAGCACCGTCTCGCCCTTCAGCAGGCGCACCGCGCTCTCTACCGCCAGCCGTCCCATCTCGGACGGGAACTGGGCGATCGACGCAGCCATCGTGCCCGCAGTGATCGCCTTCCGCGCATCGTCGATCGCATCGAAGCCGACGACGCGGATCTTTCCGGTCTTGCCGGCCGCGGCGATCGCTTCGACCGCGCCCAGCGCCATCATGTCGTTGCACGCGAACACGGCGTCGATCTCGGGATGCGCCTGCAGCATGTTCTGGAAGACCGTGAAGCCCTGGTCGCGCTCCCAGTTCGCCGTCTGCGACGCGACGATTCTCACGCCGGGCGCCGCGGCGACCGCCTCGCGGAAGCCAAGCAGCCGCGAGTCGCCGGTCTCGTGGCCGGGGATGCCTTCGAGCACCGCCACCCGTGCGCGCCCACCGCTGATCTCGACGACGTGTCGGCCCGCGAGGCGGCCGCCCTCGACGTTGTCGGAGCCGACGTAGCTCTCAGTGTGGACGCCGGCCTCGGCGGCGGCCTTCGCGTCGACCTCGTCGTCCACGACTACGATCGGGATTCGAGCGGCGTTGGCTCGGGCGAGCGCCGGGATGATGCCCTTCGAGCTGGCGGGCGCGATACAGAGTGCCTTCACGCCCGTTTGAATCAGGTTCTCGACGATCTGCATCTGCTTCTCGACGTCGATCTCCCGCTCCGGAGACTGCACCACGAGGTCGACGTCCAGGCGCCTGGCGGCCTCCTCGGCGCCCCGCTGCATGTCGATGAAGAAGGGGTTGTTGGGGGTCTTCATCACCAACGCGATCCGGGTCCGGCCGGTCTGGGTCGCGTTTCGCTGGCAGCCAGGAGCGCCAGCCGCCAGCAGCAGGGTCCAAACGACAGCCCGTCGTGAGCGCAATCGATCCTCCACAGGTCCGCGGGCCCTTGGCTATGGTTTCGTGACGAGGCCGATCTTGGTGCGCTGGTGCTTGGGAACCTTCTCGCCCTTCAAGAGGCGCATGGCACTCTCCACCGCCAAACGACCCATCTCGGAGGGAAACTGCGCGATAGACGCGTCCATCGTTCCGGCCGTGATCGCTCTCTGCGCGTCGTCGACCGCGTCGAAGCCGACGACGCGGATCTTGCCGGTCTTGCCGGCCGCGGCGATGGCTTCAACGGCGCCGAGCGCCATCATGTCATTGCACGCGAACACCACGTCGATCTCGGGGTGCGCTTGCAGCATGTTCTGGAAGACGCTGAACCCCTGGTCGCGTTCCCAGTTCGCGGTCTGCGACACGACGATTCTCACGCCGGGCGCCGCGGCGACGACCTCGCGGAAGCCCTCGAGCCGCAAGTCGCCCGCCTCCACCCCGGGGATGCCTTCGAGGACCGCGACCGAGGCGCGGCCTGCGCTGATCTCGACGACGTGACGGCCGGCGAGGCGGCCGCCCTCGACGTTGTCGGAGCCGACGTAGCTCTCGATGTGGACGCCCGCATCGGCCGCGGCTTTCGCGTCGACCTCGTCGTTCACGACGACGATCGGGATTCGAGCGGCATTGGCGCGGAGCAGCGCCGGGATGATGCCCTTCGAGCTCGCGGGTGCGATGCACAGCGCCTTGACGCCGGTCTGGAGCAGGTTCTCGACGATCTGCATCTGCTTTTCGACGTCGATCTCACGCTCCGGCGACTGCACCACCAGGCTGACGTCGAGGCGCTTCGCGGCCTCTTCCGCGCCGCGTTGCATGTCGATGAAGAAGGGGTTGTTCGCGGTCTTCATCACCAGCGCGATGCGGGTGCGTTTCGTTTCGGCGGCGGGCGCGTTCCGCTGGCAGCCGAGGACGCCCGCGGCCAGCACGCTCGTCAAAAAGACGGCTCGTCGTGAAGGCAGTCGATCCCCTTGCCCGCTTGGCCGCGGGCCGAGCGCTCAGCGCGGCGGCATGGCGCGAAACGTCTTCTCGATGTTATCCAGGACCGCCAGCGTCGCATCCGTGGCGATCCGCAAATATTCCTCGCCCATCTCGGGCGTGGCCTGGCGTGCGTCGCCCCAAGTCCCGGACTTCGTGGCATCGTAAACCGACCCCGGCGCGCTGAAGAAGAACGCCGTGTGCACGGCGTGGCTCGGGACGCTGAACTCGGGGAACGGGGGAAACTCGGCGTTGGCTTTTTCCATGTCCACCAGCTTCGGGTCGATCGCCAACACCGCGGAGGTCTCGGCGGCGTTGGCGTGCAGGCCCTTCTCCAGGCTCATGTAGCGGCTGGCCACCTCGGGCGGGATGCCGTCCCAGTAGTTGACCGGGAAGGCCTTGACCTCGCGCGGCAGCTTCTCGGCGACGTTGGCGCACGCGTAGGCGATCGCATACGTATTGTCGTAGTGGCCATTCAGGAACACGATGCGTCGAAAGCCCGAACGGGCGAACGCCACGCACAGGTCTTCGACGAGCGCCATGAAGGTGGGGATGCGGATCGTCACGAGCCCAACGAAGCCCTGGTGGGGGTAGGAGAGCGCATAGCTGATCGGCGGCGCCACCACGGCGCCCAGCTTCGGCGCCACGCGGCGGGCAATCTCCTGAGGGATCACCACGTCCGTGGCGAGCGCCAGGTGCGGGCCGTGCTGCTCGGTGGAGCCGGTCGGCACGATCACGGTGTGGTTCTTCGCGAGGAATTGCTCGACCTCGCTGTTGGTCATCTCGCCAAGGAAGACGGTGGGCGGCTTCATACAGTCGTGACCTCGTGACGGCATCTCCGTAGAATGACGACTTTCCACGTCCACGTCGGCATCTCGCCGTACGAACGCAGGAGGAGCGTATGACGCTCGTGCAGGAACGCGAAACCACGTCGGCCCAGGGCGAGGGCGCCTTGCCGGTGGTAAGGCACTTCATCGGCGGCAAGTCCGCGGACGGCGGCGAGCGCCGCGGCCCGGTGTTCAACCCGGCGACCGGCGCGAAACAGAGCGAGGTGCTGCTCGCCGACGTGGCGACGGTCGACAAGGCGGTGGCGGCCGCCAAGGCTGCTTTTCCCGAATGGCGCGATGCGTCGATCGGCAAGCGCGCCAAGGTGCTGCTGGCGTTCCGCGAGCTGGTGGCCAAACGCTCCGACGAGATCGCGCGGCTGCTCACGCTCGAGCACGGCAAGGTCTTCTCCGACGCGCAAGGCGAGGTGGCGCGCGGTCTCGAGGTGATCGAGTTCGCCTGCGGCATCCCGCACCTCCTGAAGGGAGACTTCTCCGAGAACGTGTCGTCGCAGGTGGACAGCTACTCGATCCGCCAGCCGCTCGGCGTCGTGGCCGGGATCACCCCGTTCAACTTCCCGGCGATGGTGCCGATGTGGATGTACCCGATCGCGATCGCGTGCGGGAACACGTTCGTGCTGAAGCCGAGCGAGCGCGATCCGTCGTGCGCGATGTTCTGCGCCCAGCTGCTCGCCGACGCCGGGTTGCCCGCGGGCGTGTTCAACGTCGTCCACGGGGACAAGGTCGCGGTCGACCGTCTGCTCGTGCACCCGAAGATCGCCGCGATCTCGTTCGTCGGGTCGACGCCGATCGCCCAG
>CAZVOI010000905.1:0-4475 GCA_964628275.1 uncultured Acidobacteriota bacterium | reverse complement strand
TGGCTGTAGCTCAGCTTGGTTAGAGCGCTTGGCTGTGGCCCATGAGGTCGCGGGTTCAAATCCCGTCAGCCACCCCACACATCCCTTGAGCGATCGAGATCAAACCCGGCCGATCCAGTGCACCGCCTGCGGGCGGTCGTTTGCGCAGCCGCGCTGGATCGGCCTGCAGGGGCCGCTGTGCACGGCCTGCTTCGACCGGCTGCAGCGCGAGGAACAGGTGCGGACCCACCACAACGAGCAGCCGGCGGGCCTCCGCGGCTGGCTCCGCGGGTGGCTCGGCCGCTGAGGCGGCGGTGGCTCGGGCCCGGGCGTCAGCCCCCGGCGTGCGAGTCGAGATAGCGCAGCCACCGCTCGACCACCTCGCGGTTCGGGCCCTTGCCGTCGATGTAGGCCTTGGCGTATCGGCGCAGGCGCTGCTGCTCCTCGGCCTTTGCCCCGCCCGTGGCCTCGCGCGAGAAGCCGTCGAACAGTAGCGCGAGCGTCACGAAGAGCGCGCGCGTGTCGCCCGGGTGGGCGTCGACCCAGGCCGCGAGCAGCGTGAGCGCCTCATCGGGGTGACCCGCCATCGCGTGCGCCAGGCCGAGCCGAAGCCGCAGGCCCTGGTCGTCGGGAAAAACCCCGAGGCCCTCCTCGAGGATGGCGACCGCCTGGTCGGCCTCGCGCACGCGCAGCAGCGCGTCGGCCAGCACCTGATACAGCGGGGAGCTGCCGTCCTCGCCGATGAGCGCCGTCTGCCATGCGCCGATCGCGTCCAGGTCTTTCCCGACCGCGGCGTAGCACGCCCCCAGGTACACGGCGGCGGGAAAGAAATCGGAGCGAGTCCTGAGCGCCGCCTGGAGCTGGGTCAGTGCCGCGTTGAGGTTGCCTTGGGCGTAATAGGACACGCCTCGCAGGAAGGACACGCGCGCATCCTCCTTCCCCGTCGCCTGAAGCCGGGCCAGCATCGCCTCGGGCCGGCCGGCGCGGGCCGCCTCGGCCGCCGCCGCCACAGCCTCCGGCATGGGCCCGGGGACGAGCACCGCCATTCGATCCATGAAGTGAGCAAGTAGCTCCGGGGCGAGCAGCTCGGCCTTGTCGTAGGGACGCTGCTCCGTGAGCAGCGCCGCGAGAGGGGCGCGAGCAGGCTTGGCACCGGCCACCGGAACCGCGACCCGGAACGGCCGCGTGAGCGACGCCACCGGCTTGCCATCGGCCGAGACGGCGGCGCGCGCCACGTACTCTCCCGGCGGGAGCAGTCCGCCCGCCAGCGTGACGCGGGCGACGCGCACGCCGTCGTTGTCGGGAGCGCTCGCCTCCACCGGCACGCGCAGCAGCGCCGCACCGTCCGTGGTCTCGGCCAGCTCGAGCGCAACCGTGGCCCCCGCGAGCGTCGAGGCGTCTTGGCTCCCCAGCTCGACGAGCGCCAACAGGCCCGCCGCATCGGCCTCCAGATCCACGACCGGGCGCAGCGCGCCCCCCGTGGCGGGCGACGCGAGCACGAGATCGGAGATCAGCAGCCCGCCGGCGGACACCACGGCTGCCTTCGCCTCGTGGTGCACGCTACCCCGCCGTCCCCCGGCATCGACGGCCGCCAGGCGCAGCGTGTACGTCCCGGGGTCGACGGTCGCCTCTCCCGTGTAGAGCACGGCCAGGCCGTCGCCGCCCGACAGGCCCTCCACCAGGCGGCTGGCGGCCACCTTGCCGGCGGCGAGCAGGACGAAGCCCACGCTGACGGGCCTGCTGGCGCGCGCCACCTCGGCCGCGAGTAGCAGGCGCACCTTCCCGCCGGGGGCAGGACGCGCGTAGGTGGCCACTCGCAGGCCGAGCCCGCGCTCGACGAGCGGTGAGCGCAAAGCCGTGGTGAGCACCTGCTGGGCGCTCGGCGGGGTCGCGGGGATGCTCAAGAGGCCGCGCGAGCGCACGGCGACCTTCTCCCGCTTGACCTTGACCCGGATGTCGTGGCTCTTGCCGTCGCGGTCTGTGGGCAGAGGCTCGAAGCCCACCAGGTAGTAGCCCATCAGCTCGCGCGCGATGCGCTGAAACGGCGGGTCGGCCGACCCGATCACCGGCAGCACGGCCCCGCGCGAGAGAGCGGCGAGGTCGTAGAGCGCGGCCGTCTCCACGTCCCGCTCCTCGGTGGTCGAGATCTGCTCCTTCTGGTAGGCGGCGTCGACGCCGGAGCTGTCCAGCAGCAGTACGAATAGCGTCACCTGGGCCTCGGCCGCGATTTCCCCGAGCCTGCGGGTCTCGCCCGGCGACTCGGTGGCGAGACCCTCGGAGACGAGCACCACGGTCTTCGGCCCCGGCACACTGCGCAGCGCCAGAAACACGGTCTCGATCGCGCGCTTCGACTGCTGCGAGCGTTCGCGGTAGTTCAGGACGACCTGCTGCGCCTCGGTTTCCATCTGCTGGATGCACTGGTCGAGCTGCGCGGCGATCAGGAAGCGCCCGCACTCGAGGTCGACGAACTGCTGCCAGCGAATGCGATCGTTGTACTGGACGAGCGCGAGCGCCTCGGACAGCGGGACCTGGAAGCCCGCGCGCTCGCCCTGGCCCACGACGTGTTTGAGCGCCTGTCGCACCTGCGCGTGCTCGCCGGTGAACTCGATGTTCGGCCCCGGCCCCGGCACGACCGCCAGGCCCACCCGATCGGAGGGCGCGAGCATGCCCAGGAACCGGTCGGCAGCCGCCAGGGCGAGGCGCCCGCTGCCGCGCTGGATGTTGCCGCGGTCGACGAGCAGCAGTACCAGCCGTCCGGGCGACGCGTCGTCGTTGCTGCTGTAGTGCGCGGGCTTCGGCGCCGTCGTGCGCGGGGGTTCGAGATCCCGGCCCAGGTACTCGGTCGAGGCCACGACCCGCGGGTGTCCGTCAACCTCGAGCTCGAAGTCCTCGGGCGCGAGGCCCAGCACCGGGCGGCCTTGCGAGTCGACCACGCTCACGTCGACCGCGACCAGGTCGACGCCCACCTCGAAAACGGGCGTCTTCTGCGTCGGGCTGCCCTGCGGGGCCGGGTCTTGCGCCGCCGCAGCCAGGGCCGCGAGAAGCGTCAGGCCGAACGTCGCGCCGCGTCTGCGCATGCTCACCTCCCCGGGGGCAGCGCGCGGTATCCCTGCCGCGCGCGCACGCCATAGTCCTTGGAACGCCCAGAAACCTCGACCCGGATCGTACGCCAGCTTCCGTCGCGCGCAAGCTCGCCCGGCGCGTAGGCCAGCAGGTACTGGCTCGCGATGTCCTCGCCGATCTCGGCGAAGACGCCCGCGAGCTGCTCGATCCGGTCGGTGTAGAACGTGCGACCGCCGCTCACGCCGGCGATGCGGTCGAGCACCTGCTTCAGGCGCTGCTCGCGCATGCCCTTGCCCTGCACGATCACGTACACGGGCGTGGCGCTCACCTCGACGCGCGCCTGCACGTCGCTCGCCGTGGCGTGGCTCACCATGTCCTCGCCGTCGCTGAACAGGATCAGTGCGCGCCGGCCGCGGTGGCTCTCGAGCAGCTCGAGACCGCGTAGCACCGCGTCGTGGAAGGCCGTGCTGCCCCAGGCGCGGAGGCGGTCGACCGCGCGCAACCGTGCCTCCGGAGGGGCTTCGCGGCGAGCGACCGTGAACACGGAGTCATTGAAGGCGACGAGCGTCACGTGGTCGACCGGGCGCACGGTCGCCAGAAACTGCTTCACGGCCTCACGACATGTCGGCATGGCCGCTGTCATGCTGCCGCTCATGTCCACGGCCACCACCAGCTCCCGCTCCGCCTCGGCGCCGATGAAGTGTGTGACCTCGTGCACCCGCTCGTCCTCGAAGATCCGGAAATCGGAGCGCCCCAGCCCCTTTACGAGCCGTCCGTCGCCGTCGGTCACGGTCGCGGCGACCTGCACCACGTCGACCGCGACGGCGGGGGCGAAGCCAGCGGCCTCGGTGCGAACGCTGTCGACGAGCCGCGACCCGTCGCCGAGCGCCGCCACCGCGCGAATGCTGTGCGAGACCACGCCGTCTCCCGCGTCCCATTCGCACTCCCACGGGGGCGCGGGGCGCGCGCACACGGGATGGCCGTCGGCGGCGAACATCAGCCGCACCACCTGTAGCCCCTCGGGCTCGAAGCGGGCCCGAAGCACCTGGCGCCCGCTCAGGTAGCGTCCAGGCGCGGGCTCGACGATCGTGAGCCGCGGTGCCGGCTGGGCGGCGCTGGACAGCGCGGCGGACCAGACGACGGCCGAGAGCGCGCCGATCGCCAGTACCCTCACCGCGTTCGCCCCGGCGCGGGCGCCGGCTGCAGCGGTCCCCGCCCGACGAGCGAGGCCACGGCGTCGTCGAGCTTCTCGGCCGGCTGGTCGCGCGCCCAGGCATCCAACGCGAGGCGGTCGTCCGGTGCTATCGGCCGCGCCTCGATGAACAGGTCGGGCAGCAGCGTCGAGATGAGCGCCGGCGCCAGGCTCGCAGGCAGCCCGCGCTCCGCGAGATGGACCGCCACCCGCACCCCGAGGTCGACGAATGCCTCGGCCA
>CAZVOI010000904.1:0-2390 GCA_964628275.1 uncultured Acidobacteriota bacterium | reverse complement strand
CGTGGCGGGGGCGCTGATCGCGACCCTCGGCGGCTCGCGCGTCCAGGTGTCCGGGCCTACGGCGGCGTTCGTCGTGATCCTGTCCCCGATCGCGCATCGCTTCGGGCTGGGCGGGCTGCTGATCGCGACGATGATGGCGGGGATGCTGCTGATTGCGATGGGGCTCGCGCGCTCCGGGCGGCTGATCGAGTTCGTGCCGTATCCCGTGACCACCGGCTTCACCGCGGGGATAGCGGTCGTGATCGGCACGCTGCAGATCAAGGACCTGCTGGGCCTGCGCATCGCCGACATGCCGGAGCACTTCGCGGAGCGTGTGCTGGCGCTGCTCAGGGCGCTCCCGACGACGCAACTGCCGGATCTGCTGATCGGCGCGCTGACGCTGTCGGTGTTGATCGTCTGGCCGAGCTTGTCGCGCCAGGTTCCGGCGCCGCTGGTGGCGCTCACGGTGGGATCGCTGGCGGTGTTGTTGCTGAAGGCGATCTCGAGCGATTTCGAGGTCGCCACCGTGGCGAGCCGGTTCAGCTACGATGCCGCCGGGCTGCGGCGCGCCGGGATCCCGCAGCTCCCGCCGATGCCGGTGTGGCCGTGGCGCATGCCCGGGCCCGACGGCGCGCCGCTCGCGCTCTCGCTCGACCTGATCCGGACGCTGGCGCCGTCGGCGTTCGCGATCGCGATGCTGGGCGCGATCGAGTCGCTGCTCTCCGCGGTCGTCGCCGACGGCATGATCGGCGAACGCCACGACCCGGACGCGGAGCTGTTCGCGCAGGGGGTGGGCAACATCGTGGCGCCGTTCTTCGGCGGCATCGCCGCGACCGGAGCGATCGCGCGGACGGCGGCCAACGTCCGCTCCGGCGCGCGATCGCCACTGGCGGCGGTGTTCCACTCGGTGTTCGTGCTGCTGGCGATGCTGCTGCTGGCGCCCGCTCTCGGCTTCCTGCCGATGGCGTCTCTGGCGGCGCTGTTGCTGCTGGTCGCCTGGAACATGAGCGAGAAGGACCATTTCCTGCGGATGCTGCGGATCGCCCCACGCGCCGACCTGGCGGTGCTGCTCACTTGCTTCGGGCTGACGGTGGTGTTCGACATGGTCGTGTCGGTCACCTTCGGCGTGATGCTGGCGGCGCTCTTGTTCATGAAGCGGATGGCCGAGGTGTCGGCGGTGCGGCTGGTGGACCAGCATCCGATCACGCTCGACCGCCCGCTGCCGGCGGGCGTGGTGATCTACGAGGTCGCGGGGCCGCTCTTCTTCGGCGCGGCGCAGCAGGCGATGAGCGCGCTGAAGAGCGTGGACAAGAACGTGCGGGTGGTGATCATGGACCTGCGTTCGGTCCCCGCGATGGACGCGACCGCGCTGGTCGGCCTCGAGTCGGCGTTCGATCGGCTCAACAAGAGCCAGATCTTCGTGATCCTGGCCGGCGTTCAGCCGCAGCCGCTGCACGCGATGGCGCGCGCCGGCTGGCGCGGCCGTCACGGCAAGATGGCCATTTACCGCTCCTTCGAGAGGGGCGTCGAGGAAGCCAGAAAGGCCTTCGAATGACGACGCCCGAGATTCTCGAGAGGATGCCGAAGACCGAGTTGCACCTGCACCTCGAGGGGACGATCTCGCCCGAGACGCTGTGGGCGATGGCGCAACGCAATGGCGTGACGCTGCCCGCCGCGAGCCTCGAGGAGCTACGCGGCATGTACGTCTTCGAGGATTTCGGCAAGTTCATCAAGCTCTGGCTGATGATGTGCTCTTGTCTCAAGACTGACGGCGACTACCAAGGCATGGTCGACGGCTACGTGGCGGAGTGCCGGCGCCAGAACATCCGCTATGCCGAGGTGCACTTCACCCCGTACAACCACGAGAAGTTCGGGATCGGGGCTGCGCGCGCGCTCGAGGTGGTCACCCGGAAGCTCCTCGAAGCAGAGACCGCCGGTGGGCCGGTGACGCGGATCATCACCGACATCCCGAGCGAGTCGTCCGGCGAGAGCGGCCCGTTCACGGCCGCGCTACTCGAAACCATCAGCAACCCGCTGATCGTCGCGATCGGCCTGGGCGGGCCGGAGCAAGGCTTCGCGCGCTCGGCGTTCGCGCCGTTCTTCGGGCGTGCGCGCCGCGCCGGCTACGCGTGCGTGTCCCACGCCGGCGAGACGGGCGGCGCCGAGCACGTGCGGCAGGCGGTGATCGATCTGCAGGCGCGGCGCGTCCAGCACGGCGTTCGCGCCGTCGAGGACCCATCGGTGGTGCGCCTCTTGGCCGAGCGCGAGATCTGCTGCGACGTGGCCCTGACCAGCAACGCTTTCCTCACGCCGTTCACGGACATGAAGGCGCATCCGATCCGCCGCCTTCTCGACGCCGGCGTTCCGATCACGCTCTCCACCGACGACCCGCCCTTCTTCGGCACCGACCT
>CAZVOI010000903.1:0-2011 GCA_964628275.1 uncultured Acidobacteriota bacterium | reverse complement strand
AATGCCGAAGCCGCTGCTCGGGGTCATCGTGGGAGCCGTTCTGGGTCTGCTCGACGGTCTCTCGGCGTTCTTCTACCCCGAAGCCGCTCCAATGATGACCGAGATCATCATCGGCTCGACCCTCAAGGGCCTGATCACGGGCCTTCTGGCCGGGATCTTCGCCCGGAAGATGCACTCGGTCCCGCTGGGAGTGGCGTTCGCCCTCCTCGTAGGCTTGGTCCTGAGCTTCCTGGTCGCCGCCCAGCCGGACCCGGAGGGGCGCCACCACTATTTCGAGATCATGCTGCCCGGGGGGATTCTCGGGGCGATCGTCGGTTTCGCGACACAGCGCTACGGGGCGCCGAAAGGAACGACTTCATGAAGATGCCACAGCTGCTTGGGAAGGCGTTGCTGCTGTCCGCTTGCGTCGCCTCCGCGGTCATGGCGGAGGCCCAGTCGGCACAGCCGAAGGAAGACCCATGGCGTCCGATCCGGTTCCTGGCAGGCGAGTGGGAGGGGGAATCGGAAGGTCAGCCGGGCAAGGGGACCGTGAAGCGGAGCTACCGCTTCGTGCTCAAGGACAAGTTCCTCCACGAGCAGAACGTCTCGACCTACCCGCCACAGCCGAAGAACGAGAAGGGCGAGGTCCATGAGCACTGGTCCTTCTTCAGCTACGACCGCGCGCGCAAGGCGATCGTGCTGCGGCAATTCCACCAAGAGGGCTTCGTCAACCAGTTCGCGATCCTCCCCGAGACTAGGCCAGGGATGGTCGTGTTCGAGAGCGAGGCGCTCGAGAACGTGCCGAGCGGCTGGAAGGCCCGCGAGAGCTACGAGGTCGTCTCGGCCGACGAGTTCGTGGAGACGTTCGAGCTGGCTCAGTCGAGCGGTACGTGGGAGGTTTACAGCCAGACCCGCTTCAAACGCGCTCGGCGCGCCTCCGCCCACGACTAGCGTTCTGGATTCGGGCAGACTGCTGGGCATCAGCGGCCGTCTGGCCGCCGACAGGAGGCGCCCGTGCCCATCCAGGTGAGACGTCAAGCTCCGCTGGCAGTCGCAGCGGTCGTCGCCGCGCTCGGCTGCGCGGTTCTCGCCGCTCTCTACACGACATCGCCGGCGCCACCCGAGGCGACGTTCGCGGAGCGGCTGACGGCCGGCCCGAGACAGCGATCGGCTGCGGCGATCGCCGCGATGATCGGTCTCATCTGGGCCACAGGCAGTCTCGTCGCCGCGCCCTTCTTGCGGCGTCAGCTCGCCGAGATCGATGAGGCCGCGAAGCGGATGGGGCTGAAGCGCGTCAGCGAGCCCTCCGATCTGACGGAGCCAGGTCTCGACCTGCCCGTTCTCCGGCGCAGCATGGAAGCTGTGATCCGGGGCAAGCACGACGGCACCGACGTCCTGATCGGCTGCTACACCGTCGGCAGCGAGACCAAGTACGGCACCGCGGTCGCCTGCTTCCGGCTGCCTCGCGAGCTGCCGGCGTTCCTGCTCGCGCCCGAAGGGCTATCGGACAAGCTCGAGTCGGCGCTCGGCGCGCCGGACATCGACTTCGCGACCCATCGGGAGTTTTCCTCCGCCTACCGACTCCGCTCGAGCGACGAGCCGGCGGCGCGTGCCTTGTTTTCCAACCCTTCGCTGCTCGACCGGCTGGTCAGGGACAAGGGCTGGTACGCCGAGTGCAATGGCAACTGGCTAGGCTTGCATCGGCTCGGCGAAGCGGTCCCGCGGGCGGCGCTGCCAGAGTTCCTGCAACGCGCGACCCCCTTGTTCCGGGCGTTCATCGGACGCTGACGCCCCACGCTTGGTTCCGGCTTCGTGACAATCGCGCGGCGTATCATCGTCGCCAAGGCGAAGCACGCAGAAGGCAGCCCATGAATGAGGACAGCTCGGCGGCGTTTCGCGGACTCCGCAACGCAGCCATAGCCGTCGCGGCGCGCGCCGCTTGTTCGACGAAGCCGCCGGAGGCCGTCGTCTACACGTCCGTGGACCAGGTCTTCTCCGAGCCGGTGCTGCGCGCCTTCGAGAGGCAGTCCGG
>CAZVOI010000902.1:0-12239 GCA_964628275.1 uncultured Acidobacteriota bacterium | reverse complement strand
CCGCCGATCAGCCACTGGGCGATGCGCTACGGGATGGACTTGAACACGCCGATCGCCGGCATCCAGGGTCCCAAGGTGATGCTGATCGACGAGACCGCCGGATCCGGCGGCGATCTCTTGCCGTGGATGTTCAGGAAGCTGAAGCTCGGCACGCTGGTGGGAAAGCGCACCTGGGGCGGCCTGGTGGGGATCCTGGGCTTCCCGGTGCTGATGGACGGCGGCGTGGTCACCGCGCCCAACCTGGCGATCTGGACCGAGGACGGCTTCATCGTGGAAAACGTCGGCGTCCCGCCGGACGTCGAGGTCGAGCAGACGCCGGCCGACGTGATCGCGGGCCGCGATCCGCAGCTCGAGCGCGCGATCGAGATTGCGAAGAAGGAGCTGGAGGCGAGCCCGTCGAAGCCCGCCAAGCGTCCGCCGTTCCCGGTGCGAGTCAGGAAGGGGAGTTAGGCCCGCTTCCGCTAGCCTGCCTTGGCTCCGCCAGCCTCGGTCGAGGAGGGCTGGGGAGCCGGGTCCGATTGCCGGGCTCTGCCTCGCTGCCAGAGGAGACCGCCGATGACGCAGCTCACGGAGACGGAGAGGGCGATCTCCTGTTTCCACCCCAGGCCCGCGGAATGCCCGACCCCGATATAGTCGGCCCCCACCGATAGTGCCATGAGGACCAGCCCGCCCACGGTGACGAAGCCGACGCGGAGGAATGCCCCGAGGGTGAGGGCCAGGACGCCGACCTCGACGCCCGCTATCTGCTTCCAGCCGAATCCGCTCTTGCCTTCGATGTGGAGGTAGTCCGCGGCCAACGCCAGAAACCCGATCAGCGCTCCCCCGCGAATCAGCAGGCCGGGGAGAAAGAGCGCCAGAGCCTGGGCGAGGTTGCCCGGTTCCCTTTGCCTTTCGGCGCATTCGAGGCAGTACTGACGCGGGGTCGCAAACGTCCCTCCCGCGTCGCCCATCACCGTCACGAGGGCGGGCCGCCCGCAGGAGACGCACTTTGCACCGGCCGGCTCGATCGTTTCCATTCTGACGTCCTTGCCCTGGTCTGGCGTTGCGTAGGAACGTAGCCCCATTGAAGGTCTCGAGTCAATCTTCTGACGATCCTCTTTCGCGGTCCGCGCGACCCACACGAAGAGCGCGGCGACGAGCGCCATGTGACCGAAAGCGACCAGCACGCTCGCGTCGATGCCGGTCCACGAGCGCAGCGCAAGGATCTGCGCCAGCCGCGTGACGCGGCGGCCCAGTCCAGCCGCGAAGAAGAGGCTCAGGAAAGCGAACGCGGAGGTCCAGCCCAGCGCTCGGGTCGCCGGTGACCAGGCGCCGAGCAGGAGCGGCAGGATCATCAGGACCAGCAGCGTGTGGTTTTCGTGCACGCGCAACCCGAAGAGCGCGTAGACGTGAACTTGCAGGACGATCGACAGCGGGATCAGGAGCTGCCGGCTGTGTTTCAGGCCGCGCGCGAGCAGGGCCATGTTCGCAAGCATCGAGAGAAAGAGCAGGATCCCGGCCCAGGGCCGCGGATCGAACGCGGCGTTCGAGAACTCGTCGACCTGCCAGATGCGCGCCAGCGTCAGCGCGCCATGCCTCGAGGCGTCGGCCAACCATCCCGCGATCCACCAGAGGTTCAGGCCGAGCGGAGCCAAAGTCGTCTGGGTCAGCGGACGACGGCATCCGTCGAGCGCCGACAGCAGATGGCCGCCCAGCCACCACGGCGCGAGGACGAGGCCAGCCGCCAGGGTGCCGGCCAGGGCCGCGCGCACCCAGACCCTCGGCGCCGCTTCCATCGCCAGCACGACGAACAGCGTCGGCAACAGCAGCGCAGCCTGCGGCTTGGTGAGTCCCGCCGCGACCACGAACCCCACCGCCCAAGCGTGGCGTCGATCGATCAGCGCGAGCGTCGCGAGCAGCGCGAACACGCCCAACACAGTGTCCTGGTAGCCGAGGACCGGGGCCGACAGCAGCATCGCGGGGTTCAACCAGAAGGCCAGCGCCCGCGTCTCGCCGACAGGTCCCGCCGCGGAGCGCCGCAACAGCAGCGCGAGCGCCACGCTGCCGAGGAGCGGCGCCAGGTTTATCGCCGCGTTGAAGGCCCGCCGGTTGGGAAGCGCGGGATCGAAGAGCGCGTAGAGCTTGCCCGCGGCCCACAGCACCAGAACGCTGCCTGGCGGGTAGTCCACGAAGTACTCGGCGCTGCCCCAGGTGAAGCGGGTTCGCGGCACCTCGAGCGCGAGCAGCGCCGGCACGAGCGCTCCGCCCCGGGCGCGCGCGACGTCGATCAGCTCGCGATCAGGCGGTCCGTAGATGTCCGCCACACCCTCGGTCGCGGCTCGCGCGCTCCAGGCCTTCTGAACCTCGACGTCGAAGGTGCCCCAGGCGGGCAGGAATACCAGGCGCAGCAGAAGGCCCAGAGCGAAGAGCCCGCCGAGACGCGGCGTCACGGCTCGGCGAGCCGGTCGGGTAGCAGGAACAGAGAGCGCGCGCGCTCCGAGGCGAGGGTTTCCTGCTTGTAGTAGCGGTCGAGCAGCGGCGACGGGTTCCACGCCAGCAGGGCCGGGTTGCGCGCGGCGAAGGCGTCGAACGCTTCCTGCGCATCGCCCACTCGTTCTGCCAGGAGCAGCAGGAACGCCCAGGTGATCGTCTGGTGGTAGAGGTTCGGCGTGCCCTTCTTGAGGGCGAATGCGCGCAACCGCTCGGGGAAGCTCGCGAGAGCACGCGGCATTCCGTCCCGGCGCACGATCAGCCATGCCACCCGGACGTGCTCGCGATGCGGGAACGCCTCGAGCGAGCCGTCTTCGAAGCCGGCCAGCAGCTCGGCGTCGGTCACGGGCGCCGCCCGCGCTTCTCGCCGACCTCCACCAGGCGGTGGCTGGCGCGCGCGTCCAAGGACAACCCAAACACGCGTTTCAGCTCGCCGATGCGGCGTCGCGAGTCCTCGCTGAAGGGCGGCTTGCCTTCGAAGGAGTGGAGCACGATCCCCTCGAGCAGGTCGCCGAGCGTGAGGTCGTGATAGTCGGCGAGCGCCTTCAGCACCTTCAACAGGCGCTTCTCCAGGCGTACGCCGGTCTGCACCCGTTCGACAGCGATCGAGGCCGGCGCGGACGTCTGGCGAGGCCTCGGCACGGCTCAATGGTACATATGTACCAAGGTCTCCGCAACCGTGAGAGTAGCAACCGGCCGAAGCGGGTAAGATCATGGGAGAGCTGCCCTTGAAGTCCGCGGCGATTCCCAAGGCATGTCGCGCCTTGGCGCTGGTCACGTGCGTGGCCTGGCCCGCTTTCGGCGCCGGCCTGCGCGAGGACTTCGTCGAGTTGCTGCGAAGGTACGCGCGCGGCGAGCGGGCGCAGGCGATCTCCGGGCTCAGCGGCTGGAGCAGTCGTGATCTCGAGCGGCAGCTCCAGACGGCGACCGCAACCGAGCGCTGCGCCCCGTGCCCGAAGCTCACGCCCGTGCTGTTGCGCGCCGCCGTCATGCTCCATGCCGACACCGACCGGGCGTTCGCTCCAGCCGCCGACGAGCCCGAGCAGCCGCGTTCTTGTCCCGGCCGCGTGGCTCTTCTCGCGGGTCGCTACGCGGCGCTCTGGGCACTGCGCCCCGAGGCCGGCGATTTCGCGCCCCGGTTCTTCCTGTACATGGCCCTGCGCTGCCAGTGGGACGCGTGCCTGGAGGACGGTCTTCAGTGGGCCCGTCGAGGCATCGCGCTGTTCCCGCGTGACGCGAGGCTGCTGTTCGCGGCCGGCTCCATCCTCGAGGAAACCGCGGTGTTGGGCGGTGGGGGTGGCGCGTCGGCCGTGAGCGCTCCGCCTGGAGGCACGCTGCGCGCGCTGGCGCTGTCTCGGGCGCGCGAGCAGAGGAAGCTGGACCTGTTTCGGGAGTCGCGGCGCTTCTACGAGAGCGCGCTCAAGCTGGACCCGGAGGGCGAATTGGCCCGGCTGCGCCTGGGGATCGTGTCGTGGCGGCTGCGCGAGCTGGACGCGGCGCACGCGGCGCTGCGCGAGGTGACCGAGCGATCTCAGGCGACAATGCCGCTGTTCCTCGCGCATCTCTTCCTCGGACGCGTCCATGAAGACGCCGGCCGCGTCGACTCGGCCGTGACCGAATATCGGCTGGCGCTGTCGCTCGATCCCCGCTCACAATCGGCGGCTGTAGCGCTCTCGCACCTCTTGCGCCTGCAGGGCGAGGCCAAGACCGCGCGCCAGATCCTGAGCGCGGCGCTGTCGCATGCGCCGCGGCGCGCGCAGCGTGACGGCTACTGGGACTACCTCGGGAGCAGCCACGAGCAGCTCGAGTCCCTGCTGGCCGGCCTGCATCGAGAGGCTGAGGGAGAATGACGGCCGGCGGCAGCATCGCCGCGCTCGTCGCGGGCGCGCTCTTGCTCCAGAGCGGCGCGCAGAATCCTCCAGCGCCGCTCGTTTTTGGTTCAGCGGTCGAGGCGGTCTTCGTCGACGTCTTCGTGACCCACGACGGCCGGCCCGTAGCGGGGCTCGCGCCGGCCGATTTCGAGCTCAAGGACAACGGCGTCCGCCAGCCGGTGGAGCTGCTATCCGCGGAAACGCGACCGCTGCTCGCAATCCTGGTGTTCGACACCAGCAGCAGCATGACCGGCAGCCGCATGGAGATGCTGCGCGCCGCCGGCCGAGCGTTCCTGGACGGCCTGCGTCCCGCCGACGAGGTCGCGCTGGTGACGTTCGGCGAGGAAGTCGTCTGGCTGGCCGCGCCCACGTCCGACAAGAACCGGATCCGGAGCGCGCTCGAGCAGTTGCGGGCTCGCGGCACCACCGCGGCGCTCGACGCGCTCTACGCGGCGATCGCGCTTTCGGACTTCGAGCGCCGGCCGCTGGTGGTGCTGTTCACCGACGGCGAGGACAACTCGAGCTGGCTCGACCCGGGCCAGGTCTTCAAGCTCGCGGAACGCTCGAACGCCCTGGTCCACGTGGTGTGCTGGTTGCCGCCGGCGCCGCAGGCTCCGATGGGCGGGCGGATCACGCCCACGCCAATCGAGTCGGACCAGGACCGCGCCTGGCGGCCCACCGCCGAGGTGACAGGCGGACGCTTCTGGGGCGCCGACTCGCCCGAGCAGCTACGCAAGGCCTTTGCCGCGATCGCCGACGCGATGGGCCACCGCTACGTGCTGCGCTACGAGCCGACCGGAGTGAAGCGCGAAGGCTGGCACCGGATCGAGATCCGGCTGCGCGGCAAGAGTGGTCACGTCGAGGCGCGCCGCGGGTATTGGGTGGCGCCGCCGCTCCCGAAGCCCGGCTCCTAGAGGCGCGCCCGACCGGGCTCACGCATCGAAGCCTCGCTTGCCGTTCCCCACGTTCAGGCGCAGACCAAAGACGCGCTCGAAGCGGGTCGCCAGGCCCCGCGCCCGCCAGGCGATCAGCGTCGGGACCCTGACGCCGACGGTTCGCCGCGACCGCTCGACGACGAGATGAATCGGCGCGCCGGGCCGGCAGCGTTCCTCGATGTCGTCAGCCAAGGCCAGCAGCAAGCCGGCTCGCGCCACGTTCTTCCGGTCTGCGTCGCGCAGCAGCGGGCTCCACGCCTTGGGGCCTGGGCCTTCCTCGCGCGCCGCGAACAGGATCGCGGCGACGAGCGCTACGTCGCGGTGGGCGAATCCGTTCAGCTCGGTCGCGACGACCATCTCGGCGACGTGCTCGTAGCGGTCGAAGAAGTCCATGCTGCGGCCGACGTCGAGCAGGTTGGCGGCATGGTCGAGCGCCTCCAGGATCTCGGCCGAGAGCCGCTGCGCGACGCCCTTCGCGAGCTGGGACGCCACCGAGCGCCGGCGCGCGGCGACGCTCGCGTTCCAGGTCGAGAAACGCGAGACCAGCGACGCCAGCGACTGGGCGCGTACCTCCTCGACCTTGGGCAGCCGCGAGTGGAACAGCGAGTAGGCGAGCCCCTCGCGTACGCCCTGGCCGGCGACACGCACCGAGCGCGCATCGATCGCATCCATCAGCGTGAGCACGCCGAGCGCGCCGCCGACGATCGAGTCGCCGCGCTCGTCGGACAGGCCCGGGATGCGCTCGCGTTCCTCCAGCGAACGGCTCGCCAGCAGCGACGCGATCTCGGCCACGCGCCTCCGCGACAGCTCGTACCCGTGCAGGCGTCCGATCGGATAGTTGCGCGAGCGCCGGTCCACGTTGGCCAGGTTGCGGATCGTCCCGCCCGTGCCAACCAGTTCCTCGCCCGGGCGCAGCCGCGACAAGCCCGCCTTCTCGAGCTTGCGCTTCACGTGCGAGCGGAGCCGGCGCTGCTCCTGCTCGCGCGGTGGGTCGCTCTTCAGGAACTTGACCGACAGCCGCAGCGCGCCCAGCGGCAGGCTCACCCGCTCGAACGCGCGGCGGCCACGGAAATGCGTGAGCTGCATGCTGCCGCCGCCCATGTCGAACAGCAGGCCGCGCTCGACAGGCAGGCCCCGCACCGCGCCCTGGAAGCCGTACTCGGCCTCGCGCTGGCCGTCGATGATCTCGATCCGAATCCCCAGCTCGCGGCGCACGCGTCGCAGCAACGCCGCGCCGTTGGTCGCGTCGCGCAGCGCCGCTGTGGCCACGGCCACGATCCGGCGCGCTCCGGCTCCCAGCGCGATCGCGCGAAAGTCGCCGAGCGCCTCGAGTGTCCTGTCGATCGATTCCGGCGAGAGCTTCTTGGAGTCGTCGACGTCGCGTACCAGCCGCAACGCCGCGCGCGTGCCGGCGAGGATGCGAAGCTGGCCGGCCGCGTCCTGGGCGTAGACGACGACACGCCCGGAGTTGGAGCCGATGTCGACGACGGCAACCGGGGGATGCGGTTTGGTGCGCGCCACGAATCGGCAGCATAGCCGCTAAAATGCCGCGGGGCGTTCCTACGGAGGACTCTTGCCGCACGTTTCGCTGGTGTTCACGCTCGCCTTGGCTCAGGCGTCGCCGATCGCCGGTCCGGAAGCCCGGATCGTCGAGTACCTGAAGGCCAACGTTCGGCCGGGCCAGCGCGTGGTCGTCTCGGAGCTCTACAACAACGTGTTCAGCGCGCCCGAGGAGCGGGTCGCCTTGAACCGATTGTTCAACAGCTTCTTCAAGATCCCGCTGTTCGCGGCCCAGTACCAGACGGCTTCCCGACAACCGCCGACGCTCAAGGAGCTTTCCGAGCAGTTCCGCTTCACGATCCCGGGCCAGGCCGACGTGATGCTGCGCATCATGGAATCGGATCCGCGGGTCCCGAAGTTCCTGACGCGGAACGCCGAGTCGGGAGAGATCGAGAAGGTGGACGTGGACGCTATCCTGAAGAGCCCGCGCTTCGGCAAGGCGCTGGAGCGCAGCATCGCCGGCTTCGAGGGCAAGCCGGCGTCGTCGTTCACACTCGCCGCCTACGACGGCTCTCCGGTCTCAACCGAGAAGTTCGCCGGTACGGCGCATCTGGTCTATTTCTGGTTCAGCAACTGCCCGCCGTGCGTGAAGACGGCACCGCTGCTGGTCGAGCTGGACGACCAGTATCGCGGCAAGGGATTCAAGATCCTGGGCGTCAATGCCGACCGTGTGCTCGAGGTCGGCGCCAGCGACGAAGACCGCGCCGCCTACGCGAAGAAGAGCCAGATCGTCTTTACGCTCGCCCACATGACCGCGGAGATGCAGGAAGCCTACGGACAGGTCAGCGTCTTCCCGACGCTCTTCTTCGTGGACAAGCAGGGCACGATCGTGAAGCACCTGGTCAATTTCCACGAAAAGGCCGTGCTGGAGGCTGCGATCGAGCTCGCGCTCCAATGAGCTCGGTCGTCCTGGTCGATCCACGGGACGAACCGATCGGCACCCTGGAGAAGCTGCAGGCGCACCAGCGCGGCCTGCTGCACCGCGCCGTCTCGGTGTTCGTCTTCGACTCGCGGGGGCGTCTGCTGGTTCAGCGGCGCGCAGCCGGCAAGTACCACGGCGGCGGTCTGTGGACGAACACCTGTTGCTCGCACCCCGCCCCCGGCGAAACGCCGGCAGCCGCCGCGGAGCGGCGGCTCTTCGAGGAGATGGGCATGCGTTGCGAGCTGCGCTGGGCGTTCGCGTTCCTGTATCGGGCCGACGTGGGCGGCGGTCTGGTCGAGAATGAGTACGACCACGTGTTCGTCGGCCGGAGCGACGACGAACCGCGACCGGATTCGAGCGAGGTGGGTGACTTCGCGCGTCACGACCCGCGCCAGGCTTTGGCGGCGGCCATGGCCGATTCGAATCAATGGAGCGTTTGGTTCCGTTTGGCGCTTCACGAGTTGATCGGGCGGCCCGGTAAATTCTTGTGAAGCGCGCGGGCGGCGACGGGCGTTCCATCTTCATCTGTTAGCCTCGTTTCCGGGTCTAGCGAGATGCCGTCCTTCGAAACGGTCTTCGAGCTCCTCTTCAAGTACCGGCCGCTCGTTTTCGAAAAGGGGCGCCTGGCCTTCCTGGCGCCTTCGCCGGCGATCTTGCTGGTGGCCCTGCCGCTGGCGGTGACCGCGCTTTGGAGCTACCGCGGCGCGCGCGGCAAGGCGCGGGCGTTCGACCGCGGGCTGCTGTTCGCGATGCGGGCCGCCGCGCTGGCGCTGGTCGCGTTCTGCTTGATGCGGCCGACGCTGCTCTTGTCCACGGTCGTACCGCAGCAGAGCTTCGTGGCGGTGCTGGTGGACGATTCGAAGAGCCTGACGATCGAGGACGTCGGCGCGCCGCGTTCGGCGTTCGTGGCGAAGCAGCTATCGCGTGATGGCGCGCTGCGGCGCGCGCTCGAGGCGCGCTTCAAGCTCCGGTCGTTCCGGTTCGCGGACGGCGCCGAGCGGGTGCCGGGGTTCGAGGCGCTGCGCTTCTCGGGCGCGTCGACCGATCTGGTCGGCGCGTTGCAGCGAGTGCGTGACGAGTTGCAGAGCGTGCCGCTGGCCGGAATCGTGCTCGTCAGCGACGGCGCTGACAACGCCGGAGCACCGCTCTCCGAAGCGCTGCTGGCGCTCAAAGCCCGGGGCATTCCGGTCTACACGGTCGGCCTGGGTCGAGCGCGTTTCGCCAAGGACGTCGAAGTGGTGCGCGTCGAGACGCCGCGCGCGGTGCTGCTCGGCGCGTCGCTGGTGGCGACGGTGACGCTCTCGGAGCGCGGCTACGGCGGGAAACCCGCGCGGCTGCTGGTGGAAGACGAAGGCCGAGTGGTGCACACCCAGGACGTAGCGCTGCCGGCCGAAGGCGAGGCCGCCAGCGTGCGCGTCCATGTCACCGCCGGAGACGCCGGCGCGCGCCGCTTCCGGTTCCGGATCGCGCCCCTCGAAGGCGAGCAGGTCGCCCAGAACAACCAGCAGGACGTGCTGATCGACGTGGCCGACCGTCGCGAAAAGCTGCTCTACTTCGAGGGCGAGGCGCGCTTCGAGCCCAAGTTCCTGCGCCGCGCGGTCGAGAAAGACAAGAACCTGCAGGTGGTCACGCTCGAGCGCACCTCCAAGAACAAGTTCCTGCGCCTCGATGTCGACGACGCCGAAGAGCTGGCGGGCGGCTTTCCGAAGACGCGCGAGGAGCTCTACCGCTATCGCGGCTTGATCCTGGGCGGCGTCGAAGCCAGTTTCTTCAGCGCCGACCAGCTTCGGATGATGGCCGACTTCGTCAGCCAGCGCGGCGGCGGCTTGATGATGCTGGGCAGCGCGCGTTCCTTCGGCGAAGGCGGCTACGCCGGCACGCCACTCGGCGACGTGCTGCCGGTGGTGGTCGAGTCGGCGACCCAGGAGCCGGAGGCCCGTTTCGCGTCGTTGAAGATCGAGCCCACCGCCTACGGCCAGGGCCATGCGATCACGCAAATCGCCGCCAGCGAAGAGGAGAGCGCCGCGCGTTGGAAGAAGCTTCCCGAGCTCACGACCGTGAACGACGTGCGGCGCACCAAGCCCGGAGCCCTGACCCTGCTCACCGGCGCTCCCGCGAAGGGCGACAGCCAGGTCGTGCTCGCGTTCCAACGCTACGGCCGCGGCAAGGCGCTCTCCTTCGCCGTGCAGGACTCGTGGCAATGGCAGATGCACGCCGAGATCCCGGTCGAGGACCAGACCCACGAGAACCTGTGGCGGCAGTTGCTGCGCTTCCTGGTGAACGACGTGTCCGGGCCGGTGGTGGCCCGTGTCCCGCAGGACATCGTCGCGCCCGGAGCGGCGGTGCTGGTCAGCGCCGAGGTCGGCGACGACACCTACCTGCGCGTGAACGACGCGCGCGTGGCCGCCACGGTGAAGGATCCGGCGGGCCGCGTGCGCGAGCTGCCGTTGGAGTGGACCGTCGAGAAGGACGGCGAGTACCGGGCGAGCTTCGTGGCCGCCGAGAAGGGACCCTACGAGGTGCGCGTCGAAGCGCGCCGCGGCGGGAAAGCGCTCGGCGCCGACGTGCTCCACCTGCGCGCCGAAGAGCGCCCGGTCGAGTTCTACGGCGCCGAGATGAAGCAGGCTCTGTTGCAGCGCATAGCGAACGAGACCGGCGGGCGGTTCTACACGCCCGAAACCGCGGCGCGCCTGCCGGAGGACCTGACCTACACCGAGAGCGGCGCCACCGTCGTCGAGCAGAAGGACCTGTGGGACATGCCCGCGATCTTCCTCGCGGTCCTCGGCCTGCTCTCGATCGAGTGGCTCTACAGAAGAGCGCGAGGCCTGGCTTGAGCGCCACAAGCCACGGGCCCACGGGGAGTGTGAGGGGGCCGGCGCAGGCCCCCTCACCCCCAATGAAGCTAGCCAAACGCTCGCCAGGCCTAGCCAAGCTCGGAATCCTTTCGCTCTCGACGGCACTCCTGACTCCTCTGGCCCACGCCCAGGAAACCACCCACCTGCTGATCGTGGTCGGCCTCGGCGGCGAACCCGCGAGCGCCGACGCCTTCCACCAATGGGCGGCTTCATTGCGCACGGCCGCCGAGAAGAAACTCGCGATCCCGCGCGCCCAGATCGCCTATCTCGGCGAGAAGCAGGAGCGCGACGCGTCGCAGATCGACGGTCGCTCGACCCGCGAGAACCTCGCGGCCGAGCTCCACAAGATCGCGGCGCGGGCCCGGCCCGGAGAAACGGTGGCGCTGATCCTGATCGGCCACGGCAGCGCGGCAGCCGGCGAGGCTCGCTTCAACCTGCCGGGGCCCGACGTTTCCGGCGGCGAGCTCGCCAAGCTCCTGGACCCGCTGGCTCTGCAGAAGCTGGTCGTCGTCAACGCCTTCAGCTCGAGCGGCGACTTCTTGAAGCCGCTCTCGGGAAAGAACCGCGTGATCATCGCCGCCACCAAGAGCGGCATCGAGAAGAACGAGTCCGTCTTCGGCAAGTTCTGGAGCGAGGCGATCGCCGGCGATGTCGCCGACGTCGACAAGGATGGCCGCACCTCGATTGCCGAGGCATTCGACTACGCCAAGCAGCAGGTCGCGAGCAGCTACGAGAAAGACAACCGGCTGCTCACCGAACACGCCATGCTCGAGGATGGCCAGGCCGGCGCGCTCGCCCGGACGACTTTCCTGGGCGGCGTCCCACGCGCGGCCGAAACGCCGAGCGGCGACCCGCGCGTCGCGCAGCTCGAGAAGGAGCGTCGTGCCCTCGAAGACCGGGTCCTTGCGCTCCGGGCTCAGAAGGACGCGCTCGCCGCCGACGCCTACGAGAAGGAGCTGGAGCGGCTGCTTCTCGAGCTGGCCTTGAAGGGCGAAGCGATTCGCGCCGCCAGGGGGGGCAAATGAGGGCCTGGAGCGCGGCGCTGCTGCTGAGCCTCGCCACGACCGCCCGGGCCGCGGAACCCGACGACTCGCTGCAAGCGCTGCGCAAGGGCCAGTACGACACGGCTCTCGCCAGCCTGCGCCGTCTGGCCGCGGCGCGCCCCCAGGACGCCGCGATTCATCGCGGGTTGGCGGCGGGGCTCGGCGAGGTCGGACAATATGCCGAAGCCGCGGAAGTCGCGCGCGCCTTTGGCGCGGCCAACCCACGCTCGGCGGAGTTGCGTGTCCCGCTCGGCGACGCGCTGCTCGCGCGCGGCGATCGCGCGGGCGCCTTGGACGCGTATCAGGCCGCGATCCAGGGCCGGGCCTCGGATGCGCTGCTGGCGCAGGCGCGCGCGGCCGTGATCGGCTACGAAGCCGGCGACCGGGCGACCGCGCTGCGTTCCTTCGAGAGGCTGATCGCCGCCTACAACGCGGGAGCCGCTCGCTCGGCGCCCGCCCTGATCGGCGTCGGCATCGCCTGTCTTTTCGTCGGGCGAGAAGAGCCGCAGGCCTTCAAGGACGCGCTCAAGGCGTTCGACGAAGCGGCCGCCGCCGATCCCGCAAGCCACGAGGCGCGTGTGCAG
>CAZVOI010000901.1:0-1891 GCA_964628275.1 uncultured Acidobacteriota bacterium | reverse complement strand
ACGATCACGTTGAACTGCGACGCCCCGGGCGGCTCCGCCTGGCGGAAGATGCGGCAAATGTCGAAGTCGTAGGGTACCGAGCCGGGCGTCGCGCACAGATTGGCCTCGCCGAACCACTCGGCGTGGTCGGTGACGGCGGCGAAGTCGAGCGGGCGATCGAGCCGCGTCGCTCGCGTCTGCCCTTCCTGTTCGTCCGGAAGCACGATCGACTCGCCGCGCGCGAACGCGTACGCGTCGTGCGGCTCGGTGCGCGTGCCGCCAATGTAGGCGTCGGCGGAGTAGCGGGTGTGAACGTGGAGGTCGCCGAAGAACGGTTGCCGGAGTGGATCGAACGACGTACACGACTGGCGGGTTTCGCTGCGCGCCCACGGCGGCGGAGTCGCACCGGCATCGACCGCGGTGGCGAGCACGGCGAGCGTCAGCCAGGCAGCAACTCCGGACACAATCATGGCACGTTGCTACACCAGAGCGTGCGGGCTCCTCAAGCCGCGGATCGTCGGGGTTGGAGGCTGGGGACCGGAGGCTGGGAACGTCCGTTCACGTTTCACTTTCGTGCGCATCCTCGCGAGTGATGCCGAGGCTCGCCGTGAGTCAGGATTTCCATGCAGCGCCCCCAGGCCAACCGCAAGCATCCCGGCGCGCGGCGGCGCAGAAGATCGATTGAATGCGCACGCGCCGACAATGGCTCGCAATCGAGCTTATCGTGTTCGTGGTGGCCTTTGCCACGCTGGCGATGCGCGTTCCGCGAATCGAACATTTCCTGGTCGACCCCGACCATGGCTACCAACTCGCCGCGGGCATCGAGCTACTCCACGGAAACCTTCCGGGCGTGGACTCGCTCTGGAACTACGGCCCGCTCGTCGCCGTACTCACGGCGATCACACTCGCTCTGAGCGGTGATCTGGTCGCGGTGGCCCTCCTCTGCGCAATCGCCTGGGCCACCACCGTATGGCTCGCATTTCGAATCGTTCGGCTGCGGTTTGGCGCGCTCGCCGGCGGCGCAGCAGCGTTGGCGGCGATGCTGTGCGTGGCCCGCTTCCACAAGTGGTACGTGTGGCTGGTGCCGCTCGCCGCCCTGGCGATCGCCGGCGAAGCAAGCGCGGACGATCAGCGGCGACGCTGGGGGCTGGCTGGCATCGCCTGCGGGGTCGGAACGCTGCTGCGCCCCGAGATGGGGCTGGCCGCTCTCGCCGTCCTGGCGGTGCTGGCGCTCGCGGATTCTCTGCGAACGAGGGGGCTCGCTTGGCCGCGTGCATGGAACACCCTGGGCCTCGGGTTCTCACTGCCGCCGGGGCTCTGGCTCGTGACCGTCATGACCCTCAGGGGGCCGAGCGGGATCGCGCGGGTTCTGCGGGTCGTCCCGGAAAGCATGGTTGGAAGTATTACGTACTGGTCGCTGGCTCCGCCGCCTTTTCGCTTCGACGATCCGCTGTCGCCAGACTCGGCGCACGCGCTGACGCTCTGGTTGCTGCCCGCCGCCGAGCTCGCGTCAGTCGCCCTCGGGGGATGGCTTGCCTATGTGAGGCCGCACCCGGTCCTCGCTCGTCGAGGGCGAACGCTTGCGGCCCTCGGACTCATGGGCTTCGCCTTCTATCCGCACACGCTCTACCGCGCCGACCTCCACCATCTGTGGCAGGGAATCTGGCCGTTGCTCCTCTGCGTGCCTGCTCTGTGCTCGCTGACACTGCGCCTCGCGCGCGCCACCCCTGGCGGCTGGGTGCTTCGGTGCCTACCGCGCGTGGCGTTCGTTCTCGCCGCATTCACGACGATCGTTCTCGCACCGATCGTTCGACTGCCGCACCACGATCTCGCGTCGCTCGGGCGACCGCCACAGGCCGGGCTCGCCGAGCTACGCCATGGCCTGGCCGCAGCGCCCGGCCATCCCTACGCG
>CAZVOI010000900.1:0-5787 GCA_964628275.1 uncultured Acidobacteriota bacterium | reverse complement strand
AGCGGCCTGATAGATCGGGTTGTACAGCCTCTGATAGCCGATCTCGAGCAGCTTGCGCGTCTTCTTGGCGGTGTCGCGCATCCGCTCGCAGCCGGCGACGTCCCACGCCATCATCTTTTCGCACAGCACGTGCTTGCCGGCCTCCATGCAGCCGACCGCGATCTCGGCATGCAACCAGAGCGGGGGAGCCATCACGATCGCCTCGAGATCCTCCTTCTGGAGCATCTCCTTCCACTCGGCGTAGTGCCGTGGCTTCGGGCGGCCGGCCTGCTCCAGGTCCTTGTCGCAGCGCTGGAGCTGCGCCGGGTTGATGTCGCAGATCGCGCGCACGTCGGCGAAGGCGGGATCGGCCATCCGCAGCAGCATCCGGCCTTCGGCGCCCACGCCAATGAAGCCGACGCGCAGCGGGCCGCCGCGCAGCGGCCCCTTCATCAGGGCGGCCCCGCCCAGCGCGGCCAGCGCCGGCGTGCCGGCCAGAGCCTTCATGAAGTTGCGACGGCCGAGCGCCTCTTGTTCCGGGGTCAACATCATGCAAGGACCTCCTGCGCGGGCGCCTGGGCGGCGCCTGGGCGGCGAAGCAGATCGAGACCGGCGATCCGGCCGGTGCGGAAGGCCAACAGCACGAACACGGCTCCCGCTTCGACGAGGTTCTTGTTCACCAGCAGGTACGCTCCCTCGGCGTGCGGCTCCGGGAGCCCCGAGGTCGGGATCGCCGAAAGATAGAAGAGCGCGAGCAGGCCCAAAGCACCCAGGCAGCCGGCGTCGGTGAACAGGCCGAGCAGCAGCGACAGCCCCACCAGCAACAGCGCCACCGCGATCGCGAGATCGAGCGCCGGCAGCCACGAGCTCTCCGCCATCCGATGGAACATCCAGGCGAACGGGCCGGTGGCGACCTTCAGATAGCCGGCCGAGCTCCACTTCGCCAGCGGAACGCCGGCTTGCGTCCAGCCCGGCAGCATCAGCTTGAAGTAGCCCTCGTACAGGAAGTGCCAGCCGATCAGCGTGCGCAGCACCACCAGGCCGAACTGCTGCGCCGGGGACAGACTGGGGTCTCGTGTCATGCGGTCTCCAGGCGCATCCCCGGGTGCCGGCCGACGAGCAGCGTCGCCGCGTCCGGGTGGTCCGGGGTGATCAACGCCGCAACGTTCGGGTGTGTCTCGCAATAGCGCCGTGCGAGCGGCTCGCCGCCGACCAGGAACGCGGTGGACAGCGCATCGGCGGTGCTGGCGTCGCCCGCGACCACGCTGGCGCTGAGCACGCCGTTCGCTGGCCAGCCGGTGCGCGGGTCGATCACGTGGCCGTAGCGGCGCCCGTCGACCTCGACGAACTGCACGCCGGCGCCGCTCGTACCCAGGCTCGCCGAGCGAAGCCGGAGCCGCGCCAGCGGCGCTTCGCGGGCCGGCGAGCGGACGTCGACGCGGAAGCCCGCTCCGCGCCCGCCGAGCGCGCGCACGCTGCTGCCGCCCGCCGAAAGCAACGCGTGGCTCACGCCGAAGCCGCGTAACCGCTCGGCGCCGCGGTCGAGCGCGTAGCCCTTGCCGATGCCGCCCAGGTTCAGCTCCAAGCCCTCGCGCTCGAATCGAACCGTGCCCTGACCGGCGTCGAGCGCAACGCCGCTGATCCCGACTCGTGCCCGGGCCGCCGCGATCTCGAGCTGCGACGGCAGGCGGCCGTCGCGCATCAGGAAGCCCCAGCAGCGGCTGAGCGGCGTGCTGGTCGGATCGAAGGCGCCCTCGGTCTCGGCGCTGAGCCCCTGACACGCGCGCAACAGCGACATCATTTCAGCGTCGACCGGCACCGCTTCGCGGCCGGCGCGCCGGTTCAGATCGACCAGATCGCTGGTTTCGCGGAACACGCTGAGCCGAGCTTCGACACGCTCGACCTCGGCAAGAGCGTCGCGAGCCGCTTCCAGGAAGGCGCTGTCCTCGCCGGACAAGGTGACCTCGAAGCGGCACGCCATTGCGCGCCGATGCACGCGGAGCCAGTAGCCGGCGTCGGTCTCGGGCGGATGTTCAGCCGCGTGCGGCAGATCCAGCGACAGCATCGCGCGCCGGCTGATCGCCTTCGGCGGGCTCGTTCGCTCGCTGTGTGGCACCAGGGTCATGAGACGGCCTGAGGGCGAGGCTATGTCCTTCGCGTCGGCGCTGTCAAGGCTGGCATATATGATATATGTACGCGCCGAGGAGCCCGCCGCCGCTCGTGATCGTCGCCACGCTCTACCTGGTCCTGCTCGCCGCTCCCGCCGGCGTCGACGTCCGCGCGATCGACCGCGCCCGGATCCTGAAAGCCGCCGACGCCTGCTTGAAGCTCGAGCCGGTCACCGTGACCGGCGCGTGGTCGGCGCGCAGCGCCGGCGGTCTTCACGACTACTTCTCCGAGGCCGACTACTGGTGGCCCGATCCGGACAACCCGGGCGGTGCCTACATCCAGCGCGACGGACAATCCAACCCGAACAACTTCGACGAGCATCGGCGGGTGATGCGCCGGCTGAGCGTCGAGGTTCCAGCGCTGGTCGCGGCGTGGCGGCTCAGCGGCGACATCCGCTACTCGACGCACGCGGTTCGCCATCTGCGCGCCTGGTTCGTGGACGAGAAGACGCGCATGAACCCGCAGCTGCGCTACGCCCAGGCGATCTCGGGTCGCAGCGTGGGCCGTGGCACCGGCATCATCGACACGCTGCACCTGGTCGAGGTCGCGCGGGCGATCGAGGTACTCGGCAACGCCAAGAGCCTCGTGCCCAGCGAGCCCGACACGGTCCGGCGCTGGTTCGCCGAGTACGCGAACTGGATGATGACCGACAAGAACGGCATCGAGGAGCGCGACGCCAAGAACAACCACGCAACCTGCTGGGTGTTGCAGGTGGGAGCGTTTGCACGCGTGACGCGCGACCAGCAGACGCTGGAGTTCTGCCGCCAGCGTTTCAAGAGGGTGCTGTTGCCCGACCAGCTCGCTGCCGATGGCAGCTTTCCGCAAGAGCTGCGCCGCACCAAGCCCTACGGCTACTCGATCTTCAATCTCGAAGCGATGGCGGGCATCGCGCAACTGCTAAGCACGCCGCAGGACGACCTGTGGCGCTTCCAGCTTCCAGACGGCCGCGGGATGCGCCGCGCGCTGGCGTACCTCTATCCATTCCTGAAGGACAAGAGCACGTGGCCGCTGCCGAAGGACGTGATGTACGACTCGGAATGGCCGATGCGCCAGGCCAGCCTGCTCTTCGCTGGGCTCGCGTTTCGAGAGCCCGGCTACCTCGACCTCTGGAAGACGCTCCCGGCCGACTCGAACGTGGAAGAAGTCGTGCGCAACTTCTTCATCCGGCAACCGGTGCTGTGGGTCGATATCGAGAGCGTTCCGTGAGAGTTGGGAGAGAGTAGGGATCGTGTTCCGATTGGACGGCAGGATCGCGGTGGTGACGGGCGCCGGCTCCGGGATCGGAAAGGCGATCGCGCTGCTGCTGGCGCGCCAAGGCGCGCACGTGGTGGCGCTGGATCTCGACACGGCCGCGGCGCAAGCGAGCGCCGAGGCGATCGTCTCGAGCTCGGGCAAGGCCGACGCGAAAGGCTGCGACGTCGGCGATTCCGCCGCGGTAAGGGCGAGCTTCGCGGCGATCGTCGCAGAGCGCGGCGGCGTCGACATCCTGGTCAACAGCGCCGGCATCGCCCACGTGGGCACGATTGCGACCACCAGTGAAGCCGACTTCGACCGCGTCTATCGAGTCAACGTCAAAGGCGTCTATCTCTGCTGCCAAGCCGCGATCGCGCCGATGCTGAAGCAGGGCAAGGGCGTGATCCTGAACATGGCCTCGACCGTCGCGCACATCGGCATTCCCGATCGCTTCGCGTATTCGATGAGCAAGGGCGCGGTTCACACGATGACGATGTCGATCGCCGCCGACTACATGAAGACGATTCGCTGCAACTGCCTGTCGCCGGCGCGGATCCACACGCCGTTCGTGGACGGGTTCATTGCGAAGAACTATCCCGGGCGCGAGGCTGAAATGTTCCAGAAGCTCTCGGAGGCTCAGCCGATCGGCCGGATGGGCACCCCGGAGGAAGTGGCGTTCCTGGCGCTCTACCTCTGTTCCGACGAGGCATCGTTCATCACCGGCCAGGCGTTCCCGATCGATGGAGGAGTGCTGACGACATGAAGCTGATCCGCTTTGGCGAACCGGGCCGTGAGAGGCCCGGCATCCTGCAACAGGACGGCACGCGCCTGGACGTCTCGGACGGCGTCTCGGACTACGACGAGCAGTTCTTCGGTGACGGGGGCCTCGCGAATCTCGCGGCATGGCTCAAGGCCAACGCGGCCCGGGCGCCGCGCGTCGGCGCAAGCATCCGGCTCGGCCCGCCGCTGCGCCGGCCCAGCAAGATCGTCTGCATCGGGCTCAACTATCGCGACCACGCCGCCGAGACCGGGGCCGAGATCCCGAAGGAGCCGATCATCTTCTTCAAGTCCACGACCGCGCTGGTGGGTCCGAACGACCCGCTGGTCACGCCGCGCGGCTCCACCAAGCTCGACTGGGAGGTCGAGCTGGCCGTGGTGATCGGTAGGGAAGCGCGCTATGTCCCCGAGAAATCCGCGCTCGACCACGTCGCTGGCTACGCCCTCCACAACGACTACTCCGAACGCGCTTTCCAGCTCGAGCGCGGCGGCCAGTGGGTCAAGGGCAAGAGCTGCGACAGCTTCGCGCCGCTCGGCCCGTTCCTGGCGACGACGGACGAGATCAAGGATTCGCAGAGTCTTCCGATGTGGCTCGACGTCAACGGCACCCCACGCCAGCGCGGCAACACCAGCACGATGATCTTCGGCGTGCGCGAGATCGTCAGCTACCTGAGCCAGTTCATGACGCTGTTGCCCGGCGACGTGATCAGCACCGGCACGCCGCCGGGTGTCGCGATGGGCATGAAGCCGTCGCCCCAGTACTTGAAGGTGGGCGACGTCGTGGAGCTGGGCATCGAAGGCCTGGGACAGTCGCGCCAGGAGGTGGTGTCGTCGCGATGAAGGCGCAGCGTTACGTCCTGACGCTCGACCTCGAGGACGACCCGCGGACGATCGCCGCCTACAAGAAGCACCACCGCGCTGTGTGGCCCGAGGTGCTGCGCAGCCTGCGTCGCGTCGGAGTGCGCGACATGGAGATCTACGCGCTCGGCCGGCGGCTGGTGATGGTGATGGACACCAAGCCCGGCTTCAACCGGCGCCGCGATTTCGCGACCCACGTGAGGTCGCACCCGCGCTGCGCCGAGTGGGAGAGCCTGATGAAGACCTACCAGCAGCCTCCGGCCGGAGCCAAGCTCGGCGAAGTGTGGGCGCTGATGCAGAACGTCTTCAGCCTGCGCGGCCAGTCGGGTGGTTCGGCTCGATGACCGAAGCGAAGCCCGCGGGGACGGTCCAGCTCTTCCACACTTGCCTCTTGAACGAGCTGGAGCCGGATGTCGGGTTCGCCGTCGTCCGCGTGCTGGAGCGTTGCGGCGTTCGCGTCGAGGTTCCGCTCCAGCAGACCTGCTGCGGCCAGCCCGCCTACAACGCCGGCTTTCGAGATGAAGCACGCGCCGTGGCGCGCCACACCCTCGACGTGCTGGCGGCGACCGAGGGCCCGATCGTGATTCCCTCGGGCTCTTGCGGCGACATGCTGATCCACCAGTACGAGGTGCTCTTCGAGGACGAGCCCGAGTGGCGCGACAAGGCGCATGCGGTCGCGGCGCGTTGCCGCGAGCTCTCCCAGTTTCTCGGCGAAAAAATGGTGAGCCTGCCGCCCGCGAAGCTCGAGGCCAAGGTCGCGTACCACCCGTC
>CAZVOI010000899.1:0-5351 GCA_964628275.1 uncultured Acidobacteriota bacterium | reverse complement strand
CGAGTCGAGGATCTGGTCGCGGAAATCCCGCGGCGCCACCGCCCCGCAGCGCTGGATGAGGCGGTCGGCGAGGGTCGACTTGCCATGATCGATGTGGGCGATGATGCAGAAGTTCCGGATGTGGTCCATGGTCCCCTTTGCGGTGTGAGCTTCAGGTTCGGCTCGGCCCCGCCTTAATCGGCCGGCAGACCTGGTCGACCGGCGTGTATGAACGATAAACGATAGGCGATTGCTTGTGCACCCGGGTAGATTGCGGGTTCGGCGGGGGGGTCTCGAACAGGAGCTCGCCCATGGCGCGGGTGACGAGGAGGGCTCCGAGGGCCATGCGGACGCCGATCTCGCGCATGCGCCGACCCACGGAGTAGGTCATCACGCTGCAGACGCCCAGCATCGCGAGCAGCAGGGCCACCATCGCGAACGACGAGACGCCATGGAGTAGGCTTATCATCGACCGCGTTCACCAGACGGAGAATTCTCTATGAACCATGGCCGCATCCGTTGCGCATCGAGCTCGCTCATCGTCTCCGGCGTCATGCTGCTCCTGGCTGCCTCGGGGGCCTCTGCCGTGCAGGACGTTCCCATCGTTCAGCCGGGGGCGCCGGGGCAGAAGACCACGAGGCTGACGGCGGAGCAGGCGATCAAGCTGGCCGACGCTCGCTACACCGTCGATGACGTCGTCTTCATGCGCGACATGATCCATCACCATGATCAGGCCGTGCAGATGGCCGAGTTGGTGAAGGACCGCACCAACCTGCCCGAGCTGGTGGCGGTGGCGGGGCGGATCCACGCGTCGCAGGCGGACGAGATCGCCTTCATGCAGGGTTGGTTGCGAGAGCGCGGGGAGAGCGTGCCGGATGCGTCGATGCATCGCGGGATGGACATGAAGGGCACGATGGCCGGCATGGCCTCTCCCGCCGACATGGCCCGGCTCGCGACCTTGAAGGGTACCGACTTCGACCGCCTGTTTCTGACCCTGATGATCGCGCACCACGACGGCGCGCTGAAGATGGTCGACGCTCTCGTGAAGAAGGACGGCAGCGCCTACGACCCGGTGCTGTTCCAATTCACGAGCGACGTGAAGACCGAGCAGAAGGCCGAGATCGACCGGATGACGGCGCTGCTGGGCACGCTCGCCACCGACGCCCGCGTGGGGCTCAAGGCCGGCTTCCGGGACGCCGGGCAGGTGGCCAGCCACCTGGCGCTGGTGGCGAGCCTTCCCAAGCCCACCGGCTTCTTCGATCCGACCAATGTGGCGGATCTGCCGCTCCCCAAGGCGAAGAAGAAGACCGAGGAAGCCAAGCCCGTCGCACGCGACGGCCAGAGCAACGAGGGCACCGAGTGGAGCGAAAGGTCCCCCCTGCTCTCCTTCGCACAGACCGACATGGCGTTCTCTGGTGACGTGCTGGTGGCCGGCAACTACCACGGCTTCAACATCTACCGCCTCACCGATGCCAAGGCGCCCACGCTGCTCAGCTCGGTGGTCTGTCCCGGCGGCCAGGGCGACGTCTCGATCGTCGGCAATCTCCTGATCATGTCGGTGGAACAGACGCGCGGCCGCGTCGACTGCGGGCGTCAGGGCGTGAAGGAGGACGTGAGCAGCGAGCGCTTCCGCGGCTTGCGCATCTTCGACATCTCCGACCTCACGAGCCCTCGCCAGGTCGGCCAGGTGCAGACCTGCCGCGGGTCGCACACGCATTCGGTGGTGTTCGAGGACAAGGACCGTATCGTGGTCTACAACTCCGGCACCGCCGGTGTCCGCAAGGAAGAGGAGCTGGCTGGCTGCATCGGCGACGTGCCGGGCGACAGCCGCACCGCGCTCTTCCGCATCGACGTGGTCGAGATCCCCAAGGCCGACCCGTCGAAGTCACGCATCACCTCCAGCCCCGCCGTCTTCGCGGACGAAGCCAGCGGCCGCCTGGGCGGGCTGTGGAAGGGCGGCAGCCACGGGGAAGGCACCCAGGAGACCAGCCAGACCGACCAGTGCCACGACATCACCGTCTTCCCCACGCGCAAGCTGGCGGCCGGCGCCTGCTCGGGCAACGGGATCATCTTCGACATCTCGGACCCGCTGAACCCGAAACGACTCGACGCGGTGACCGACAAGGGATTCGCCTACTGGCATTCGGCGACCTTCAACAACGACGGCACCAAGGTGATCTTCACGGACGAGTGGGGCGGCGGTTCGCGCCCACGCTGCCGGTCTTACGATCCGCGCAACTGGGGCGCCGACGCGATCTACGACATCGTCGACAACAAGCTGATCTACCGCGGCACCTACAAGCTGCCCGCAGCGCAGACCGAGTACGAGAACTGCGTCGCCCACAACGGCTCGATCGTGCCCGTGCCGGGCCGCGACATCTTCGTGCAGGCCTGGTACCAGGGCGGCCTCTCGGTGATCGACTTCACCGACAGCACGAAGCCTGCCGAGATCGCCTACTTCGACCGCGGTCCGATCAGCGACAAGGCCGTTGTTTTGGGGGGGTACTGGTCCACGTACTGGTACTCCGGCCGGATCTACGGCACCGAGATCGCCCGCGGCCTGGACGTGCTGGAGCTCTCGCCCAGCCCGCACCTCACCGCCAACGAGATCGCCGCCGCGCAGCTCGCCAATCAGGGCCGCACTTTTAACCCGCAGGAGCAGTATCCGGTCAGCTGGCCCGATGCGCCCGTCGTGGCTCGCGCCTATCTCGACCAGCTGCTGCGGGACGGCAGCGTCGGCAAGGACGCCGCCGCGTCGCTCGCGGCCGTACTCGACAAGGCGGAGGTGCTTTTCGACGCCGGGAAGAAGGACGCGGGTGTCGCCGCCGAGTTGCGAACCCAGGCCGGCCACCTGGCCGGAGCCGCGGCGGGCAGCCGCCAGGTGATGCTGGCGCGGGTGATCGACGCGATCGCCGCCAAGCTGAGCTGACACCTCCTGCGGACGGGGCGTCCAGATCGCCACGTCCACGGCGCCGATCTCAAGGCAGCTAGAACAGGCTATACCCTATTATTAGTTGAATAAATAGTATGTGTAAGGCTATACTTAGTCGTTATAAAAATAGGATTTAACCTATGAAGAACGCCCGTGTTGCTGCCGAATCCCGGGCTCGGCTCGATCAAAGGCTCGCGCAGCTCGGGTCGGCAGAGCCATACCGTACACCGTCACGCGGTTGGATCCGAGCGATTCGCGAAGCCCTCGGCATGAGCACGGCCCAGCTCGCGAAGCGGCTCGGCGTCCGGCAACCCAGCGTCGTCGGCCTCGAGCGGTCCGAAGAGAAGGGGACCATCGAAGTGGCCACTCTACGGAGGGTTGCCGAGGCACTCGACTGCACCCTTGTCTACGCGCTCGTTCCGAACCAGCCCCTCGAGACGACGGTCCGCGCACGCGCTCTGTCTCTCCTACGCCGACGACGGCAGCCGATCGAGCATTCGATGCTGCTGGAGGACCAGGACGTCGCGAAACCGATCAGCGACAGGCAGGTCGAAGACATGATTCGCGAGACCAGTCCCCGGCGCTTCTGGGACTGATACCGTTGGCCGACCTCTTCGAGGAGCCGGACGACGCAACCCCTCTCACGCCCGATGAAAGGCAGGGGCTCATTCCGTCGGACATCACCTACCGACACGAGCTCAATCGCGCGGAGCAGGAGAACATCGCGCGCGCGCAGGACTGGGCGCTGTCGCGCCGCCGCGACCTGCTGAGCGAGAAGTTCGTCAGGGAGCTTCATCGGCGCATGCTGGGCGACGTGTGGCGATGGGCGGGCGACTTCAGGACGACGCAACGCAACCTCGGCATTCCGCACTACGAGGTCCCGATGGCCATGCGCGAGCTGCTCGATGACGCCAAGGCGTGGACCCTGCGTCGAACCTACCCGCTCGACGAGATCGCGGTGCGCCTTCATCACCGCTTGGTGCACATGCATCCGTTTCCAAACGGCAACGGCCGGCATGCACGGCTGTTGGCCGACCTCCTGGTCATGCAATCGGGTGCCGAGCGGCTCACGTGGGGCAGCGCCAATCTGCAGCCGGCGGGCGACGTGCGACGGCGCTACATCGCATCGCTCAAAGCTGCGGACGATCACGACATCGGACCCTTGCTCGCCTTCGCACGCTCATAGCCGCTCGCGCACAGCCCCTCCGCGAACGGACGGATCGAGTCCCGGCTGCGCCCGGAGATCCCGACGAGGAGCGTGGGCCTCACGAGCCGGCGTACTGGCAGCCCCGCGCGAGGAGGCCGGTGGCCTTCTCGAGCTCGAGGTCGGCCAGCAGCAGGCCCAGGGCGCCGTAGGGCTGGAACGCCAGGAGGGTCCCGTCGGGTGCTATGACCGCCGAAGTGGTCGGCGAGCCCAGGCTCGCGCAGTTGGCACGCCCTGCGCTCCGAGGTGACGCGGCTGCAGTCCGCGGTGGCGCTGCTCCGGGGCGCCCTGCGCGAGCGCGACGAGTTCCTCGGCACCGTGCGCCAGGAGCTCGTCGGCGTGCGCGAGGACCGGCGCGAGCTTCGGGACCGACCGCAGCCGGTGGCCGCCCCGTTCCTCGCCGCGCCGCCCGCGGGCTCCGACAAGCTCGGGGTCGCGAAGGGAGCGCTCCTCGCGCCGCGAGTCGAGGTGGAGTCCTTTCTGCGCCACGACCTCGTCGAGTGGTCGACCTCCGAGGGCCACGTCTACAACCTCGTCCTGCGCGACGGAGCGAGCGGCCAGGACGACGATCCGGACGCTCATCACGGCCCAGGCGAGCAGCAGCCCCCCAGCGAGCGCGCCGTCGGTCCTCCCGCCCCCCTCGCGACTCTGCTTGGCGAAGGCGAGGGTGACCGTTGCTGCCCAACCATCCCGGCATCGCTACGCTTCACGGCCTCGAGGACTCCGACGGCGGCGTTCCCGTCCTGGTCATGGAGCTGGACGGGGGCGAGAGCCTCGCCGACCGATTGCGCCGCGGCCCCCTCGCGGCCGGCCTCCCAGCCGGCCATTCACCTGAGATGCGCGCGCCTTGCGCCGGCTCCGACCAGCACCAAGAAGGGCTCCCACGCCAACGATGTGAACCTCCGACCGTTGACCGCCGGAGACACGAGCGACGCGCACGTCACTCATCGGCACACTTTCCGGATGCGCCTCAAGATAGGCCGCCAGGGTCTCACGAATCGCCTGCTCAGCCTTCGGGCGCGTGTTGGCCACCGCCAGGCTGTAGGAGCCGTGGGCGCTCACCAGCGTGTAGCCCTCGGTGGGCGTCTCGAAGCTGTACACCCGATTTTGCTCGCCCACGTGTTTCACCTGCGCTTCCGTGTGCCAGCGGCCCTTCTCGAAGCGCAGCCCGGCCCAGGCGCGGTAGGGTGGCATGCGCGGCAGGGGGTCGCCGCTCTCGCGGAGCTGCCCCCGCAC
>CAZVOI010000898.1:0-13159 GCA_964628275.1 uncultured Acidobacteriota bacterium | reverse complement strand
ACGCAGACGGTCTTCAAGCCCGCGGCTCGGAACTTGTGGTCGAGCCCTTCGAGATAGGCGGAGAGCCCGGCCTTGGACGCGCCATACAGGATCACCGGCTTCCGGCCGCGCTCTCCCGCGACGGAGCTGAAGACGCACAGCGTTCCGCCGCCGCGGGCGAGCAGGCGCTTGCGCGCTTCCTCGCAGAAGAGGATCGTCGCAGTGAAGTTGGCGTCGAGCAGCGAGGCGGTGAACGAGGCGTCGGCCTCGAGCTTGTCCTGGGTGGCGAAGAGGCCCGCGCTCAGGACCACCGTGTCGAACTTCGCGAGCGCCTGGTCGGCGGCGTCGAGCGCGGCGGCGAACGCCTCGGGCTCGGCCAGGTCGCAGCGTGCGACGCCGACCGTGCCTTTGGCGCCCCGCACCTCGAGATCGCGCGCGCTGCGCTCCAGGTCTTCGAGGTCTCGACCGAGCAGGAACAGAGCGTCGCCGCGCGCGGCCATCTGGCGCGCCAGCGCTCGGCCGATGCCTTTGGTGGCGCCGAGCAGGACTGTCTTCATGCCGGATCTCCCAGGACGCGGATCGACTGCGCGCTCTTCAGCCGGTTCTCGGGGTCCCAATGCCGGCGGATCCGCTGCCACTCCGGCAGCCGCGGCTCCATCGCGCGAAAGTGCTCCGGCCTCGTGAAGTTGTCCTTCGCCAGGTAGATGCGCCCGCCGGCAGCGATCACCTTCTCGTTGAGCTTGTCGACCAGCGCCTGCGTTCCGTCGCGGATCGGGATGTCGAGCGGGATCGAGATCCCCGGCTTCGGGAACGAGAGCAGCCCGAGCCCCTCGTCGCCGCAGTCCTTGATCACCGCCAGGAACGACGCGGCCCCGCTCGCGGTCAGCGTGTCGAGGAACGAGCGCACGCCTTCAGGGCCGGCGGCGCGCGGAATCACGCACTGGTATTGGGTGAAACCGCGACGCCCGTAGAGACGATTCCAGTGGCCGATCGCGTCGAGCGGGTAGAAGAACGGCTGCGGATGCGCGATCGAACGCTTCACGCGCGGCAGATGCGAGCGGTAGAGAGCCTCGTTGAAGGCGCGCACGTTCATCGGCGAGAGGGCGAACTCGGGCATCTCGAAGGGAACGCTGGGCCGCTTCAGCGGCGTCGGAAACTCGGAGCGGGCTTCCGAGGCGGTCGCCCAGCGGCCCTTGATCAGGATGCCGCGGCCCATCGAGCTGCCGCGAGCCAGACAGTCGAGCCAGCCGACGGTGAATGGCCACTCGCGCGCCGCCACCTCCAACGCTTCCAGGAAGGCGTCGATGTTCGGGATGCGCTCGCTCTCCTGCTTGATCCAGGGCGACGGGACGCGCTCCATCCGGAACTCGACCTCGAGCACGTGCCCGGTCAGGCCCATGCCGCCGAGCGTGGCGCGGAAGAGATCGGGCTCCTGGTCGCGCGAGCAGCGGATCACGCGGCCGTCGGCGACGCGCAGCGTCAGGCTCAGCACGTGCGCGCCGAAACAGCCCGCGACGTGGTGGTTCTTGCCGTGCACGTCCGCCGCGACCGCGCCGCCGAGGGTGACGAACTGCGTGCCGGGCGTGACCGGCACGAAGAAGCCGCGCGGCAGCAGCACGCGGTGCAGCTCGACCAGCGACAAGCCGGCTTCGGCCCGTACGATGCCAGTCGTGGAATCGAAGCCGAGCAGGCGATCGGCGAGTGTCGTGTTTGCGACCACGGGCCGCGAGGGCGGCGGCAGCGAGGAATCGCCGTAGGAGCGTCCCAGCCCGCGCGAGAGCGGCACATCCAGCGTGATTCGACGCAGATCCTCGGAGCGCAGCTCGCGCCCCGGCCCCGCCACCCGGCCCCAGCCGGCGATCGTTTCGGGATTCCTGGCGCTCAATTCAAGGCGATCGTAACCGGCGCTGGCGATCGCGCGGATGTGGGATGGTGGAGGAGCCGAGGTCAGGACGGCCCGGCTAGAAGAAGAAGCTGACGCCGACCTTGCCCATCACCCACAGCGCCCAGGGAACGACAATGCCAGCGACCGCCCAGGACCAGTTGCGCTTGCTGGCGGCGCCAAAGCCCGCCGCGAGCAGGAACATCACCCAGAAGGTGAAGAGGTCGAGGCTCGACAAGATCGCCCACAGCGGCTTGCTGGCGCTCTGCTTATCCAGCAGCAACGAGAAGTTGGCCTGGAGCGCTTCCTGCGGCGCGATCGTCCAATCGCCTTTCAAGGCCAAGACACCCAGGACCAGGGGCGTCGAGATCAGCGCCAGCGCGGCGAACGTGGAGGAAACGATCGTGAGCGATTGGCGGAAGGTGACCTCGCTCGAATAGAAGAAGCGATACACGAACAGCAGCACGCCGGCGAGGATCAGCGCCACGACCGGCGGGGCGAGCACGCCGCCGCCCCATGCGAAGGCAGGGAAGTAGCGGGCCTGGGTCGACAGGATCTCGTCGAGACGATCGGCGGGGATCTTGTCCATCCGCCCCGACTCTTCGATGCGGGCCTTGATGAACGCCTTGGCGTCTGTCTGCTGAAGCCAGATCGCCGTGAACCCCAGGCTCAGCGCCAGATGAAGAGCCATCGGTACCAGGAACCCCGGTTTTCGGAGCAGGTTCGTGAACGCTTCGCCGGGCGCGAAGTACAGGTCGATCAGGTTGGCGAAGAAGGACGACGACTTCTCCGCGGCCGCGGGCGCGCCGAGATCGTTCACGTTCTCGAGAGCTTAGCGCTACTCGTAGCGCAGCGCTTCGATCGGATCCAGCCGCGCGGCCTTGGCCGCGGGCCACAGCCCGAAAGTGAGCCCGGTGCCGACCGCGGTCAGGAAACCGATCACCACCCAGATCGGCTGCAACACCGCCGGGAACGGTGAGAACGTGTTCACGAGCCACGCGATCCCGCCGCCGACGATGATGCCCAGGATCCCGCCGACGCCGGTCAGCGTCATCGCCTCGGTCAGGAACTGCGCCATCACGTCGCGCTTCTTGGCGCCGAGCGCCTTGCGGATGCCGATCTCGCGCGTCCTTTCGGTGACCGAGACGAGCATGATGTTCATCACACCCACGCCGCCCACCACCAGGCCGATCGACGAGATCGCGATCATCACCATGTAGATGCCGCCGGTGATCTGGCGGTAGAGGTCGGTCAGCGTGTCCTGGGTGAACATCGCGAAGTTGTCCTTGTCCCAGAAGCGCAGCTTGCGGGCCCGGCGCAGCGCCTCGCGCGCCTGTTCGAGCGCGGCTTCGAGGCGGGCCGCCGAGACCGGCTTGATGTCGGCCACGATGAAGTTGAAGCGCGGATCCTTCTTGGTCATCGAGCCGACCGGGACGATGATCACGTTGTCGCGGTTCATGAACAGGAACTTGCCCTTCTTCTCCATCACCCCGATCACGCGGAAGCGGGCGTTGTCCATGATCATCTCTTTGTCGAGCGGGTCCACGAACGGGAACAGAGCCTCCGCGATCTCGGTCCCGATCACGGCGACCTTGCTGGCGCGCGACACGTCCTGCTCCGACAGAAAGCGGCCCTTCGACACGTAGATGTCGTGGACGGTCTCGTAGGCGGGCGTGGTGCCGAAGATCTGGCTGTTCTGCACGCGCTCGTTGCCGTACTTGATCACGCTCGCGACGTTCAGCTCGATCGGCGAGATCGCCTTCACGTCCGGACAGCGGTCGCCGATCGTCTGGATCTCGGCCTCGGTCAGCGCGCGCCGCCGGCGGCGCTCCTCGATCGTCATGTTCTCGCCCGGAGCCTGCGGCCGGACGAAGATGACGTTCGAGCCCAGACCCTCGATCTGCTTCGTCATCGTGTCGTTCAGGCCGGCCACGATCGAGGACATCCCGATCACGGTCATGATTCCCATCACCACGCCGAGGATGGTGAGGCCGGCGCGCATCTTGTAGGCGACGATCGCGGCCAGGCCCATGCCGACCGCCTCGCGCATGGCGAACAGCACGGGGAAGCGGGTGGCGATCCGATCGGAGAGGCGCGTCATGCTCGGGCTATTCGCTGCGCAGCGCGGTGACCGGGTCGAGCGCGGCGGCGCGGCTCGCGGGATAAATCCCCGCTACCAGGCCGACCGCGGTGGAGACGAAGAGCGCGAGCGTGACCGCCCACAGTCGCACCGGGGCATTGAAGTCCGCCGACATGATGCCGCCCAGCACCGCGGCCAGGCCGGCCGAGAAGACGGTCGCGCCCACCACGCCGAGCGCGCCGCCGCAGGCCGAGAGGATCACCGACTCGACCAGGAACTGGCGCAGGATGTCGCGGCGCCGAGCCCCGAGCGCCTTTCGGACCCCGATCTCGCGGATCCGTTCGGTCACCGAGACGAGCATGATGTTCATCACCACGATCCCGCCGACGACCAGGCTGATGCCGGTCACGAGCACCGTCACCGCGTAGATGCCGCGTGTCGCGCTCTTCCACAGGTCCATCACCGTCTCGCCGGTCTCGATGTTGAAGTCGTCCGACTTGTCGTACTCGAGGTGGCGGCGGTTGCGCATGATCATGCGCACCTGGTCCTCGGCGATCTCCAGCTCCGCCATCGTCAGGGCTTCGACCGAGATCACGATCGAGCGGCGGTTGCCGTAGAACTTCTGGTAGGTGCTGATCGGGATCCATACGAAATTGTCCTGGCTCTGACCGAAGACGCTGCCCTTCTTCTCGGCGACGCCCACCACGCGGATCGGATGGTTGTCGACCAGGATCGTCTTGCCGAGCGGCTCCATGGTGCCGAAGAACGCGTCGACGATGTCGGTGCCGATCACGCCGACGTAGCGGGCCTCGTCGACGTCGTCCTGGATCAGGTGGCGCCCCATCACCAACTCTCGAACCGAGCCGATGCGCGGGATGTTCTCGGTGATGCCGATGACGCGGACGTCGTTCTGCGTGGTGCGGCCCCACTTGGCGGTGCGGCCGGTCGCGAGCTGCCCGCCGACCTCGGCGCACGAAGCACACGCGGAGCGCACCGCCTCCAGGTCGGTCATCTTGATGTCCTTGCGCTTGTTCATCTCGATGAACTGCTGGAAGGACGTGATCACGTCGGGGAACTTCTGGACCGTGAAGCTCTTGGTGCCGAGCGCCAGCACCTTGTTGGCGATGTAACCGTCGAGCCCGTCGATGATCGCCACGATCGCGATCACCGAGCTGACGCCGATCAGGATCCCGAGAACGGTCAGGAACGAGCGCAGCTTGTTGGCTCGAAGCGACGAGAAAGCGATCGCGATGGCTTCGGAGAACGGCACGACGCTACCCTACGCCTTGCGTTCGTCGGACGCGATCAAGCCGTCCTTGATTCGGATCGTGCGGTGAGCGTGCAGCGCGACGTCAGCCTCGTGCGTCACCAGGATGATGGTGTTTCCCTTTTCGTAGAGGTTCTCGAAGAGTCGCATGATCTCTTCGCCGGTCTGCGAGTCGAGGTTCCCGGTCGGCTCGTCGGCTAGCAAGATCGACGGCCCCATCACCAGGGCGCGCGCGATCGCCACGCGCTGGCGCTGGCCGCCCGAGAGCTCGTTGGGCTTGTGATGGACTCGCGAACCGAGATCGACCATCTCGAGCGTCTGCCGCGCACGCCGCAGCCGCTCGTCTTTGGGGATGCCGGCGTAGACGAGCGGCAGCTCCACGTTGTGGAGCGCCGAGGCGCGCGGCAGCAGGTTGAAGGTCTGGAACACGAAGCCGATCTCGCGGTTGCGAACCCCCGCCAGCTCGTCGTCGTTCATCTGCGAGACGAGCTTGCCGCGCAGCATGTAGCTGCCCTGTGTGGGGGTGTCGAGACAGCCGATCAGGTTCATCAGCGTCGACTTGCCCGAGCCCGAGGGGCCCATCACCGCCACGTATTCGCCCTGGTTGATCGTGAAGCTGACGCCCTTCAGCGCGTGGATCACCTCGCTGCCCATCGTGTACGACCGCCACAGGTCGTGCGCCACGATCAGATCGCCGTTCGCCGCCGCCGCGGGAGCGGCCGGCGTGCTCATTTCTTGTCCTTCTTGGTTTCGACCTTGATCTGCGCCAGGTCCTTGAGCGTGCGCAAGGTCTTGTAGGAGCCGGTCACGATCTCCTGGTTTTCGGCGAGGCCCTCGGTGATCTCGATCTCGGTCTCGCCCACGATCCCGGTCTTGACCGGCTTGAACCCGGCTTTGCCGTCCGCGACCACGAAGACGCCGTCCTTTTCTTCGGACCTGCGGCGGCCGCCTTCGGCTTTAGCGGGCGCGTCCGAGGACGGGGCGCCGGGATCGACGACTTTGCCTTCTTTGTCGACCTCGCGCACCACCACGGCCTGGATCGGCACGGCGATGACGTTCTGCTTCTTCGAAGTCGTGATGTCGGCGGCGGCGTTCAAGCCGGGCCGGATGTTGGCCGGCGGCTCGATCAGCGTGATCGTGACCTTGAAGTCCTTGGCCTGATTGCCGGTGTTGGTGCCGGTGGTGCCGGCGCTCTGGTTGGTTCCGCGCGGGATCGCGGAGCTGCCGATCTCGGTGACCTCGCCCTTGATCTTCAACCCCTCGAGCGCGTCGACACGGACCTCGGCCGGCAACCCGAGCGTGAGGTTGCGGATGTCGGTCTCGTCGACCATCACCTCGCACTCCATCACCGCCAGATCGGCCACCGTCATGATGACCGTGGGTGAGAAGCTCTGCGCGCCGATCACCATCTCGCCCTCTTCCTTGGCGAGGTTGGTGACGACGCCGTCCATCGACGACACCACGGTCGTCTTCTCGAGGTTGTCGCGGCTCGAATCGAGCACGGCTTCCTGCTGGGTGATCCGCCGCTTCAGCGACTCCGCGTTGGCGGTCTTCATGCGGAAGTCGGCCAGCGCCTGATCGTGCTGCTGGTCGGAGACGAGCTTCTCCTTGTGCATCTGCTCGGTGCGATCGAGCTGTAGCTTGGCCACATCGAGGTCGGCCTTGGCGCGATCGAGATCGGATTTCTGCGCCTGGACGCCCGCTTCGGACTGCTTGGCGTCGGCCTCGAAACGCGTCGAGTCGATCCGCGCCAGCACCTGACCGCGCTTGACTCGCTCTCCCTCCGCCACCAGCAGGTGGGTGATCCGACCGGAGACGTTGGCGCTGATGTTCACGAACTTGCGCGGCTTGACCTCGCCCGAGGCCGTCACCGTCGAGACGAGATCCTGCCGTTTGACCTTCTGGACCTGTACCAGAATGCGGTTCCGCCGGTCCTTGGTGACGTTGAAGCCGACGATCGCCGCCAGCACGAGCACGGCCACGACGCCCACGATGATGCGCACGCGCTTCGACATGTATCCTCTATTTCGATTCAGCGGGAATGTCCGCGAGACTGTCCGCTAGCGGTACTTACGCTCGCCGGTTCGAAAATGTTTCAGCGGGAAACCGTTACGAGAGAGCGGGTTATCGCTCCGACGGGAGCCCGACAGACCGCAATGTTAAGATCCTTCGCCCGTCCTAATCAACTGCCGCGACTTTAGCCAGGGAGCGCCCGGGGTGCAGCGAGTCCTGATTGCCGACGATAGTCCGCTGGTCCTGCGCATGATCGAGAAGATCGTCTCGGGAGCCGGCTTCGAGGTGATTACAGCGCGAGACGGGATGGAGGCCATCGAGAAGGTGTTCGCGGAGCCGGTGGACCTGGTGGTGCTGGACGTCAATATGCCGCGCATGAACGGCTATCAGGCGTGCCGGCTCCTGAAGCAGGAGGAGGCGACGAAGAACATTCCGGTCGTGATCCTGACCGGGAACGACCAGGCCGGAGACCGCTTCTGGGGGCTCGAGATCGGCGCCGACCGCTACGTCACGAAGGATGCCGAGCCCCAGAGGATCCTGGACGTCGTCAAGGAGGTCGTGGCCGAGACCTCGAAGCGTGGCAAGCGCAGCGCGAGCGAGCGCCCCAAGGCCAGCGCCGACGTGTTGGCCCGCGTCAACGAGCTGCTCGACCGGCAGCTCTACGAGACGACCATCCTGTCGGAGATCGGCAAGGTAGCCCGCGTCGTTTCCGAACTGGACCAGACCTTCACCAGCGTGATGACACTGGTCTCGCGGGCGGCCGACTACTCGATCGGGGCGATGGCGTTCGTGGACGGCGAGGAGCTCGACATGCTGATCGCATTGCAGCGGCCGTGCGCCACCCCGATCGTCGACGCCTTCAAGGCCAGGCTGCTGGAGGCCGTGGCCCAAGAGTGGAGGGGCGCGCCCTTCACGCGCGTGCGCGCTCGAGTTTTCACACCCAAGGGCGGCATCCTGGAAGAAAACGATCTTCCGGGTTTCACGGCATTTCCCATCGCGACCGGTGACACCCTGCGCGGCGTGGTCGCGCTCACGGGCAAGAACGTGGCCCGGACCGTGACTGAGAACCGTGGCTTCCTCGAGAAGGTGGTCAATCAGGCGCACATCGTCACCGAAAGCAGCCGGATGCTGCAGCGGCTCGGGCACCTCGCCGCCCACGACGCGCTCACTGAGGTCGTGAACCGGCGCTACGTGCTCGAGGTGCTGAGCAAGGAATGCGATCGCGTGACGCGTTACGCCGGCGGCGTGTGCCTGTTGATGATCGACGTGGATCACTTCAAGAGCGTCAACGACGCACGCGGCCACCTGGGAGGCGACGTGGTGCTGCGCGAGGTGGCGCGGGTGCTGAAGGACGGCATCCGAACCGTCGACACGCTCGGCCGCTACGGCGGCGAGGAGTTCATGGCGATCCTGCCGCAGACCGAGACCGAGGACGCGCGGCTGCTGGCCGAGCGGCTGCGCAGCGCTGTCGAGGGTCACGTCTTCAAGCACTCGGGGCAGAAGTTCTCGATCACCGTCTCGATCGGCGTGGCGCACTACCCCGAAGAGAGCGTCGCCAGCGCCGAGGACTTGTTGCGTGCCGCCGACCAGGCGCTGTACCGCGCCAAGCAGGCCGGCCGGAACCGAGTCGAGTGAAGCTCACGGAGGTGGCGATGCGGCGAGCCTTGTTGTGCCTGGTCGTGGGACTTGGAATCGCCGGCGCGGCAGCCGCGGCGGAATTGCCCGCGAATCGGGTCCTCACGCACCGCGAACAGGCGACGCTCGTCCGCTCGTGGATCGCGAAGCGCTTCAAGACCCTGCTTCCGGAGCTGATGCGCCGCGAAGCCATCGACATGTGGATCATCGTGTCGCGCGAGTACAACGACGACCCCGTGTTTCGCTCGATGGCGCCGCTCACCACCTACTCCTCGCGACGTCGCACGATCCTGGCCTTTCACGATCGCGGCGGCGACAAGGGCGTGGACGCGCTCTCGATCGGCCGCTTCGACTACGACGGCCTCTTCGGCGTGGTGAAGACCGAGAACGACGCGCAGTGGGAAGGCTTGCGGAAGCTGGTCGAAGAGCGCGACCCGAGGGTGATCGGCGTCAACGTCTCCGAGAACTGGAACCACGCCGACGGTTTGACGGCGACGCAGAAAGACGCGCTCAGCGCGGCGCTCGGCCCGAAGTACGCCGCGCGCATCAAGACCGCCGAGATGCTAGCCGTCGGCTGGCTCGAGTCGAAGCTGCCCGAGGAAACCGACGCCTATCGGCACGTGATGCGCGTCGCGCACCAGGTGATCGCCGAGGCTTTCTCGAACGCCGTCGTCGTGCCCGGCGTGACGACCAGCGAAGACCTCGTCTGGTGGATGCGCCAGCGCGTCGTCGAGATGGGCCTCGGCAAGTGGTTCCACCCGTCGATCACGATCGCCCGGAAGGGCGGGCTGCCCGCCGACCTGCCGCCCGACAAGCGCGTGATCCAGCGCGGCGACATGCTGCACACCGACTTCGGCCTCGTCTATCTCGGCTTCTCGACCGACACCCAGCACAACGCCTACGTGCTGCTGCCCGGCGAGACCGACGCGCCCGCCGGCTTGAAGGAGGGCCTGAGAGCCGCGAACCGGCTGCAAGAGCTGACGATGCAGCACGCCAAGCTCGGCGGCACCGGCAACGCCGCGCTCGCCGCGGCGCGCGCGCAGGCGATCAAGGAAGGCCTGACACCGTCGATCTACTGCCACCCGGTCGGCTACCACGGCCACGCCGCCGGCCCGCCGATCGGCATGACCGACTATCAAAACGGCGTCCCGGTCCGCGGCGACTACATCTTTCGGCCCAACACCTGGCACTCGATCGAGCTGAACGCCACCCACAAGGTCAAAGAGTGGGGCGACCAGCCGGTGCGCTTCGCGCTCGAGGAAGACGCGGCGCTCCTCGATTCCGGGTGGCACTGGATCGACGGTCGGCAGACGCAGTTCTATCTGATCCGATAGCACGGCTGGGCAGACGGGCATCCAGTCGTGCACGCATCCCGCTGCTCGAGGAGGTCGCCAATGTCGATCGATCGCCGCCGTTTCCTGATCAGCGCCGCGGCTGTCGCGGCTTCCGCGCAGAACGCCTTTCCATCGGCCGTGCGCGACAGCGGCGTTTTTCCGTCTTCGGTGCGGGCCGACTTCCCGTGGGCGTCGGCCGAGACGTACTTGAACGCGGCTTCGATCCATCCGCTCAGCGCTCCCGCCAGGCGCGCGATGGAAAGCTACCTCGCGTACCGCATGAACGGGCCTGGCGAGGGCCGCGCGGACTTCGAGACGGCGAAGCAGGCCGAGCTTAAGCGGCGTTTCGCGCAGCTGATCGGCGCCAAACCGGCGGAGATCGCGTTCGTCCAGAACACCTCCGATGGCGAGAACATCGTCGTCATGGGAATGGACCTGCCGCGCCGCGGCGGCAATGTCGTGCTCGACGAGCTGCATTTCGTGACCTCGCTCTTCATGTACAAGTCGCTCGAGGCGCGGGGTCTGGAGCTGCGCATCGTCAAGCACCGCGACTGGCGCATCGCCCTTCCGGACATGGAGCGGGCCATCGACCGGAACACGCGCCTGGTGTCGCTGGCGCTGGTCTCCAACGTCAACGGCTACATGCACGACGTCAAGGCCATCGCCGAATTGGCCCACGCGCGCGGGGCCTACGTCTATGCCGACGTCGTACAAGCGGTCGGCGCCGTGCCGGTGGACGTGCGCGCGATGGGGATCGACTTTTGCGCCACCGCTACCTACAAGTGGCTGATGGGCGAGCGCGGCTTCGGCTATCTGTACGTTCGCGAGGACTTGCAGGACACGGTCGTGCCGTCCACGCGCTACGGCCACCGCCAGATCGCGAACTTCGACCGCGTCGGCCTCAGGTGGGAGCCGCTGCCGGGCGCGGCCCGTTACGAGATGGGGACGTTCCCGGTGATCGGCGCCGTGTGCGCGTACGAGTCGCTGCAATACCTCGAGCGGCTCGGCCTGCCGAACATCCAGGCCCACGCGAAGGGCCTGACCGACCGGCTGCAGCGCGAGCTGCCTGCGTTGGGCTACGCCTCGCTGACACCCGCCGACACGCGCACGCCGATCGTCGCGTTCCAGCTCAAAGACGCCAAGGCCACTGCGGCCCGACTGAAGCAGGCCCGCGTCGCCGTCACCATCGTCGAGAACGAGCTGCGGATGCGCGTGTCGGTGTCGGTATTCAACACTCACGACGATATCGACAAGCTGGTGGCGGCGCTCAGGGCCGCCTAAGAGTGCCGAGCGGCCCATCTCCAGTGGACGTCAGGCAGAAAGGAATGAGGAAGTGAATCGAGAGGAACTCGAGGGCCTTATCGGACTATCGCGGCGTTCATTCCTGACGACCTCGCTACTGGCTCTACCCGCCGCGACGCTCGCTTCCGCCCCCGACCAAAATTGGCCGGAATTTCGGGGCCCAGGTGGACGGGGAGTTGCCGACGGCTATCCAACGCGGACTGCCTGGAATGCAGACGCAGCGGCGGGCAAGCCCTCTGGCCTGTTGTGGCGCGCCTCGATTCCTGGGCTGGGACATTCCAGCCCCATCATCTGGGGAAACCGGATCTATGTCGCTACGGCGGTGCGACTCGCTGGCAAGGCCCCCTTGCGCATCGGGTATTACGGCGACACCAAAGCGGCGCAGGACAACGATGAACAGCGCTGGATGATCCTGTGTTTTGACAAGAGATCAGGGAAACGGCTGTGGGAACGAACGCTGCGCACGAGCAAGCCGGCTGCCGCGCGACACGAGAAAGCTACCCACGCGAACACCACGCTCAGCACCGACGGCAAACGCTTGATCGCTTTCATTGGCTCAGAGGGGCTGTATTGCTTCGACCTCGATGGCGAGCTGCTCTGGAGTCATGACCTGGGTGTCATCGACGTCAGCAAATACGGCATTGGCTGGGGCTATGGCAGTTCTCCGGCGTTGCATCGAGATCGCATCGTCCTGCTCTGCGATGATCCGCAGGATCCGTTCGTGGCTGCCTTACGCCTCGCCGATGGAAAAGAAGTCTGGCGTGTTTCGCGCAAAGGAGATTGCGAACGGAGTTGGGGCACGCCGCTGATTCACGCTGACGGGACAAGGACGCAAGTTGTCACCAATGGCTGGCCATATATCGTCTCCTACGATCTGGGGACCGGCAAAGAGCTCTGGCGCTTGCGTGGCGGCGGCGACAATCCGATTCCCACGCCATTCGTCGCCGATGGCTTGATCGTGGTGACGAATGCCCACGGCGGCAAAGCGCCACTCTTCGCCATTCGACCATCCGCCACCGGCGACATCTCCTTGCCGGAAGGCAGCACCAGCAATGACGCGATCGCCTGGAGCGCGCCGAATGGAGGCGCCTATATTTCCACGCCGGTGGTGTATCAAGGGCATATTTACCTGGCGAATCACAACGGGGTATTGCGCTGCTTCGAGTTCAAGACTGGCCGCAAGATGTTCGAGGAGCGGTTGGGGACGGATTCCGCCTGCTCGGCTTCACTGGTCGCGGCGGATGGCAAGATCTACTGCCCCGTCGAGGAGGGCGCCGTGTACGTGCTCAAAGCCGGGGCCACACTGGAAGTGCTGGCCAAGAATCAGATGGCTGAGCCGTGCCTGGCCACTCCGGCAATTTCACAAGGCATACTCTATTTTCGAACTGCCGGGAGCTTGCTTGCTGTTGGGTAGTAGGCCGTTGCTTGGTTGAAACGAACATATGCTGAAGGTCGTTTCTGTCTTGAGCTTTTGTGCGGCTGCGGGCCGCTTCGTCGCGGTTCCTGGTTCGACGGCGAATCGGCAGTTCACGCAGGCGGTGCTGCTTGAACGGACTTCGGAAACTTCGGCCAACGCCAGTGTTGGCGACTTGGACGGCGATGGCGATCTCGACATCGTGCTGGCGAAGGGACGTCATTGGCCGCTGCATGATCGCGTTCTCTTGAAC
>CAZVOI010000897.1:0-2863 GCA_964628275.1 uncultured Acidobacteriota bacterium | reverse complement strand
AGAACGCCGGCCTGTCACGTCGGAGGTCGCGGGTTCGAGTCCCGTCCACCCCGCCAATTTCCTTCCAGAACGCGGGCCTCTTCGTCACCTGGAGAGGATCAGGGAAGCTGGCCGTGCTTTGAGGCACAATACGGCCGGAGGAAGCCCGACGAAGCAGCACCAGCGCAACGAGCCCGCTTACTCGATTACCGAGGGCGCACGCTATCTGCGCCTCTCGCCCGCCACGTTGCGTTCCTGGTTTCTCGGAAGGCCCTATCAGACGACTCGAGGGCTCAGCCAGTTCGCTCCGGTCTTGAAGCTCGTCAACAAGGATCCGGCGACGCTCTCCTTCTCGAACCTCATCGAGGCCCACGTCCTGCGATCGCTTCGAACCGAGCATGGTGTTCCTCTCGTCGCCGTCCGCCAAGCGCTCGCGTACGCCCAGCGCGAGCTGGAGATCGATCAGCTTCTTCTGCGGGAAGAGCTCCGCACCGCCGGCGGGAAGCTGTTCCTCGACAGGTACGGCAAGCTCGTGAACCTGTCCGCATCAGGCCAGCTCGCCATGCGCAAGGCTTTCGAAGCCCACCTGAAGCGCGTCGAATGGGGCAGGCTGCGCTTCCCGGTCCGCCTCTACCCGTTCCTCGTTTCGGAAAGCGCCGACGCCAAGTCGATCGTGATCGACCCGCAGATTTCCTTCGGCCGCCCAGTAGTGAGCAAGGCGTTCGTCTCCACGCGCAGCATCGTCGATCGTATCGATGCAGGCGAGAAGGTCGAGGATGTCGCGCGCGACTACGACCTCACGAAAGAGGCCGTTGAAGAAGCCGTCGTCTACGAGCGGGCGGCTTGACGCTTGTCTTCTTCACAGATCGAGACCTCGGCAACCTCTTCCCGGAGATCCTGAAGGGCGCAGGCTTCACCGTCGAGCGCCCTCGCGACCACTTCGCGCCCGAGTGTCCTGACGAAGACTGGCTAGCCGAGGTCGGTAGGCGCGAATGGGTCGCCCTGACCCACGACGCCCGAATCCGCTACAAGCCAAACGAGCTGGCGGCGGTGATCCGGCACCGCGTCCGGCTCCTCGTGATCGTCGGCAAGGCTTCGTTCCCGGTCCTCGCCGCTTCGTTCGTGGCGACGAGGCGCCGCGTCGAGGCATTTCTCGACGGCACCCGCCCGCCGGTCATCGCGAAGGTGTATCGGCCGACGCCCGCGCAACTCGCCGAGAATCCCGCTGCACCCGGTCGAATCGAGCGGTGGTATCCGAAGTAGGACGTCAGCGCGGCTTCTTGGCGTGCTAGAAAACGACATGGCCAAGCCCAACTGTCACGTCTGCGGAGGCCAAGCGGAGGAGGTGCAGGCGCTGTTCAACGAGGCCGGGACAAACTACCGCGCGGCCCATCGAGTTGTGTGTGCTCGTTGTGGAACGTACGACATCACCTTGATGCTCGCGAGCATGCTCGACAAGCCTGGAAACAGCATGCTGAATGACGAAGAGCGGTATCACCTCTCGGGCATCACTCGAATGGCGACGGAGCGGACCGACGTGGAGGAGCTAACAAGTCAGAGCCTCGCCGACCTTCTCGATACGACGCCATCGCCTTCTCCGGTCGAACAAGCTGAGCTTCTACTTCAACATCTCGCCAAGCGTTACAAGCCGGCCGGGAAGCCTGTTCCTCTCGACCCCACGAATGACTATCCGCTCGTGGGTGCCCTTGGCCCTGATGCATTCAAGTATGTGATCCGCTCACTGGTCGAGCAGGGGCTCACGGAGCCCGCCGACACGCACCCGATCCCGAGCTACCGCGTGAGCATGAATGGTTTTGAGAGACTTCGGCAACCGAGGGGCCAGCATCGAGCAAGCACACCTTCATTGGATCCTGCGCAGCAAACGGACGATCACGCGGCACTCGGCACCATGATTGCAGGCGACCCTTCGTGGCAGAGAGTCAAACGCGAGCTCGCAAGAGCGGGAGAGGCCGTCGGCTCCGCGGAACACGAGGAGGACCACCAAGTCGTCGGGCAGCTCTGCACGCAAGCGCTGATCACGCTCGCGCAGGCGTCTATCGCCCGGAGAAACACCCGTCGCTCGATGAAGTCCCAACGAGTGACACGGACTCGAAGCGGATGCTCGAGGCATATTTCGCCGTTGAGATACACGGGTCCGGAAACGCGGAAGTTCGCAGGACGGTTCGGGAGACTGTGAAGCTGGCGGAGGCTGTGAAACATGGACGAACTGGCGATGCCACACGTGCGCGCGTTGCCTACGCTGTGACGCGGGCCATCGTCGCAATCGTTGCGGCTGTTGCTGAGAACAAGCCTCCTAGCCCCTAGGATTCGCGATCAGTCGCGTCAGGGGCGACCGTCGTGCGAGGCGCCAGACTCCGATGGCTGCATCTGGTGGGCCAACTCCTGGCTGCCCGATCTGTGGCCGTAGTTCGGATGTCGCGAGCTCGGCCAATAATACCGACCTCACTCCACGCGACGCCGGTTCGGCGTTCGCGCGTGAGCGTTTCAAGCGACAGGGAAGAGCCCGGTGGCACGGCGAGAGCAACTGATCGAAGAGATCGAGGGCGTGGAGGCTCTGCTCGCGCGGCTGGCGGGTGAGCAGAGTCAAGCCCGCGGCCGGTTCGCCGCCTTGAAGGCCGAATTGAATTCCGTCGGTGCAGCCGAGACGCGAATTCGAGTGCGGCTCCCCGCCAGTCGCCCGGGGCCCACACCCACGACGCCTGAGCAGAAGGTCAAGCTGTTCCGGCAGCTCTTCAGCGGGCGCGAGGATGTCTTTCCCATTCGGTTCGTCAGCAAGAAGACCGGCAAACCAGGCTACGCACCGGCGTGCACGAACAAGTTCGTGCGGGGCGTGTGCGAGCTTCCAAGAATCAAGTGCGGCGAG
>CAZVOI010000896.1:0-3646 GCA_964628275.1 uncultured Acidobacteriota bacterium | reverse complement strand
CGGCTTTCGCCCCAGGAACGCGAGATCCACGTCGCTCTCAGCGCGGAACCCACCCGTAGCCGACGAGCCAAACCGGTAGATGCCCACGAGATCCGGCAGCGCCTCGCGAATGAGCCGTACGGCTAGCTCGTCATCCATGGCCTCGTTGCAAGAATACCAAACAAAGGGGCGCAGATTCCTGCCGCTCTAAAGGGTCACCTCTTCTTGATCATCATGACCCTAATGGTCCTTATGGGCAGGCACCTCGCCCTGACCCTGGTCGGGCCCGGCGTGGCCCAGATCGCCGCGCCCGCGGCCTTGCGACGGCGGGCTCGGCAATCAGCGGCGTTTCTACTTCTGCTCCACCGTCACTTTGACGATCTTGCCGGTGAAGGCGTTGTCGCCCTGCTTGTAGTCGGTGGAAACGTTCGTCTCGCCGTCCAGGCCAACGTCGGCGCCTTCGTCCGCCGAGAACATGAAGGGCTGGGTCTTGGGGATCTGTCCCTCGGCGACCTTCTTGCCATCGACGCTCAGGATGGACTTGCCGCCGGTGCCAGGCTTCGCCGCGTCGGGGATGAACTCGTAGGCGATCGTGTGCTTCCCGGGTGAGAGCGCGGTGGCGCTCGCGACCTTGGTGCGCTCGAGCGCAAAGAAGTTGTACTCGTGGTGCGGCTTCCCATCCTTCATGTAGAGGACCCAGCCGCCGAAGTAGCCGGCCTGGGCGAGGATTACGCCTTTCGTCTTTGCATCCTTCAGCTCCACCTCGGCGGTGACGGTGTGGTGCACGCCCTTCACGTTGATGAAGGCGTTCTCCAGCATGCCCGTCATGCCGGGGTACACCGTCAGCGTCTTGCGCCCACCCAACAGGTCGGGCCTGCCTGCGATGGCCGGGTTGAAGCGCTCCGCACGGCGGTCGTCAATGGGTAGCACGTTGTTCCTGGCGGCTTCTTTCAGGAACATATCCTGCAACTCCTTGAGCTTCGCGGGTTCCTTGGCGGCGAGGTCGTTCGCCTGGCTGAAGTCCTTGTCCACGTTGTAGAGCTCCCAGACATCTCCACTCAACGGCGGGTTTTCCGCCAATAGCCACGGGATCGAGTGGCGGGTGCAGGCCACCCAGCCCTGATGGTAGATGCCGCGGTTGCCGAACATCTCGAAGTACTGGGTGGTGCGGCGGTCGGCGGCTTTGGGGCTGTCCGCCGAATACAGCATGGAGACGCCGTCCATCGGGCGCTGCTTCACGCCGTTCACCATCTTGGGCTCGGGTAGCTTCGCGGCCTCGAGCGCAGTGGCGGCCACGTCGACCACGTGGTGGAACTGACTGCGGACCTCGCCCTTGGCTTTGATCCCTCTGGGCCAATGGAGCACCATGCCGTTGCGCGTGCCGCCGAAGTGGCTGGCCACCTGCTTGGTCCACTGGAAAGGCGTGTTGCCTGCCCAGGCCCAGCCGATGGCGAAGTGGGGAAACGTGGTCGGATCGCCCCAGGCTTCGATGTGATCCATCATCTGATCGGCTTTCCCGACGATTCCGTTGAGGGCCATCATCTCGTTGTAGGTGCCTTCGGGGCCGCCTTCGGCGCTCGAGCCGTTGTCGCCCACGATGTAGAAGAAGAGCGTGTTGTCCAACTCGCCGATCGCTTCCAACTGCGCCACCAAGCGGCCCACCTCGTGGTCGGTGTGCTCTGCGAAGCCGGCAAAGGTCTCCATCTGACGTTCGAAGAGCCGCTTCTGTTCAGCGGTCATGTCAGCCCAGGCGGGAATCTCCTTGGGCCGAGGGGTGAGTTGCGCGTCGGCGGGAATCACGCCCAACTTCTTCTGGCGGGCGAAGCTGTCCTCGCGCAACTTGTCCCAGCCGCCGCTGAACTGGCCCTTGTACTTGGCGATCCACGGCTTGGGCGCGTGGTGCGGCGCGTGCGTGGCGCCGGTCGCGAAGTACATGTAGAAGGGCTTGTCGGGCGTGAGCGCCTGCTGGGCGCTGACCCAGTTGATCGCCTGGTCGGTCATGTCCACGGTGAAGTGGTAGCCAGGCGTTTGCTTGTGCTCGACGCGTGTGACTCCGTCGTAGATCGCCGGCGCCCACTGGTTGGTCTCACCGCCAATGAAGCCGTAGAACTTGTCGAAGCCGGAGCCCGTGGGCCAGCGGTCGATGGGACCGGAGACCGATACCTCCCAGGGCGGTGTCTCGTGGTATTTGCCGAAAGCGCCCGTGCTGTAGCCGTTTTGGCGAAGGGTCTCGGCCAGAGTCGTGATGCTCCTGGGACGCACGCCGGTGTTGCCGGGGAATCCCGTGGCGAGCTCCATGATCGCACCGGCATTGTTGGCATGATGGTTGTGGCCGGTCAGCAGGGCCGTGCGGGTCGGACTGCACAGCGCCGTGGTGTGGAACCGGTTGTACTTCAGGCCGGCGTTCGCCATCTTGTCGAGCGTCGGCATGTGGATCGGCCCACCGAAGGCGCTGCTGTGACCGAAGCCGATGTCGTCGATCAGCACGATCACGACGTTGGGCGCGCCTTGCGGCGCCTTCACCTCGAAACGCGGTGGCGCCTTGGCGTTGCGCGCGTCGAGCTCGGTGATCGCCGGATAGTCCGGCTCGGCAATCGGCAACACCGTGCGGTCGATCGCCCCGGCGTTTGTGGACTGCGGCGGCGGCGCCGCGGGTGGCGTTCCAGTGCACGCCCCAGTCACGGCCGTGACGAGAACAGAGGCGAGCGCCAGCGCCCTCCGGGCTTGCTGCATCATTTCACCCTCCAAACGTGCAATTGTAGTTGATTGGTCTGGTCACTGCGTACCGAGGCTGGAGAGGCTTGCGCCGAGGCGGCAATTGGACGTTGGTCGCCTACAGACCCCCGCCGCTTACGGTCGAACAATCGGGCTCTTCGGCGGAATCTGTGGGTGGGGCGTGGGAGCCTTCCTCGGTCCTCTTGGGCGTTTGGGCAGCCCTGGGCGCGCTTCTGGTTGCCGCCGGCTTGCAGGCCAACCTTGTCCCCGATGCGCACCTGGCGGCGCTGGCGATCGAGCATGGACTGCTGCTCTGCTCCGCCGACGGCGACTTCGCCCGGTTTCCCGAGCTGCGCTGGCTGAACCCGCTCAGCGGGTAGCGGCAATTTTTTCAGCGCTCCCAGCGCAGGACGTCGCGCAGGATCGACCAGCGCGGCCGGCGGGTCTTCGCCTGCTTGCCGAGGATCCAATGGTCGTAGAGCGTCTGGATCGTGCCGTCCTTGCGCTTCAAGTCGATCCACAGGCCGAGGAAGCGCGCCAGCTCGACGTCGTGACGGGCCACCGGGTAGGCCAGGGGAACGCGGATCTCCAATGGGTGCGGCACCGCCACCGAGTACGCAGGGTAGAGCAGGGTCATGAACGACCCGCGCTCGGCGGTGAAGAGGGCAGCGTCAAGCCCGCTCCGCCCGGCGAAGTAGCCCTCGGGGTCGTTGAGGGCCACCGGCACGATCGTCACGTTGGGAAACTCGCGCTCCGCCAATTGACGCACGTAGGGCAGGTCCGGAACACCCACACGGAGCCCTGACTGGGCGCGAACCCAAGCCGCGTCCGAGAAATCGGCGCGGCGGTGGTCGGGAACCACGAAGGCCAGCGTCTCGTCGAGGTAGGGCGGTGAGAACTCCACCCGGCTGGCTCGCCGCGTAGTCAGCACGACGCCCGCCATCACGAGGTC
>CAZVOI010000895.1:0-14410 GCA_964628275.1 uncultured Acidobacteriota bacterium | reverse complement strand
GATCTGGCCGGCGACGGCGGAGCCAATCGCGAGGACCACCAGCGCGCTCAGCATGGTCCAGGGCGACTCGTGGATGCCTGCGTGTCCATGCTCGCCGTGGTCCGCGGCGTGACCGTGGTCGTCGGGTTTCTTTTCGAGCTGACCGCGGTACTCGCCGAAGAAGGTCAGGAAGAACATCCGCGACATGTAGAACGCGGTCAACCCCGCGGTGAACAGCGCGACCGCGAACAGCCCGGTCTTGTGCGCCGCCAGCGCCCCGGCCAGGATCTCGTCCTTGCTGTAGAAACCCGCCAGCGGCCAGATTCCGGCGATCGCCAGCGTGCCAATCGCGACCGTCGCGAAGGTCCAGGGGATGCGCTTGCGCAATCCGCCCATGTTGCGGATGTCCTGCTCTCCGGAGAGAGCGTGGATCACCGAGCCGGAGCCCAGGAACAAGAGCGCCTTGAAGAACGCGTGCGTGAAGAGGTGGAACACGGCCACGCCGAACGCGCCGACGCCGCAGGCAAGGAACATGTACCCGAGCTGACTCACGGTCGAGTAGGCCAGCACTTTCTTGATGTCGGTCTGAACCAGCGCGATCGTCGCGCCCAAGAGAGCGGTCGCCGCGCCCACCACGGCCACCACCGCCATCGCCGTCGGCGCTTGGCTGTAGACCGGTGCGAGCCGCGCGACCATGTACACGCCGGCCGTGACCATCGTCGCCGCGTGGATCAGCGCCGACACCGGCGTCGGCCCCTCCATCGCGTCGGGCAACCACACGTGCAGCGGGATCTGCGCGCTCTTGCCGCAGGCGCCGACGAACAGTAGCAGCGCGATCTGGGTTATCGGCCCGAACTGGCCGAATGCCTCGGCGGGCCGCGCGCCGATGTTGTCGGCGATCTCGAACAGGTCGAGCGTGCCGAAATGGTGGAACGCCAGGATCATCCCGAGGATCAGCCCGGCGTCGCCGATGCGGTTGACGATGAACGCCTTCTTGCCGGCGTCCGAAGCGCTCTGCTTCTTGAACCAGAACCCGATCAGCAGATACGAGCAGAGGCCGACGCCCTCCCAGCCCACGAACATCAGCGGCAGGCTGCCACCGAGCACCAACAGCAACATGAAGAACGTGAACAGGTTCAGGTACGAGAAGTAGCGGACCCGCTCCGCGTCGTGCGACATGTAGCCGAGCGAGTAGATGTGGATCAGGGCGCCCACGCCGGTGACGGTGAGGATCATCACCGCCGACAGCGGGTCGAGCAGCAGGTTCATCGGCACGCGCAGTCCGGCCACGTCGATCCATTCGAACCCCAAGTACGGCTGCGTGAACTTGAGCTCGGTCTTGTAGGCGTAGAGGCCGAGCAGCCGCACCACGCTCATCACCGAGAACGCGAAAGAGGCGAGCACGGTGAAGCACCCGATCAACATCGCGCCGATCGTGCCGTTCACGCGCGAACCCGACTTCTCGCCCTTGGCGCGCGCTTCCTTCTCCTGGTCGCGAATCAGGTCGCCCAGCAGCGCCAGCACGATGAAGCCGACGAGAGGAAAGAGCAGCACCGCGAAGGGCAGCCGCTGCAACAGGACGTCCTCGATCAAGCCGCGCGGGACGACCAACGTCTGCGGGTCGAGTGGATTCTGCGGCATGCCTACCACTTCAACAGGCTGAACGCGTCCACGTCCAGCGTGTCCTTGTTGCGTTGGAGAGCGATCACGATCGCGAGGCCAACCGCCGCCTCAGCGGCGGCCACCGTCATCACGAAGAAGACCAGCACCTGACCGTCGAAGGCCCCGAGCGCGCGGCTGAAGGCGACGAACGAAAGATTGACCGCGTTCAGCATCAGCTCCACGCACATGAAGACCGTGATCAGGTTGCGGCGCAAGAACACCCCGAGCGCTCCGATCGAGAACAGGATCAGGCTCAAGAGCAGCGCGTGGCGGACGATTTCGGTCATAGCTCCTTCTTGGCGAGCACGATCGCGCCCACCAGCGCCGACAGGATCAGCACCGACGTCGCCTCGAACGCGTACAGGAAACGCGGCGCGAACAGCTCGCGCGCGACCACGAGCGTGGACGCCTCGTAGTGCGGCACCGCCGAGAGACGCGCGCCCAGCAGGACCCAAGCGACCTCAGCCGCGAATAGCGCGGTGAGCCCGCCGGCGACCAGCCCCAGCAGGCGTCCCGAGCCTGCGGGTTGGTCTTCGCGCTTCACGTTGAGCAACATGATCACGAACAGGAACAGCACCATGATCGCGCCCGCGTAAACGACGATCTGCAGCGCGGCGATGAACGGCGAACCCAAGAGGCCGTAGATCGCCGACAGCGAGCAGAGCACCACGATGAACGCGAAGGCGCTGCCGATCGGGTTTCTTTGCGTGATCATGACCAGCGCGGCCGCGATCGCGGTCGCGGCCAGCGCGTAGAAGACGCCCGCAGCCAGTGTGTCCATCGTCAGTTCACCGCCGCCGTCGTGGCGCGCGCGAAGAATGTCAGGTACGCGGCCGTGGCCAGGATGTTGACCATCGCGACCGGGATCAGCACCTTCCAGCCGAAGTCCATCAGCTGGTCGTAGCGGAAGCGTGGCAGCGTGCCGCGCATCCAGATGAAGGTGAAGAGCACCGCCGAGACCTTCACGGCAAAGTAGACGAAGCCGGGCAGCGGAAAGGCCTGGAGCCACGCGGGAAGAAAGCCGAGGCCGCCGAGCGTCTCGGGCAGACCCGGCACGCCCGAGTGCCAGCCGCCCAGGAACAGGTTGGCGCACAGCACCGCGACCGTGATCATGTTCACGTACTCGGCCATCTGGATCAGCGCGAACTTCATCGAGGAGTACTCGGTGTGGAAGCCCGCGACCAGCTCCGTTTCACCCTCGGGCAGATCGAATGGCGTGCGGCTGACCTCGGCGGTCGCCGCGACGAAGTAGACGAGAAACGCGATCAACTGGCCGAACAAGTTCCAGTTCACGAACCAGCCGGCCTGTGCATTGATGATGTCGTTCATCCGGAACGAACCCGCCAGCATGATGATGCCGACCCACGAGAGTCCGAGCCCCAACTCGTACGAGAACATCTGCGCCGAGCTGCGCAGCGCGCCGAGCAGCGGATACTTGCTGTTGGCCGACCAGCCCGCGAGCACGATTCCGTAGACGCCCAGCGCGGTGATCGCGAAGATGTAGAGGACGCCGACCTCGAGGTTCGCGATCTGGAGCTGGACGGTGCGGCCCATTACCTGGAACGGCGGGCCATACGGGATCACCGCGATCGCCATCAGCGCCGTCGCGATGGCCAGCACCGGCGCCCCGAAGAACGCGAGCACGTTGGCGCCCTGCGGCATCACCTCTTCCTTGAAGAAGAGCTTGATGCCGTCCGCCACCGGCTGCAGGATCCCCTGGGGCCCAGTGCGGTTGGGGCCGAGCCGGAACTGCATGAACGCCAGCACCCGCCTCTCGATCAGCGTCATGCCCGAGAAGAGCCCGAGCAGACCGCCGATCAGAACCCCGATCTTGACCAAGAGCGCGACCGCTTCGAATTGGAGGTCGCTCACCTTGCTCCCACGGCCTGGCCCGAGAGCGCCTGGGCTTCGGCGAACGTCTTCGCCGCGCGGCGCCAGCAGCCTTTCTCGCGCACGTGGTACTCGTACTCGTCGCGGAACTTCGCGAGCGTCGACTGCGGCGGCGCGATCGCCGCGTCGCCGAACGGGCACACCGTCTTGCCCGCGATCGAGTCGGTGATCTTGAGGAGCTGATCCAGGTCGCGCATCTCGGCCTGGCCGTTCTCGATCTTTCCCAGGAGGCGCAGCATCCAACCCGTGCCTTCGCGGCATGGCGAGCACTTGCCGCAGCTCTCGTGCTTGTAGAAATAGGTGAGCCGCTCCGCCATCCACACCATGCACACGCTGTCGTCCATCACGATCGTGCCGGCCGAGCCCAGCATCGAACCGGCCTTGGCGACGCTGTCGAAGTCCATCGCGACGTCGATCTCGCCCGGCAGTAGCACCGGGGTCGAGGACCCGCCGGGCACGACCGCGCGCAGGTTCCGTCCCGGCAGCATGCCGCCCGCGTATTTCGGGTCGTAGATCAGCTCGCGCAGCGTCAGCTTGCCCATGCCGGTCTCGTAGGTGCCGGGGCGCTTCACCTGGCCGCTGATGCAGTAGAGCTTCGGCCCGCCGTTCTTCTCGGTGCCGAGACCGGCGAACCACTCTGGCCCGCGCTCGAGGATCAGCGGCACGTTGGTGAGCGTCTCCACGTTGTTGACGATCGTCGGGCAGCCGTAGAGACCGTAGACCGCCGGGAACGGCGGCTTGATGCGCGGCTGGCCGCGCTTGCCCTCGAGCGACTCGATCAGAGCCGTCTCTTCCCCGCACTCGTAGGCGCCGGCGCCGGCGTGCACCACGACCTCGAGGTCGATCCCGGTGCCGAGGATGTTCTTGCCGATGTAGCCGGCCGCGTTCGCCTCGGCGACCGCCTTCTCCATCGTGCGGATCCCCTGCCAGAACTCGCCGCGGATGTAGATGAAGCAGTGCTTGGAGCGAATCGCGTGCGTCGACACGATGCAGGCTTCCAGGAACTGGTGCGGGTCCTTCTCCATCAAGAGGCGGTCCTTGTACGTCCCGGGCTCGCTCTCGTCCGCGTTCACGCACAGGTAGCGCGGCTTCGGGCTGTCCTTGGGCAGGAAGCTCCACTTGAGCCCGGTCGGGAAGCCGGCGCCGCCGCGCCCGCGCAGGCCCGATTTCTTGACGAGGTCGATGATCTCGTCCGGCGACATCTGAAGGTACTTCTTCAGGTTCGCGTAGCCGCCGCCCTGTTTGTAGACCTCGAGCGACGTCGAGTCCTTCTTATAGATGTTGCGCAGCAGGATCGGCTCGCCCGCGCTCCTGGGCCAGTCGAAGTAGCGCGCGACCTTGTCGCCGGCGAGCACGCGGTCCATGTCGGCCTCGGTGCACTGCTCGAGCCACTCGCCGTCGATCTGGACCGCCGGGCCGCCGCCGCACGCCGCGAGACACTCGACGCGGTTCACGGTGAACTTGCCGTCCTTGGACATCTCGCCGTCTTTGACGCCGAGCTTCCGGCAGGTGCTCTCGTAGAGCTCGTCCGCGCCGGCGAGCGCGCACGACAGGTTGGTGCAGATCTCGATGTGCGTCTTGCCGTACGGCTTCAAACGGAACATCACGTAATAGCTGGCCGTGTCGTGGACCTGCGCCGGGGAGAGATCCAGTAGCGAAGCTAGGTATTCCATCGCCGGACCCGAGATCCAGCCTTCCTGCCTCTGGATGAGATGCAGCGCCGGCAGCAGCGCCGACCGCTTCACCGGGTAGCGCTTCACGATCTCGTCGAAGCGGGCCTTGTTCTCCGGAGTGAAGTTCATCTCTACCAGTCCAAGGCGCCCATCTTCCAGGCGTACGCGAAGCCGCCTCCGAGGAGCGTGACGAAGAGCAGCATCTCGACGAAGCCGAACACGCCCAGGCTCTTGTAGATGAGCGCCCAGGGGTACAAGAAGGCGGCGTCCACGTCCAACAGGATGAAGATCATGCAGACCAGGAAGAACTTGATCGGGAAACGCTCGCGGGCATTCCCGACGACCGGCACGCCGCATTCGTAGCTCGAGTCCTTGGCCGCGCTCGGACGCGGACGGCCGAGCAGCCAGGACAAGCCGACGGTGAACAGGCCGAAGCCGGCGGCAATCAAGCCGAGAAGCAGGATCGGAACGAAGGACGGGAGCACGGCGTCGGTTGTCATGGCTGCTTCAGTTTCGTTCCCATCCGGGAGCGCATCGCTCTGAACAGCGGGCAGTTAGCAAGACGTCGAACAGCGCCGGAAGACCGGGCGGACTATACCCGTGCGAAATCAAAAAACCAAGGCCGCTCGCCAGCGGCCGAAGTCTTCGGGGTAGTTGTTGCGCGTGGCGTCGATCAGACGGCCCAAGCCGTTCACGAACGGCTGACCCTCGAAGCCGCAACCAGCGAGGTGCGGCTCGAGTTGCTTCGGGTCGCGCTTCTTGTCGAGCACGAAGAACATCGCCTCGACACTCATTCCGGTTCGAAACCGCAGTTCCAGCGAGATCGGCCGTCCCGGTTCGCTCACGGGCATCGAGACGAGATAGACACCCGAGGCCTTCTCCTGCTTGATGCCCTCGAAGACGTGGCAGAGCCGGAAGGCGTCCTGTTCGATCGAGTAGTCGCGCTCGGCTCCGAGCGGAAACGTGAACGTGGGCCGGCCGTCGATCCGAAGCTCTGCCTGGCCTCGATTTCCCGAAACCGCGGCGAAACCGAAGACGGCATGGGTAGCCTTTGGAGCGGATTCCGTCTCCCAAAGCAAGCTGCCTTCGTTGGCGGCCAGGGTGACGGCGCGAACCCGCAGCACGCTTCGCAGTTCTTCCCGCCGGCCCGAGGCGTGGATCGCGGTGCTCGTCGCCCCTCGGCTCGAGAGAGGAGACCGAATCGGCAGGCGATAGTCTCCGTCGTACTCGAGCTTCACGGCCGAGAGGTTCGGCCAGTCGCCGAAGGACGGCCCCTCGTAGAGCCGATCCTGGGCCGTGAAGCGATCGCCACGCACGCGCACGCCGGGGGTCGTGACGCGCAGCACGACCCGCAGCGGCTCGTCGGCCGAACGGGGCAGCATCTCGGGCTCGAGCGGGATCGCCCACCATTGCGGGTAGACGCGGCGTTCGCGCCCGCCGATGCTGATCGATTCACGCAGGCTCGGGATCGTGGGCTCGAGCGCCGTGCCCGCGAACGAACGGCCCTGGATCTCCAACGACAGCCCGCGCACATCGCCACCCGGAACCGTGAGATCGAACACCAGCTTGGCCTCGGAAGCGGTCTTGAGCGCCGCCAGCGCCTCGGGCGTGAGCCGGATCTGCTGCTCGACCGCCGGCCACTCCCCTCCGAGAACGAGCTCCGTCTCGTGCCAGCGCCGGTCGCGAATCGCGTGCGCAGTAGTCGTGGAGGCGAGCACCATGAACGCCATGAGCGCCGCGCGCTGAGCCGCCCGCGTTCCGAGCGCAATCGACACAATGAAACACGGGATTCCGAGAAGCGCGAGCGTCGCGGCCCAGCACGCCACGCGCGCAGCGGCTGGAAGCGGCGAACCGAGCCCAACCGCGACCAGCGCCAGAACTACCGTCAGCGCGAGCCCCCGAAGCAACGCGCGGCGGGCAGGTCCGCGCGCGCGTCCGCTCGCGAACCCCACGAAGACGCCCGCCAAGGCGATCCAGATCGGCATCACCGGCTGGTTGAAACGCGGCCACGGATAAGCGAGGCCGTGAATCACGGCGATCACGAACGGCATCAGGAACACTCCGGCGAGCGCAGGCGTTTCGACAGCGACCACGACCAGACCACAAAGGCCCAGAACCACGCTTGCGCCCTGCAGCGCGACCTGCGCGCGATATGGGATCGGATAGTCCCACTTGTAGTCGTTCGCCGGCCGCGCGTGTTGCCGGTACACGTTGTCGAGGACGAGCAGCAGCGACTCGACCGGGCGTGACGCCACGTAGCCGGCGGTGAAACGGAGCTGGCGCGAACGCGAACGCAGCAGCTCCGGCTCGGCCGGCATCGCCTGTTCGAGTGCGCGGTAGTAAGGCTCGGTCTTCAGCCGATACGGCCCGATCCAGCCGTCGCTGTCGAGGAACTGCCAGAAGCCGTACGGGTAGCTGCCGCCGAAGGTGAAGTTGCCGAGCTGCTCGATCTCGCGGGTCTCGCCGCGCACGGTCACCAGGATCGTGCCCCACAGCAGCAAGAGCGGCGCGCACCCCGCCGCGAGGCCGGCTACGAGGCGGCGCGACTCGCGGCGTCGAACCCAGAGCGGCGACGCGAGCAGCAACGCCAACCCCAGGAAACCCATCGTGAGGCTCATCAGCTGCGATCGGATGAAAAGCCCGAGGGTCAGGCTGAAACCAGCCGCGGCCATCCAGCGCGAGCTTTTCCGGAAGATGGCCTCGGCCAACAGCAACGCAGCCCAGGTGAAGAAGAAGCCGGTCACAGGATCGGGGAGCAACCGACCGGTCTGCGTCGAGAAGCTCGGATACAAGAGGCCGAGCACTAGAGCCGCCAGGCCGCCGCGGAAGCCGCTGATGCGGCGCGCGATCAGGAACGCCGCGAGCAGACTTCCCGTGTTGAAACCCGCGGACACCAGGCGCCCAAACCCGAGATCGCCGGGCCGCAGCGTCTCCAAGGCGGCGTAGAAGGAGCCGACGCCCGCGAAATACAAGACGCCGCGCACCGAGGCAATCGCCCCGCCGAAGCTCTCTCCGCCCACCCAGCGCGCGCACGCCTCGCGCAAGCGCTCGCCGACCTGGTGGTACGCCGCCGCGTCGCCGAACAGCGGCGCCTGGGGATACGTGCGGAGAAAGTGGACCTGGATCAGGAAGCCGGCGACCAGCAGGCCGACTACCGCCGCGACCCGGAGTCGAGTGCGTTGGCTGATGCCCACGGGAGTCGCCGACTCACTCACCCGCGATCGCGCGGCAGGAGTCGCGGCCGGCCCTTGATCGACACGGCCCCGAAATGCCGCAGATCGAGGGTCACGATCGCCTGGGCGCCGAGCCGTTCGGCCACGCTGATCACGGTGGCGTCGACGAGCCCGAGACGGAGCGCTCGATAGCGCCGATGCAGTTCGGCGGCCCGACCCAGATCAGCCTCCCCTCCCCACTCCACGTCGAACACACCGCCCGACAGATCGTCCAGGAAGGCCTGCTGAGCCCGCGCGCCGACATGGTGCGCGAGCAGGTAGTCGACCTCGGCCAGGATCGACCACGGGAGCACCCAGGCGTCCGGCTCCTCGTCGTAGATGTCGCGCACGGCGACGTGGTGCTTGTCGTCAGCGTCGACCAGCGCCACGATCGCGCCGGTGTCGGCGACGATCGGGGCCCTCACTCTCAGCGCCGACCGAATCCGCGGAGCAGCTCCTCGGATCGCTCGCTCAAGTCGCTCTGGCCGCTGCGTCCCGAGCCAATGCAGCGCGGCTTCTTGCGCGAGGTGTGCTTTCGCGCGTACTCGCTCACCGCCTCGCGCACCAGATCCGCGGCGGTGGAGTCGCGTTCGCGTGCCAGCGCCTTGAGCCGGCGGTAGTCGGACCCGATCAAGTAGACCGTGGTCTTGAGCGTGTGCGCTGACATATGGTTACCATATGTGGTCGCCCTGCTCTGAGTCAAGTCGCGGGTGAGCCGGCTCGGCGACAGCGTGGTGCTTCCGAATCCTGTCGCTGACTCAGAGCCTACGGGATGGCGGGCGACCCCAAGTGGTAGCCTTCGGTCGGTGTCGCGCTTTCTTCTCGTCTGTCTGGGTGGCGCCATTGGAACCGGTGCGCGCTACCTGGTCGGGCTGTGGGCGCCGCGACTCCTCGGCAGCGGCTTCCCCTACGGCACGCTCACCGTCAACGTCCTCGGCTCCTTCTTGATCGGCGCCATCATGCACGTCAGCCTGACGACCGCGCTGATCTCGCCGACCCTGCGGCTGTTCCTGACCTCGGGCGTGATGGGCGGCTTCACCACCTACTCGACCTTCAATTACGAGACGATGGCGTACTTGCGCGAGGGTGCCTCGGTGATGGCCGCGCTCAATCTCGGCGGGACAGTCGTGCTGTGCCTGGTCGCCGGGGTTCTTGGCCTGCTGGCCGCTCGGGCCTTGGTCGGAAGCTAGCGGCCACGGAGGGAATCGCCAATGCGTGTCCTCGAAGGCGAGCAATGGTTGCTGCGGATCTTCATCGGCGAGAGCGATCTCTGGCACGGCCAGCCGCTCTCGAACGCCCTCGTGGAGCGCCTTCGCAAGGAAGGCTTCGCCGGCGCGACCGTGCTGCGCGGCCTCGCCGGCTTCGGCGCGCGCAGCGTCGTCCACACCTCGCATCTGCTCGAACTGTCGCAGGATCTGCCGCTGGTGATCGAGGTCGTCGAAACCGAAGACCGCGTGAAACAGCTCGAGCCGATCCTGGACGAAATGTTGAGCGACGGCCTGGTCACGCTCGAAAAGGTGCGCGTGCTCAAGTATCGAGCCGGCTCGCCCCGAGCGTAGTTCCTCGCCTACAGCTCGAGCACGATCTTCGCGATCTGGAGATAGATGACCAGCCCAGTCGCATCCACCAGGGTCGCGATCAGGGGGGCCGAGAGCAGCGCCGGGTCGACGCGGAAGCGCTGTGCCAGGATCGGGATCAACGAGCCGACCATCGTCGACCAGGTGCAGATCACCAGCACGCTGAGGCCGACGGTCAGGGCGAGCGGCAGGTGTGCGCCCCAGGTGAGCGCGCGCGTGAAGGCGATCGCGCCGATGGCGATGCCGACGATGGCGCCGGTCGACAGCTCGCGTCCCAGCACGCGGCCGGCGTCGCGCAGCCGGATCTCTCCGAGGGCGAGCGAGCGGATGATCGTGGTGACGGTCTGTGAGCCGGCGTTTCCGCCGGTGCCGATCAAGAGCGGGATGAAGAACGACAGCGCGACGACCGCCGCCAGCTCGCCCTCGTAGTGGCGCAGGACGGTTCCGGTAGCGGTCTGCGCCACGAACAGCAGCAGCAGCCAGCCGATGCGCTTCCGGACGACGTTCAGGATCGAGCTCTGGAAGTAGGGCTTGTCGAGCGCGCCGCCCTCGATCGCGGCCATCTTCAGCACGTCCTCGGTGCCTTCTTCGACCATGACGTCGATCACGTCGTCCACGGTCACGAAGCCGACGACACTGCCGTCTTTTTCCAGCACCGGGACCGCCAGCAGGTTGTAGCGAGCGATCTTGTGCGCGACCAGCTCCTGGTCGTCGAGCGCCTGCACCGTGACCGGCTTCCGCCGCATCACCTTGTCGACGCCCTGCTCGAGATCGGCCATCACGAGATCGCGAAGCGAGAGGGCGCCCAGCAGGCGGTTGGTGTCGACCTCCAGGACGTAGCAGGCGTAGATCGACTCGCGGTCGCGCGCCACTTGCCGGATGTGCTTCAGGGCCTCCCCCACCTTCAGCGCCGGCGAAAGCCGAACGAACTCGGTGGTCATGATGCCGCCCGCGGTGCGCGGCGGATACTGGAGCAGCCGCTCGACCTCGGACCGAACCGCGTCGCTGAGCTTGGGCAGCAACCGCCGCCGCTCGCGATCCCCCATCGCGCGCACCACGTCGGCGCGCTCGTCGGCCGACAGTCCCTCCAGGACCTGGCCGGCGCGGCCGGGCTCGATCTTCTCCAGGATCACGCTGCGCCGCTGCAACAGCGCCTGGTCGAAGACCTCGACCGCGCGCGCGATCGGCAGCATGCTGATCACCGATGCCGCTTCCGCGAGCGTCAGCTGGTTGACCAGATCGGCCAGATCGGCGGCGGCCAGCTCGCTGACCGCGTCGCCGATGCCGACGAAGCTTTCGTCGAGCCGGAGCCGGATCCGCTCGAGCAGCTCCTCGGGCGCGCTCATGCGTGCGCGGCTTCGGCCGGCGCACGTCGCGTTTCCCAACCCTGCTTCAGCTCATCCAGGATCTGGACGAAGCGCGGATCGCCGCGCAGCGGGTCGAGCTTGTGGGTCTTCGCGTAGAGCGGGTAGTTCTCGTTGCCGAGGTGGATCGCGACGCGCACCCACTCGACGGCCTCGTCGCGCATGCCTTCCATGGCGTAGAAAGCGGCCAGCCAGAAGGCGATGTCGTGGTCGGCGGTGGCCACGTCGCGCACGCGATCGGTGATCAGCGCCCGCGCCTCCTCGTGACGGCCCTCCGCCGACAGGCACCAGGCGAGCAGCGGGCGCGCGCCGTCGAAGTGGGGGTCGCGCTTCAGGACCTCTTCGATGGCCGTGCGCGCTTGCGACAGATGCCCGGCGTTGAAGTGCGTGGCTGCCAGGAAGGTCTTCACCAGCGGATGTTCCGGCTCGACCTCGAGCGCCTGGTTCAGCTCGGAGATCGCCTCATCGTAGCGACCCTCGTAATTGAAGATGCGGGCGCGGTTCATCTTGACGATCACCACGTCGCTCGGGTTGATCTCGAGCAGGCGGTCGAACTGGGCGCGCGCCTTCTCGTGCAGGCCGTCGAGCCGGAACAGCATTCCCGCCACGAACAGCACCGAGGGGTCGGCGGGCGCCGATTGCAGCAACCGCTCGATGGTGTTCCGGGCGCGTTGCTTGTCGCCGTGGTGCAGATCCACGTAGATCATCTGCAGGTGCGCGTTCACCAGGCTGTCGTCCAGCTCCAGGGCGCGCCGCAGCGCACGCTCGGCCAGCGTGAAGTCTTGCGCGCCGCCGTACGTCTGCGCGTGGATCACGTAGGCGCGGCCGAGCGTCGAATGGGCGCGGGCGAACTCGGGATCCTTGCTGATCGCCTCGTGCATCTGGCGGATCGCCTGCTCGAGGTCGTTCTCGTCGTGGCTTCTCAGGATGTAGCGGAACAGCGAGTCGCGCCCGCGCAGGTAGAACTCGTAGGCCTCCGCGCTCTTGGTGAACGGCCGGTCGATCTGCTGCTGCTCTTCGGCCGTCAGCGTCAGCTTCAGGCCCGCGATCAGCCGCTCGGCCAGCTCGTCCTGGATGGTCAGGAAGTCGGCCGCCGCGATGTCGACCTGGTCGCTCCACACGATCTCGCCGCTCTGCGCCTGCACGAGCTGCACCGTCACCCTGATCTTGTCGGGCCCCTTGAAGAAGGACCCCGCCAGCACCAGCGAGCAGGCCAGATCCTCCCCCACCTGCCGCGGGTCGACGTTCTGCCCCACGTACTGGGCGACGTACGCTGAGGGCCGCACCACCAGCGACTTCAAGTGGGCGAGCTCGGTGATCACGCCGTCGGCCAGCGAAAACTCGTAGAAGGCGGTGTCGGGGTCGCCGGCGAGGTTCTTGAAGGGGAGGACCGCCAGCGTCGGCTTGTCCTCGGAACCCCAGGAGGAGGGACGCGACTGGGGACCGCTGGCCTGCTGCGGACCCGATCGCGCGAGGCGCAGCGGTCCCGGCGAGCCGCTGCGCAGCCGGCCCAGCACCCGGCCCAGGGTACCCGACAGCAGCCACGAGGCTCGCGCGCGCCCGTCGGGCGCCTGCAGGCCGATCTCCCCCGGCGCGGCCGCGCGCGACAAGCGCCGCTCGAAGGCCATCAGCTCGTCGCGGAACGCCGCCATCGTCTGGTAGCGCTCCTTGGGATCCTTGGCCATCGCGCGGTCCAGCACCCGCTGCAGCTCCGGCGAGACCTTGGTGTTCAGCTCACGAGCCGGCCGCGGCGCCTGCGTGATCACGGCGTTCAGCACCTCGACGGCGTGCCGGCCGCGGAACGGGGCGACCCCGGTCAGCATCTCGTAGAGAAGCACGCCCAGGCTGAAGACATCGGCACGATGATCCGCAGGCGCGCCGGCGGCCTGTTCGGGAGATCCGTACCCCATCGAGCCATAGGGCACGCCGACCTCGGTGAGCGGCTCCTCCGGGGAACTCTTGGGGCCGGAGTCCTCGGCCCCAGGCGCCAGGTTCTTGGCCAGGCCGAAGTCGAGAATCTTGGCCTGCCGGTCGGCGGTCACGATCACGTTGGCCGGCTTCAGGTCGCGATGGGCGATGCCGCTCGAATGCGCAACGGCCAGGGCATCCGCGAGCTGGATCGCGAGACGCAACGCGGTGCGCAGCTCGAGCGGCCGGGCGTTCAGGAACTGCTTCAGCGTCGGGCCCTCGACGTACTGGAGCACGATGTAGTAGAGATCGCCCTCCTGACCGACGTCGTAGACGCCTTGGATGTGGGCGTTGTCCAGCGCCGAGCACAAGGACGCCTCGCGCTCGAAACGTCGGCGCGCCGTCTCGCTCTGGGCCAGCTCGGGGCGCAGCGCCTTGATCACCACCGGCCGGTTCAGCCGCATGTCCTCGGCCTTGAACGCCGTCGCCTGGCCGCCGCGCCCGAGCGTCTCGAGGATTCGGTAGTGCGATACCGTCGCGCCGGGCGAAAGTTGCATGCTGCCGACGGAATTCTATCGAGTCGGATCGAAAGACCCTTGTGAAAAATGACGCGACGTGCGCAATACTCGCCGGAATGCGCCGAACCAAGATCGTCGCGACCATCGGACCGGCCTCGAAGCACCCCGACGTCCTCGAGCAGTTGATCGACGCGGGCGTGAACGTGGCTCGGCTCAACTTCTCGCACGGCGAGCACGAGCAGCATCTCGGGGTCATGAAGGCCGTCCGCGAGATCGCGGCTCGCAAGGACCTGCCGGTGGCGCTGCTCCAGGACCTGTCGGGCCCCAAGATCCGCACCGGCAAGGTCAAGGGCGGAGGGGTCGAGCTAAAGGACGGCGCCCGCGTCGCGATCACCACCGACGAGTCGATCGAGGGCACGCCGGAACGGATCTCGACCACCTACGACCTCTTGCCCAAAGACGTCGCCAAGGGCGACACGATCCTGCTGGACGACGGCAACCTGGAGCTCAGGGTGATCGAGACCCGCGGCGAAGAGGTCCTGGCGGAGGTGGTCCACGGCGGCGAGCTGAAGCCGAACAAGGGCATGAACCTGCCGGGCGCGAAGCTCTCGACTCCGGCGCTCACCG
>CAZVOI010000894.1:0-2079 GCA_964628275.1 uncultured Acidobacteriota bacterium | reverse complement strand
CGTGGCGGCGCAGTTCCTGGTGGAGAGCTCGCTCTTGACCGTGACCGGCGGGCTGCTCGGCAGCGTGCTCGGCCTGCTGGGTGCGGTCCTGATCCAGACCTTCGCCGGCTGGCCGACCGCGGTCCACCCGCTGATGCTGGTGATCGCCCTGGTCGTGGCGCTCGGCATCGGCATCGGCTTCGGCCTCTACCCCGCCTGGCACGCCGCCCGCCTCGACCCGGTCGAGGCGCTGAGAAGGGAGTAGCCGCTCCGCGGCCGGGGCGCGCTCACGCGCGAGGGCCGGTAGGCACCACCGCGACTGCAGCGCGGGTGGGATATGGTCCTTGTCAAGAGGACAATACCGGTCTAGGATGTCCTTCCTATAAGGACAAAATGATCGAACTGTTGGACCGGATGATGGCCGACTTCGTGGAGCGGCCCCTGCCTGCGCTGACGCCGCGCCGAGCCCGTCTGCCGTGGCTGCGGGGGAAGATCGATACGGTGACCGGCATGCGCCGGTCGGGCAAGACCTTCTTCCTCTACCAGCGGATCGCCGAGCTGCTGAGGGACGGCGCTCTCCGCGAATCCATCCTCTATCTCAGCTTCGAAGACGAGCGGTTGTTGCCGCTGGGCGCCGCCGACCTGCACCTCGTCCCCGAGGCGTTCTACCGGCGCTACCCGGCGATGAAGCGACGGGAATGCGCCTTCTTCTTCGACGAGATCCAAAACGTCGAGGGCTGGGAGCGTTTCTGCCGCAGGCTCATCGACACCGAGCGGGTCCATCTCTGTCTGACCGGCTCTTCCTCCCGGCTGCTCGGACGCGAGATAGCGACGAGCCTCCGGGGCCGCGCGATCGAGACCGAGATCTTCCCGTTCGATTTCGAGGAAGCGCTGGCTCACGGGGGCGTGCAGCTTGAGAAGGGTCCGCTGCCGGGGTCGGAGACCGTGGCGCTGTTGGAGAACCGGTTCGACGCCTATCTGTTCGAGGGCGGCTTTCCCGAGGTGCAAGGGATGGAGGCGGACCTCCGCAGGCGGGTTCTACAGGAGTACGTCGACGTCGTCCTGCTCCGGGACGTGATCGAGCGCCACCGCCTCTCCAACACGACGGCGCTCCGCCAGCTCGTCAGGCACCTGCTCGCCTCACCCGGGGCGGCCTTCTCCGTGCACAAGTTCTACAACGACCTGCGCTCGCGCGGCGTCGCCGTGGCCAAGGACACCCTTCACGCCGCGCTCGACCACTTGGCCGATGCTTTCCTTCTCTTCACGGTCCCGATCCGGTCCCGGTCCGAGCGGGCCCGCATGGTGAATCCGCGCAAGGTCTACCCGATCGACACGGGGCTCGCGAGGGCCCTCAGCCGCGAGCCTGGCCGCGACGAGGGCCGCCTACTCGAAACGCTCGTGTTCCTGGACCTCAGGCGGCGTGGTCACGAGGTCGAGTACTTCGTGACCGCGGCGGGGCGCGAGGTCGACTTTGCCGCGACCTCCTCAGACGGAGCGCTTTCGCTGGTTCAGGTGTGCGTGAGCCTGCGCGATCCCGAGACGCGGGCCCGCGAGATCGGCGCGCTCTCCGAAGCGATGGCGGAACTCTCGATCTCCCAAGGCACGGTCGTCACGCGCCACGAGGCCGAGACGATTGACATCGACCACGGCCGCATCCGCGTCGTGCCCGCCTGGCGCTTCCTGCTCCGCCACCTCTACCCGCAGGAGCAGTCCCCTAAGTAGGCAACAGGCGGCGCACGCAGGCGAATTCACTTCGCCGCAGTGCGCGGGGGGTCTGGGGGGTGCGACGCAGCACCTGCGCGACGCAGCGGGCTCGTAGCGGAGCGGGATTCACTCCCGCGTAGCGAAGGGGGGGCCTGGGGGGTGCGACGCAGCACCCCCCAGAACACTAGAGCGCCCGCAGCGTATGGGCGACGTTCGCCCGCGCGGCGCGGATCGCCGGGGGCAGGCCGCCGAGGGCGCCCATCACCAGGGCGAACAGCATGCCCAGCAGCAGCAGATCCGGCGTGATGCGGAAGGCGAACGCCAGGTGCGACAAGGTCTGCCAGTTGATCGTGCCGGTGGTGAGGCCGTTCACCGGCAGCACGGCCACGCAGCCCA
>CAZVOI010000893.1:0-1561 GCA_964628275.1 uncultured Acidobacteriota bacterium | reverse complement strand
CCGCGGCGACGCCGACGAGCTGCGCGAGATGAAGGATCGGGATGCCGTAGCTCTTCCCGGTCGACTTCTCAAGCTTCTGCTGCCACGCATCGAGCGAGAGGTGGCAGAGCGGGCACGGCGTCACCATCACGTCGGCGCCGGCGTCGGTGGCCTGCTGCAGCGGCTGGACGAGCTGGCCCAGCGCCACGTCCTCACGGGCCAGCACGATCGGGAACCCGCAGCACTTGATCTTCGCGGGATAGTCGATCGCCTCGGCGCCGCAGGCCTCGATCAGGCGCTCCAGCGACTCGGGCCGGTCGGGATCCTCGAAGCCGAGCAGCTTGGCGGGGCGCAGGATCTGGCAGCCGTAGAAGGGCGCCACCTTGAGCCCCTCGAGCGACTTCACGGCGACCTGCTTGAACCGCTCGTAGCCGTCGCCCTGCGAGACCTCCCAGAGCAGGTGCCGCACGTCGACGCCGCCCTCGTAGCCGCCGATGCCGGTCTGCCTGAGGTTGTCGTTGATCCGCGCGAGCTCGGCCGGGTTCTCCTTCAGCCGCTCGTTCGCCTGCCGCAGGTTGAGCGTGCAGACGTTGCAGATCGTGAGGATCGTGTCGCAGCCGGAGCGCTCGGCCTGGCCGAGGATGCGCGCCGAGATGTGCAGGTAGTAGTCGGGCTTCGCCTCGTGGATGTCGCCCGCGCCGCAGCAGGTGACGGATGGCATCTCGACCAGCTCGGCACCCAGCAGCCCCATGATCGCGCGGCTGGAAGAGTCGAGCTCCTTCTGGGAGAGGCTGGCGAGGCAGCCGGGGTAGTAGGCGTAACGGTCCTTCATCCTCAGGCTCCCTCGGGGCCGCGGGTCGCGCGGTCCTTGTGCTTGGGCGTCTGCGACTCGATCAGCTTCCAGAGCCGCTTGACCTCGGCGTTGTCCTTCGCCTTGTGCGGTGCGAGCGGGTTCGGCACCTTGCCGGCGCGGGCCAGCTGGAGCGCGAACGGGATCTGCTGGATCGCACCGATGGGGCCGATCGTCTTCGGCACCAGCTCGGTCTCGCGCAGGTAGCCGCCCTTGTAGGTCGACTGCACGAACACCTTCGCGTGCTTGGCGCCCTCGTCGCGCGTCAGACCCTCGCGGAACGCCTCGGCGCCGAGCTTGGCGATCGCGTCGCGCGGATCGACGCCCTTCGGACAGCGCTGGTTGCAGAAGTAGCAGCGGGTGCAGTCCCAGATGCCGTGGGCGCCCGACAGGTCCTTCAGGCGCGCCTTCGTGTCGCCGTCGCGCACATCGCCGACGAACCGGTACGCCTTCGCCAGCGCGGCGGGGCCGAGGAAGTCGGGATCCGACTCCATCGAGTTGCACTCCGACACGCAGCAGCCGCACATGATGCAGAGCGACTCCTTCGAGATCAGCGCGCTCTGCGCCGGCGTGACGCGCCACTCGCGCTCCGGCGCATCGACGTCGGAGCTGTCGAGGAAGGGCTTGATCGCGTGGATCTTGTGCCAGAACGGCGCCATGTCGACGACCAGGTCCTTGATCACCGGCAGGTTGCCCATCGGGGACACGGTGACGGCGTGGCCGGCGTCGACG
>CAZVOI010000892.1:0-5721 GCA_964628275.1 uncultured Acidobacteriota bacterium | reverse complement strand
CGCTGATCGAGGCACGTGCCCTGCTCCTGCCGTACCTGGACGTGCCCCCGGACCACCCCCAGTTCGCACGCATCCAGCGCGTCGGCGTGACGGGAATTCTGAAGGGCCGGGGACTGTCCCATCAGTGGGCGAACCAGACCTGGTTCTACCCGGATTTCCCGATCGACGCGGCGACGCTTGAGCGCGGGCTCGCGGAGTTCGAACCGGCCGCCGTCCCGCCCGCGGACGGCCGACCGCTCACGGTCGCCGAGGCCGTAGCGATGCTGGTCGAGTACCGTGCGGCGGTCGCGAAGAAGGCCGACGGTCGTTTCGGCGCGCTCGCGAAGGCGCCCGCCCGCTCCTGTCCCGAGCTGTGGGCTGCGCTCGGTCTGGGCGACTGGACGCCCGGGCGCCTCGTCACGCGCGCCGAAGTCACGGCGCTGGTCGACGAGCTGCTCGACCCCTTCACCCTGAAGCCGGTCGACCATCGCGGCCGGTTCGTGCAGTGACTCGAGTCGGAATGGAGCATCATTCCCACAGAACCGCATCAGTTGTGTGATATGATGCAGATTCTATGAGAACAACACTGACTCTGGGAGATGATGCCCTGGCATTGGCGCGAAGGCTCGCCCGGCAGAAGCGGGTGACGCTGGGAGAGGCGGTGACGGAGCTCGTCCGCCGGGGAGCCGAGCTGCCGATGCCGACCACCGAGAGGCACGGCCTCACCGTGGTTCGGCTGCCGGCGGGGAGCGCGCGCGTGACGGTCGCCGCCGTCGACGCGCTGCTTGACGAGCTGCCGTGAGTACGGCGCTGCTCGACGTGAACGTGCTGATCGCGCTGCTGTGGCCCACGCACGAGCACTACGACGACGCCCACGCCTGGTTCGTTGCGCGGGGAGGAGCCTCGCGTTGGGCGACCTGCCCGCTCACGGAGCTGGCCTTCGTACGCATCGTCTCGAACCCGAGCTTCTCGGCGGATGCCGTGGCGCCGGCAGAAGCGTTGAGCCTGCTCGAGCGGAACCTCGCGCATCCCGGACACGATTTCTGGGCCGACGACGTCAGCTTGGTGGGCGCGGTGGGGCCGATCGCGGGTCGACTGCAGGGGCCTCGTCAGCTGACGGACGCCTACCTGCTGGCGTTAGCCACACGCCGTCGTGGAGTCCTCGCGACTTTCGACGGGGGCCTGCGAGCGCTCGCGGTGGGCGACCGCTCGCGAGGACTGGAGTTCGTCCCGACGGGTCGGCGTGCACGGTCGTGATGCCTCAGTTCAAGACCTGACCCCGCCAGAAACAGGGTCTCAGCCTTCAGCGATGCTTCGTGGAGTGACCGTGGCCGAGGGTCCGTCTGGTTAGCGGCCCCTACGCTTCGAACATCTCACGCAGCACGGCCAGCGACTGTGCGAGAGCGGGGAGGGGCAGAGCCCCCAGACGCTTGACCAGCCGCTCCAGGTCCACGGTGCGAATCTGGTCGAGCACCACGTGACCTGATTTGCCCTGAAACGTACAGGGGATTCGAAAGGGGTAAGAGTAGGCTCCGGTTGTAAGCGGCGCCACGATGAACGTGCGCAGGTGTGCATTCAGCTCGTCGGGGGAGACCACAACGCACGGTCTGGTCTTCCGAATCTCGCTACCGCGCGTAGGGTTGAGGGTAACCAGGAACACGTCCCCGCGACCAACGCGCGCTATCGCCAACGCCACGCCTCGTCGTCGAACCTGGTCGCGGTCGTCGTGTCGAGCAGTCGATCATGACCAGCGTCACGCATCCGCCGCGCCGCCTCGGCCCAACCCGCACGAGTGGTCCGCCGTGAGGTGATCACCACTGTGTTGCCACGGACCTGGAGCTCCACGTCTTCCGCGAGACCCGCCTGCTCAATAACCGGCTTCGGAAGCCGGACGCCACGGGAATTGCCGATGCGAACGAGACGCGCTTTCATCGCCACCCCCTCTCGTATCCACATTGTATCCCCGGGCGCTGCGCCTCGGCAAGGTCGCTCACAGAGCGAGGCTCAGGTGCGTCGTGGGCTGCCGCTGGACTATGCCGACGCCACGCTGGTCGTGCTCGCCGAAGAGCTCGACACAAACCTGGTTTTCACCACCGATCGGCGGGACTTCGCGATCTGCCGCATCGAGGGCCGGCGCCGGTTCGACATCCTGCCGGGCTGAACGCACCCTGCGCCAGCGGGCCAACGGGACGCCGAGCTTTCAGCGATGCTGGGTCTCAGCCGAGACGACTCCGGGTGACGCCCCAGTTCAAGACCTGACCCCACCAGAAACACGACAGGGGGTGAGCCGTGGGGCCCACCCCCTGCCGAAGCGACCGTCGCGCGGCCCGGGTGCACCGGGCCGCGCGCGAGGCGCTAGAAGTACAGCTTCACCGCGAACTGGACCACTCGCGCGGAGTTGATCGTCCCGGTGATGATTCCGAAGGTGTTGACGTTGCCGAGGCTGGCGCCCGGTGGCGCCCAGTTCGGGTGGTTGAGCGAGTTGAACGCCTCGGCACGGAACTCGAGGGAGCGCTCACCGCCCACATTGAACCGCTTGGCGAGCGCGAGGTCCACGTTGCTGAATCCGGGGGCGTCCACGATACCGATGCCGCAGTTACCCCAGGTGCCCAGCGGCGCCGACGCGAAGGCGCCAATGTCCAGCCACTTGCTGTCGTTGGGAGCGGTCGGATCCGAGGTGACGCCCTGGTTGGACGGCACCGGGTTTCCGACGCAGTTGGGCCGCTCGTTCCCGCGGACGGCCTGTAGCGTCCGCCCGCCAACGTCGCGCACGGTGATCGGGAATCCGGTGCGCACCTGGTAGATGGCGGAGAGCTTCCACCCGCCGAGGATCGCGTCGGTGAGCCCGCCCCACTCGGCGCCCCACTTCATGCCCTTGCCGAACGGCAGCTCGTAGTTCCCAGCCAGGACGAAGTTGTGACGGATGTCGTGGAAGGCACGGCCGTAGTTCCACTCTGGCTCGTAGGCGTTCATCCAGTAGGCGCCCTCGGAGGCGACGCCGCCGGAGCCGTAATAGCCCAGGTTGTTGGTAAGGACCTTGCCGAAGGTGTACGACGCCATGAACTCGAGGCCGTTCCACGAGCGGTGGCGGAGGCTCGCCTGGAGCGCGTTGTAGTTGCTGCGCGCCGCCGAAGTCGTCGTCGCGATGTTCGTGATGAGCGGCTGCTCCTCGATCAGGGGCCGGCGCGAGTTGAGCGGGGCCCACGTCGAGGGATCGCCCACGCCGGGCAGCGGCTGGTTGCCCTCCACCGGGGCCACCAGGTTGGTCGCGTGGTGGCCGACGTAGCCGACGTTGAGCGACATCCTCGAGGTCAGCAGGTACTCGGCGGAGATGTTCCACTGCTGGGTGAACTGCGGCCGCAGCTCCGGGTCGAAGGCGCGCACCTGCCCGGACGGTGTCGTGCCGGGCACCAGCTCGGCGAAGCCCGTGGTGATCGTTCCCGCCCCGCTCGAAGTGTCGTAGTTGACGTTCGACTCGAAGAAGAACGGCGGGTTCATCGGGAGCCGCAGGTTGGACCCCGTGCCCTCCATGAACTGCGAGATGCCGTAGCCGCCGCGGACGACCCAGCGCTCGGTCGGCCGCCAGGCGAGACCCAGTCGCGGCTCGAAGCCCTTGTAGTAGGGCGCGTAGAGCGCTCGGTTCTCGATGCCGCCGTCCTCCGCGAAGGTCTGCACGCCGGTCCCGTTGCCGAGGGGAGGCGCTACGTCGAAGTTCGACTGCCGGTCGTCCTTCTCGACGAGGGGCGAGGTGTAGGCCCAGCGCAGGCCCAGGTTCAGGGTCAGGTCGGGTCGGATCTTGAAGTCGTCCTGGACGTAGAGGGAAAGCCGGTTCTGCAGGTGCGTCCACGGGTTGTCAGGGTCGCCGCCGCCACGGCCCTTGCTCGACACTTGGTCGAGCAGGAAGTCGGAGAAGGCGAAGCCGGTGAAGGTTCCGGCGTAGCTGAACGTGCCCAGGGCGCCGTTGTTGCCGGCGTAGTACCGGCGCTGGACGTAGCGCAGGAACTGGCCGCCGAACTTCAGGGCGTGGTTGCCCTTGATCCAGGTCAGCTTCTCGTTGAGCTGGTAGCCCTTGGGGAGGTTGTTTTCGAGCGTGGCCGCGGAGCCGATTCCCGAGAGCCCGCTGCCCCAGCCAATGGCGCTCAGGCCGTCGATCGGCTGTCCGCCGGGGATCCCAAACGTCGCGTTGGCGGTGCCGATCCCGCCCCAGTCGTTGAGCGAGGTCACGATGTTGCTAGAGTTGTAGCCGACGAGCACCTCGTTGATCAGCGACGGGCCGAACACGTGGCTCCAGTTCAACCCCAGGTTGCGGAAGGGAGACTCGGTGGCGCCGGCGGCAATCAGCGGGAACGCCGTCCGACCCGTTGTCTGCTCGTACTCCGCGATCGAGAAGCGGAGGAAGAGCTTGTCGTTGGCCGAGGCGCTCCAGTCGAGCCGGAGGTCGCCCTGATGGGCGCGCGTCGTGCTCAGGGATTCACCCACGTAGTTTCCCGCCACGCCCGTGACCGTGCGGTTGGGAAGTGGGTAATCCGGGCTGTTCAGGATCGCGAGGGCAGTGGGGCTGATCCGGTTCAGAGGGATCTGGTTGCCCGGGAACGGCAGCCCGGTCCGGGGGTCCCGGATCGGCGTGGTCACGCTCGAGAGATCGCCGGTACGCCACGCGGCCGGAGCGACCGCCGCCGTCGCCGAGCCCGGCTGGTCGAGGACGGTCCCCTGGTAGTCGACGAAGAAGAACAGCTTGTTCTTGACGATCGGACCACCGAGCGTGGCGCCGAAGATGTGCTGCGTGCGCTCGGCCTTGGCCGCGCCAGAGCGGTTGTTCGACCACGAGTTCGCGTCGAAGTCGCTGTTGCGGTAGAACTCGAACACGTTGCCCCGGAACTGGTTCGCGCCGGACTTGATCACGTTGCTGATCACCGCGCCCGCGACGTTGCCCACGTCGGCCGCGTAGTTGTTCGTCTCTACGCTGATCTCGGCAAGGGCGTCGGGGCTGGGCTGATAGGCGATCCGGTTGTCCACCGTCTCGTTCATGTCCACGCCGTCGATCAGGAAGTTGTTCGTCTGCTCGCGGTTGCCGTTCACGTAGGGCCGTCCGCCGCCGAGGTTGCGGGCTCCCGCGAACGACTCGGGGTTTGGCGTGATGGCCCCCGGCATGAGCAGCGCCAGCTGGTTGGCGTTGCGGCCGTTGAGCGGAAGCGACTCGATGGTCTTGCCCGAGAGCACTTCCCCAACCGTCGCCGACTCGGTCTGCAGCACGGGCGACTGGCCCACCACCTCGATCGTGTCTTCGAGGGCGCCGACCTCGAGCTTGAAGTCGATGCGGGAGATCTGCTTCGCCTCGAGCACGACGCCTGTGAAGGTCGTGGTCTTGAAGCCGGTGAGCGCGGCCTTCACCACGTAGGTCCCGATCGGCAGGGTCGTGATGGTGTAGTTGCCGGCCGCGTTCGAGACGGCGGTGTACTCAACGTTGGTGGCCTTGCTCGTGGCCGTGACCGTCACGCCCGGCGCCGCGGCGCCGCTCTGGTCGGTGACGAGGCCGGTGATCGAGGCCGCGCCGGTCTGGGCGAAGGCCGCTGTCTGCAGGCCTAGTACGAGCGCGAGTGCGAGCAGTAGCCCGGCGCCGCGCTTGAAGTGAGTCATGTTTTCCTCCATCGGAAACAGTAGTGGGGGACCCGATCCGAATGACCTTCTGCTGGGCTCGTAGCGATCACACTGAATAGTCGCTTCGATCGGATCGGGACCTAC
>CAZVOI010000891.1:0-3514 GCA_964628275.1 uncultured Acidobacteriota bacterium | reverse complement strand
CAAGGACCACCGCACCAAGGAAGAGGTCGGCGACCCGGACCGCGTGCTCGATGGCGATCTCGATGGCTTCATCAAGGTGTACCTGATGAAGAAGGCGTCGGGGACGTTAGGGCAGGCGGCGCCGGACGAGGAGTAGGCGCGGCCCTCGACCGCCAGACAGCGGGTCACCACGCCGAACATCGGTCGCAGAGTGCCGGCCAGAGCGCCTTTGCGAGCCGTCGGCGAACGCCAGCGCGGACCGGTCGGCCAACTGGCACACGCTCGATCTCTCAATTGCACTTCCTGAGGATGCCGCAACGAGGCTGGCTGGCCAGGGCCCACTCCGCTCGCCGGGAACGCGGCCTACGCTCGTACCCTGCCGCTGCCGCGTCGTGTAGGTGGTGGCGTGTGGAGTCGTCATCAGGCGCAATCACTGGCACAGCTACTCGTCAACGCCACGGATCGCAGGGACGGAACACGACGCGAGGAATCGCTCCGCCCCCGTTCCTGCGCCCCGTGCTAGTCCCAAAATAAGCGCGTTTGCGGTTCGGCTGAGCGACGAAATCGAGCGTGCCACGAGAAGGAAAAGCAGCCGCTTCGGGGGCGTGGCCTCCGGTTTCCGATCGCTCGATTGTCCCTCGTGCTGCTTGGTCTGCTCCGCGTCAACGAGTTGGTGCCATCCGGGCCTCACTATCCCGGTTTCACGTCCGACGCCTCAGTCCCGCAAGGTGCCGTGCAGTTGATCGAGGCCGCGGAGCAAGACATGTTGCCAGGGATTCCACGCGAGCAGCCGAAACACGAGCCGGCGACTCGTGCGCACTACCTGCACGGGGATCCGCATGAACGCGTTGAGAAACGTTTTGAATTCCATGCGCAGGACCGTGGCCTTCTCGGCCGCGTAGCGCGTCGCCCAGCGACCCGTCTCGGGCAGCCGCAACGCGAACCACGCTTTGAGCGTCCACGCGAGCGCGGCCATCACCATGTAGGCCCAGTTGCTGACCAACGTGTCGACGGGCATCCCCATCGCCCCGACGCCATGCTTGAGTTGATCGATCAAGTTCTCCTGGTTGCACCGGTCGTTGGCCAAGAAGACCACGTCCGCCGCGGGTGTCTCGCCATCATTCGTCAGATAAAAGAAGTAGCGAATCTCATCGAACAGCCGCCGGTCGCCTTGTTCGACCGAAATGTTCTTCCGGACGACGACCATCCGATACGCCGTCGCACACGCGACCGGTTGGTAGGCGAACTCCGCGACCGCTTCCGCCTCCAGGCGCAGGTTTTTGAACTCCCGCTCGACGATGATGGCCTCTTTCACATTCGCGGGCCGCTGACGCGGCTCGGTCTGGACCTCGGCGGGCGGGCGCCGCACCAAGCGCCTCCAGGCCCGCGGCGGCAACGCGTCGGCCTCCCGGATCAGGTTGGCGCGGGCATCGCAGCCGAACACCAAGCGCACGCCGGCGGCATCCCACCGATCCAGGTGACGCGTCTGCGTGAAATCGGTATCGCCGCGGAACGTCAACCGCTGAAAGCCCGCCGTGCGACACAACGCGCCGGCTTGATCGAATCGCTCGGCCGCCCCCTCCGCCGACGGGCGATTGCCGCTCCGGTTGACGAGGAAGAGCGGCTCCCGCGTGTTGGCCAGCGACACCACCAGGGGATGGTAGCCCCACACGCCGTTGTAGGCGATGTCCATGCCCTTCTTACACTGCCCGGTGGTCTCGGCCAGGGTGCCGTCCGCGTCGATCAGGGCTTCCTTGAAAAACGCCGCCGGCTGCGCGCGCCACACTCGCAGGCGCGTCTCGTTGAACGCGGTGTGCAACGCCTCGATGGTGGCCTCGTCAAAGCGGCGGCAGAAATCGCCCGCGGTGGTCGGGTCGGGAATCCGCTGCGCGCCGAGCGCATCGAGATACACCTCATCCTGCCGCCGTTGCTCAATATCCTGCAAGCAGGTCCCGCCGCACAGCACGTTGTACGCGATGCCGAGCACGTGATCCGATTCGTGATACGGCAGATGCACCTTCAAGACCTCGACGTGCCGATCGATCGCCTCGACCAACCCCGTGTGCCGCGCCAACCGATGCATGGCGCCGATGCCGCCACTCGCCACGCCGCGTACGCGGTCACTGTGCTCGTACTGGATGTTACTCGCGGTGTACATTGGCGTCGCTTGCGCCGGCCACGTCCGGGGCTGCAGCCGCTTCGCGATCCGCTGTTTGCGACGCGCCAGTGTTTGATGTCTACTTGTGCTCACTCGAAATGTCCTTCCGCGTCTCAGACGTTTCCGGTTTGGTCGCCGAAACTCTGCTACGTAGTACGGGCATTTCGAGCTTTTTGTTTACAACCTGAATCGCAAACGCGCTTGTACTGGGGCTAGCCCCCGAGCAGAAGGCCGGCGTCACGGACGTGTCCATCCTGCGCTACTACTTGGCTTTCTTGCGCGACGACCGGGCGGGTATGGATCGCGAAGTGGCGCAGGCCAAGGGCAAGCCCGGCGCGGAAGACTGGCTGTCCCACCTGGAGTCTCTGGTGTCTGCCCGTTCAGGCCGGCTGCAACAGGGGAGGGCGGCGTCCCGCCGCGCTGTGGAGCTGGCGCAGCAGGCCGGGCAGCGGGAGAGAGCGGCGCTCTTTGCCACGGGAGTCGCCGTGTCGGAGGCGTTGTCTGGCAACGCCCCCGCGGCCAGGCGAAGCGCGACGGCAGCGCTCGAGCTGTCCAACGGACGCGATGTGCAGTATGCCGCCGGCGTCGCGCTCGCGCGTGCGGGTGACGTCGCCCGGGCCGAAGCGCTGGCGAACGATCTCGACCGCCGCTTTCCGGAGGATACGTCGGTCCGATTTACCTACCTGCCAACGCTCCGCGCCCTTGTCGCCTTGAACGGGAACCCCGTGAACCCGCGTAAGGCCCTCGAGCAGCTGGAGACCGCCGCTCGTTATGAACTCGCCGTCCCTGGCCTTCCCTTCAATGCGTTCTTCGGCGGGCTGCATCCCGTCTACGTGCGTGGCGAGGCCTATCTCGCCGCCCGCCAGGGCACCGACGCCGCCGCGGAGTTCCAGAAGGTCCTCGAGCACCGCGGGATCGTTGGCCCCGATCCCATCAGCACACTTGCCCGCCTGCAGCTCGGTCGAGCATTCGCTTTGTCAGGAGACAAGACAAAGGCGGCCGCCGCCTACCGCGACTTCCTCGCCAGCTGGAAGGACGCCGACCCCGAGGTTCCGATCCTCAGGGAAGCGCAGGCTGAATACGCCAGGCTGCAGTGAGAGTAGCGAAAGACCCTACTTCTCGATCTCCCGGCAGATCGCCTCGGTAAACTCCGTCGTCGACGCCTGCCCGCCAAGGTCGCGCGTGCGGACGACGCCGGCCGAGATGATGCGTCCGAGCGCGGCGCGGATGCGAAGGCTCATCTCTCGTTCGCCGATGTGGTCGAGCATCATCAGGCCTGAGAGGAGCAGCGCCGTCGGGTTGGCGAGGTTCTTGTCGGCGATGTCGGGGGCGCTGCCGTGGACGGCTTCGAAGACGGCACACGTCTCGCCCATGTTG
>CAZVOI010000890.1:0-3187 GCA_964628275.1 uncultured Acidobacteriota bacterium | reverse complement strand
GTCGGGGCACAGCTCGCGGATGGGCTCGCCAAGGCCCACGCCGCCGACATCGTCCACCGCGACCTGAAGCCCGAGAACGTCATGGTGACGACGGACGGGTTCGTGAAGATCCTGGACTTCGGCCTCGCGAAGCTCCTGCCACCGCACGAACCCCAGGGCCTCCCGGAAGCGCCCACGGGCACGCGGCCGGGGCTGGCCACGGACGCGGGGGTCGTGCTCGGGACGGTCGGCTACATGTCCCCGGAGCAGGCGAGCGGCCGATCCGTGGATTTCCGGTCGGACCAGTTCTCCCTCGGCGCGATCCTGTACGAGATGGCCACGGGGAAGCGTGCCTTCCGGCGGAACACGGCCGTCGATACCCTGTCGGCCATCATCAGGGACGAGCCTCCGCCCATCGCTTCGTTCAATCCCGGCGTTCCGGCGGAGCTTCGGCGCATAGCCGAGCGGTGCCTGGCCAAGGAAGCCCAGGACCGGTACGCCTCGACGCGGGATCTCGCCCGAGACCTACGGGACGCCCGTGACCATTGGGCCGAGGTGGCGATGCCGACGGACGGGTCGGAGCCTCGAGGCGTCAGGCGATGGCCGCTCCTGTTGTCTGGAGCGGCGCTCCTGGCCCTGGCGCTCGCGGGAGGCTGGGTCGCCGGTCAGATGGGCATCGGCTTCCGAGGGCGGCTCGTGACCCTCGCCGAGGCTCTCAAGATCCCGAGCCTCGTGTCGGGCATCGTCCTCGTCATGCTGCTCCCGCTCTTCCTCCTCGCTCGCGCTCTCCGCGTGCGGCGCCGCTCCGCCAGGCAGGAGGTGTTCTCCGTCCTGGTCCTGATCTCGGTCCTCGTCGTCCTGGAGGCGCTCTCGGCCGTGTTCTTCCTGTCGTTCCGAGAACAGTTCACCTTCTTCGAAGTCGAGCAATACCTACTGAGCCGGGAGCTTCAGGACGAGAAGAAGGCGCGGATCGAGTCAACCGGCGAGGGGTACCTCGCCCTCGGTTGGGACAACACGTTTCCGACCCCCCTTGGCGAGAGGCCGCGAATGGTCTCGTACGACCTGCCGTTCATGTCCACGTTCGGCGACTCGTTCACCTACTGTGACGACGTCGAGGATCATGAGACCTGGCAGAGCTACCTGGCGAACCTGCTCGAGAAGGACGTCTACAACTTCGGGGTCGCCTCGTACGGCACCGACCAGGCCTACCTGAAGTTCCGGTCGGTCTTCCCATCGATCCGAACGCCCGTCGTGGCCCTGGGCTTGACCACGGAGAACATCAACAGGGTCGTCAACGTCTACAGGCCCTTCTACTTCCCGCGAACCGGCAACCCGTCGACGAAGCCCCGCTTCGTCCTCAGGGCCGGCGAGCTCGTGTTGCTGGACAACCCCGTACAACGCAGTGCAGACGTAAGGAAGCTGGGCGACGCGCGGTTCGTGCAGGGGCTCGGCAGGAAGGACTGGTGGTACAACCGGGACGACTATCCGCTCCTGCAGTTTCCGTACTCGAGGATCCTCTTCAACAAGCGGATGTGGCTCGAGGCTTATTACGGGCGGGCCGACCGCCGCGTCGACGACATCGATCCCCGGCCCTGGGCGAACCTGTGGGAGGTGGATGAAGCCCGGAACCTGATGCTCGCGATCCTGGACGCGTTCGTCGGGCACGTGAAGGAGAAGGGCGCCGTCCCGATCATCGTGGTGCTCCCCCTCAAATACCAGGTTCGCCTCGAGTTCCAGGGAAGGCCGGACCAGAAGCGGCTGGCGCGGCTCCTGGAGGCGTGCGAAAAACGCGGCTATCGGTGCTTTGACGGCATCGCGCCGCTGGCGAAGAGCGTCACCGCGGTGAGCCAGATCAACGAGCTCTTCGTCGGCCACGTCTCTGCGAAGGGAAACCGGATCATCGCCGAAGCGCTGCTCGAGTACCTCCAGAGGGAAGTCCCCGAGCTGATCGGCCGTCCCTGACCGGCCGGAGGGAGCCCGCCACGCAAGCCTGGACCTGCCGCGATCAATCTCCGCCGGGCTGCCGGGAGACAGCGAGCGGTTGAGGCCGGGTCCGGTGAGCGCCGGAATTGCCTTGGTCGCCGTTGACGACCGTACGATAGATGGCGCTATCAGCACGACTACCGGAAGGCCTTGGGTGTCTACGAGAAGGACCCCACAACAGGCGTACCGGAAGTCGCTGAGGTGCCGGCGCTGATCTACCTCGGAAAGGCAGCGGAGGCGCGACCCCTCGTCGACAAGTGGCTGCAGGAGAACAAGTGGCTACAGGGGGGACGTCGGGACGCGGCCATGGTCGTTGCGCTGGATGCCCTCCTGCTGGCCCTGGGGGGAGAAGGCCGCAAGGCGGAAGAAGCGATCGCGAAGGCGATACCCCTCTGCGAGGGCTTCGGTGATGCCCACCACGCCCAACACGTCATCGCCTCCACCTATGCGCTCCTCGGGAAGAAGCGGGAAGCCCTGGAGTGGCTGGAAAAGGCCGCGGACAGCGGACTTCCCTGCTATCCGTGCTTCGAAAGGGACCCGCACCTCGCCAGCTTCCGGGGCGAGCCGGATCACCAGGTCTTCATGAAGAAGCTGAAGGCGCGCTGGGAGCACGACCGAGCCACTCTTTGACCTTGGCCGTCGAGCACGGCGACGTGAAGAGCGCCGCGGCCGACATGACGCTCTGGCCGACACGGCCCTTGAGCACGCCATCCGCGAGTTCCGCGCCGAGCGCGCCCGGATCCAGGCGGAGGCCGAGTAGCTTCTTTGCCAGGCCCTCTACTAAACGCCGGCTGACTGACGTTTAGTACGCCCAAACGCTAGCGACTCACGCTACCATACTTTACGTATGGTAACTCCAGGCGTATAAGAGGAATTGCCCGCCTTCGCCGGCGCGGCGCTCACCCGGCGGCTCTTGCACGGCGGCCTGCCGCCCGCGCTGATGGCGGAGGTAAAGAAGCCGTCGCTCTACCGCGAGTGGCTGGATTCGTTCTTCGCGCGCGACATCCAGCGCCTGTTCGGCTTTCGCGACGTGAACCGCTTCAACGCCTTCTTTGAATATTGTCTGCGGCAGAGCGGCGGCCAGTTCGAGCAGACTAAAGCCGCCAGTGCTGTGGGCATCACGCGTCCAACAATCGAGAGCCATTTGCGCGCGTTGGAGATCACCCACGCGATCACGCTGGTCCGGCCCTTTCACGGCGGCGGCCAGAACGAGATTATCAGGCAG
>CAZVOI010000889.1:0-4943 GCA_964628275.1 uncultured Acidobacteriota bacterium | reverse complement strand
GACGCGGCGACCGGCGTCGAGACGCCGCGAATCCGCGTGACGCTCGCGACCGGGATCCCACAGGCGCGCTGCGAGAAGATCAACCTCGGCTATCTGGACCCGGCGACCGTGGATCCGGCCGAGTGGCAGGAGCGCGCCGAGTCCGATGTGCTGGTGGTTCCGCGCGCCGGCGAGATGCTGTATCGCGTCGGGCGCCGGCCCGACGTCAACTGAGAGGCGACGAAGATGAGCTCGGGACTGGAGATTCGTTCGGAAGGCGCCCTGGACCTGCTGTCGTTGGGCGCGCTGGTGCATCGTCTCGATCCGGGCAGCGTGCCGTTTCGCAAGGCCACCGAGTGCGCGATCCACGTCAGCGGCGGCGAGTTCAACGTGGCCGCCAACCTGGCCGACTGCTTCCGGATGCGCACCGCGGTCGCGTCGGCAATGGTGGACTACCCGATCGGCGACCTGATCGCCGAGCGCGTGCGCGCGATGGGCGTCAAGCCTTTCTACAAGCACTTCAAGCACGACGGCGCCCGCGGGCCGAACATGGCGGCCGTCTACAGCGACCGCGGTCACGGCGTGCGCGCGCCGGTCGTCTTCTACAACCGGAGCGACGAGGCCGCCGCGCGGCTGAAGCCGGGCGACTTCGACTGGAAGGCGCTCTTCGCCCCGGGCGTGCGCTGGTTCCACAGCGGCGGCATCTTCGCGGCGCTCTCCGAAACGACCGCGGAGCTGATCATCGAGGCGATGCAAGCGGCCAAGGAACACGGCGCGGTCACTTCGTTCGACCTCAACTACCGCGAGAAGCTGTGGAACATCTCGGGCGGCCCCGAGCGCGCGCGCGCGATCATCGAGCGGATCGTGAAGAACGTGGACGTGCTGGTCGGCAACGAAGAAGACCTGCAGAAAGGCCTCGGCATCCCCGGCCCCGAGGTGGCGTCGAAGAACAAGCTCGACACCACCGCGTTCTACGGCCTGATCGACCGCGCGCTGGAGAAGCACCCGCAGATCAAGGCCGTCGTCACCACCTTGCGCGAGGTCCATTCGGTGAACCGCCACACCTGGAGCGCGGTCGGCTGGGTCGCCGGCCAGCGGCTGACGGCGCCGACGGTGGAGCTGGACGTGCTCGACCGCGTCGGCGGCGGCGACGGCTTCTCGGCGGGCTTCTTCTACGGCCTCTTGAGCGGCGCCTCGCCGGAAGACGCGATGCGCCTCGGCTGGGCCCACGGCGCCTTGCTCACCACGTTCCCCGGCGACACCACGATGGCCACGCTCGAGCAGGTGAAGGAGTTCGCCAAGGGCGGCTCGGCCCGGATCCAGCGCTAGGCGAAACAACTCCCGAAAAGTCGAAGGCTCGTCTCCGAGTCTCCAAAACGGATGCATAATGCTTCCGGGAGGCCGGTCATGGCAACCGTGACGCTCAAGAACGTGCCGGAGGGGCTGGTGCGGATCCTCAAGAACGAGGCGAAACAGAACCGCCGGAGCCTGAACCAGGAGGCGCTGGCGCGGCTGGAGTCGAGCCTGACGGGCCCCCGGCGGAGTGGAGCCGAGACGGTGAAAGCGCTGCGCCGTCTCCACAAGAGCCTGGCGGGGCTGCCACCACTGACGGACGCTTTCCTGCGCCGCGCGAAAAGCGACGGACGGTCATGATCGTCGTCGATACCAACGTGCTGGCGTATGCGGTCTTGCCCGGCGAGCGGAGCGCGGCCGCCCTGAGCCTTGCGGAGCGCGACCCGGCATGGGTCGCGCCGGCGCTGTGGCGCCGCGAGCTGCGGAACGTGGTGGCGACGCTGATGCGGGTTCGCCAGCTCCCGTTGTCGGGAGCCTTGGCGGCGTTCGCCGCGGCCGAGGATCTCGTCGCCGACGCGACGATCGAGCCCTCGACCGAAGAGTGCCTCCGTCTCGCGGCTCGCGGCCGCGTTTCGGCGTGGGATGCCGAGTTCGTGTTTGTCGCCGAGGCGCTGGGCCTGCCGCTGGTGACGGCAGACAAGCGCCTGACCAAGGCCTTCCCCGGCCGTGTCGTCGCGCTGGAGGATCTGAGGCCCGATCGATAGCCGGTTAGCCGCGCTACGGCTGCGGCGAGGCCGCCGCCGCGGGCGTCTTCTCGGCCGGCGCCGGCTTGCCGGCGTCGAGGTCGTTCCAGTTGAGGATCGCGTTGAAGCCCAGGTTGAAGGTGCCCTGGGTCTGCCAGCGCCAGAACGGGCGCAGCGCGAACATCACCACGTGGCCCCTGCCGAGCGGCACGTCCAGCGCGGCCGCGCGGTTCGCGAGGAACTGGCCGTTGGCGATCGTGCCCGAGAGCAGCATGTCGTTCGGGTTGCCGGGGAAGGACAGCACCACGCGCGCCTGCGCGGCCGGATCGAATGTCAGGCCGAAGCGCCGCGCCATCTGGCGGAACATGGTGGCCTCGTCGATCTGCGGCCGCTCCGGCGTCTTGGCCGCCTCTTCGGGATCGAGCGGCGAGAGCTTCAGCGGTGTGGCCATCGGCGTGATGTTCTGGCCGAGACCGGCGTTGATGCTGGCGCCGCCCAGGAAGCCCGCGAACTCGGCGGGGATGCCGCCCTGGCGCGCGTTCAGCACCGGATCCTGATTGAAGTAGACGGGCAGGTCCGAGGCGTCGTAGCCGTAGGCGAGCGGGCTCTTGCGATCGCTCCATTTCGAACGCAAGATCGAGCCGCGCACGAAGAGCTGGGCCGGTCGCTCGACGCTGACCGCCGAGGTGACTCCGTACTCGGGGAAGATCGTCGAGGTCGAGCCCTCGGTGATCAGGGTGCCACCCTCCGAGACGAACTTGGCGAGCTCGCCGAGGCCTTCCATGCCCATGCCGCCGCGGATGTCGTCGGAGGCGTCGTTGACGCCGAAGTTCGGCGTGAGCTCGGACTTCTTGTAGGGGATCGGCTCGCCGGTCATCGGGATGCCGTTCACCTGCGACTGCGGCGTGCCGCCGACGTGCGGGTAGAGGATCACGTCGTACTTGGCGCGCAGGTTGCCCTCGCGCAGTTTCTGGTCGGCGAAGTACGTGTACGGGATGCCGTAGGTGTCGAGCGCCGCGCGCACCCAGCCCTCGTCCTGGGTGCGCTGCCAGGCGTGGATGTAGCCGATCCGCGGGAGGTCGAGGTCGTGGGTTTTGACGGAAGGAACGGATGTGGTCGCCCACGCCGAGAGGCCCAGGTCCTTGAGCGTCGGCTCGAGCTTCGCGCGATCCGCGTCCTTCACCACGATCGCGCCGGCGCGGAACTTCTTGCCCAGAAGCTCGAAGTCCTCTTCGGCCGCGGCCATCGGGACGTCCTTGTGCTTGTAGCGGAAGGTGACCAGGTTGTTATCGGAGGTGTGTTCCACGACCAGCACGCTGCCGCTGCCCTCGATCCCGCCCGGCGCCTTCACGCTGCCGGCGATCGGGGTCAGCTTCTGCTCCAAGACCGACTTGTCGATGATCGACGAGAGCTTGATGTTGCGCATCAATTGAAACGTCCAGCCGGTGTCGTCGTACGGCCGCGGGTTCTGCGGCGGATAGTTCTGGATCGAGAAGTACATGTCGGCCAGCGTCCGGTACGGCTGATCGGCGCGCACCACGTAGTCGCCGGCCTCGACGCTGACGGTGCCGGCCTTGAAGGCGGCGCCGGCGCGATGGATCTCCAGGCCCTGGCGCAGCATCTCGTTGACCGCGTCGGCGGCGTCGGCCTTCCGGCGTTGGCCGGCCGGGATCACCCAGCCGTAGACCGGGCCGTTCTTGCCCTTGTCCACCGAGCGCTTGTTCTTGAGCCAGTAGTTCTCGAGATAGGTCTCGCGGTTCTTCGCGAAGTGGTTGAGCGCGAGCAGCACGCCCGACTGCTGGATGTTGGTGTTGTTGCGCGGGCCCCACTTGATCGACGGCAGCGGCGGGTTGGGCCGGAACCATTCGCGGCTCGTGGTGGTCGCGGGGAGTTGCAGGTTGTCGACCACGTCGGGGCCGTAGCTCTGCACCTCGTAGAAACGGCCGATCGAGTTGTGGCTGTGGGCGATGAAGAACATGTAGTTCGGCACCCAGCCGTCGTAGAAGCCATAAGTGAAGACGCCCGGCACGCCGCGCTTGGTCAGCTCGCTGACCTCGTGGTTGGCGAGCGTGTTCCACTCGTTGATCGTGATCGCGTCGAGCGCCTCGTTGTACGGGCCGGTGCCGGTGGAGGCGTAGAGGTACGACTGCGCCTCGTGCAGGTCGTGCATCACCGTCGGCCGCCACTCGAGCTGAACCTTGGTCACGTTCTGGGTCAGCTTCAGGAACTGGCCCATCCCGTCGCGGTTGTTGTCGTGCGCGACGTACTTGCCCCAGTACATCAGCGGCGGCTTGGGCTTGCCGGTCTTCTTGCCGTAGTAGTACGTGTCCACCTGCCGCTCACGGCCGTCCACTTCGATCACCGGCGTGATGAACGTGATCACGTTGCTGCGGATCGCTTGCACGAACGGCGTCTCCTGCACGATCAGCCGGTACGCCAGCTCCATCAGCATCTGCGGGCCGCCGGTCTCCGGCGAGTGCATCCCCGAGGTCAGCCAGTAGATCGGCTTCGCGGTCTTGATCAACTGCCGGGCCTGCGCCTCGGTCGTCTTCCGCGGATCGCCGAGCGCGGCCAGGTTCGCCTTGTGCGTGTCGAGCGACTTGATCGTGGCTTCGTCCGCGATCGCTAGCATCACCATGTCACGGCCTTCTTCAGTCTTGCCGATCGACCAGAACTTGGCGCGCGGCGAGGCCTTGGCCAGCGACTCCAGGTACTTGTGCAGGTCCTTCGCGTACTCGATCTCGCCCGGCGTCCCGATGATGTGGCCGAACGCCTTCAACGGAGTCGGGACCGTCGCTGAAGCCGGCAGGTGGTCCACCAGCTCCGTCGTGATCCGCGGATCCTGCAAGTGCTGCTTGATCAGCTTCGTGTACTCCTCGTCGTTCTTCTGCTGCGCCCGAGCGGGCGTCGTCAAGAAAATGAGAACCG
>CAZVOI010000888.1:0-2574 GCA_964628275.1 uncultured Acidobacteriota bacterium | reverse complement strand
ACGAGCGATGGGCCACTCGGCGAAGTCGGTTCCGAAAGGAACGGACTGCTGTCGGCGCCGCCGGCCCTGTACGTCACCGCGCCACCTCCCGACTCTACTAAACCGTCCGGTTCACCGCCGTAACCTCTTGCGCCCCAATGCTGGCAACAGCTTGGGGCTTTTCCTTGGTGGTCGCTAGTGGTCACGATAGGCCACGAAGGGAAGCTGAAGGGGCCACCAAAGGACGACCAATCGCTCAGCCAGGCGCTAGACGCTTGCCTTCCGGTACATCGCCACGGCGCGATCGCGCTGCAGCAGGTGATCAACGATGCGAGACGGGTACGTAATGCCGAGGGCAACACCGGCGTCGCGGAGTATCTGGGCGGGCGCCTCCCATGGGCGGTGGATCCATCGCGCGGGGAGATTCGACAGCTCCGGCAGCCAGCGGCTCGTGTAGGCGCCCTCGGGATCGAAGCGTTCACCCTGCAGTGTCGGATTGAAGATCCGGAAATAGGGCTGGGCGTCGGTGCCGGTCGAAGCGGCCCACTGCCATCCGCCGTTGTTGCTCGCGAGGTCGCCATCCACCAGCTGCTGCATGAAATGCCGCTCACCGAGCCGCCAGTCGAGCAAGAGGTCCTTGGTCAGGAAGGAGGCGGCGACCATCCGCACCCGATTGTGCATGAACCCGGTGGCCGCGAGCTCGCGCATCCCGGCGTCGACCAGCGGATATCCCGTCCGTCCCGACTGCCACTCGGCGAGGTGTCCGGGATCGCCCTGCCAGCGGATGGCGTCGTACTTGCGGCGGAACGCCCCGCTTTCGACGTGAGGATGGTGGTAGAGCACGTGCGCGTAGAAGTCGCGCCAGCGTAGCTCCGCAATGAGCTTCTCCGCGCTCGGGCGGAGGCGCCGGTCCTCGTGAGCGGCCGCGAGCACGGCGGACGTCACGGTCCGCGGCGACAGCGTGCCGAACTTGAGATCGGCGGAGAGCCGCGCTGTCGCCGGGTCAGCGGGGCGGTCGCGTCGATCCGCATAGAGAGTTAGCCCCCGCGACAGGAACACCTCGAGCCGTTTCCTGGCGACCGCCTCTCCTCCAGGCCACGGCGCCTGGCCGGTCGAGAACCCGAGTCGCTCGAGACTCGCGAGCGGCCGCCGCGGGAGGTCATGCGCCGCCAGCCGCCTCACGCGGGGGAGAGGCTCCGAAAGCGGGAGCACTTCGCACGCGCGGCGGAATGGCGTGTAGACCACGAACGGCCTCCCGTCCTTCGTGGCGACGGCGCCCGGGGGCACCAGCAGGCGGTCGTGGAAGCGCCGAACCGCCATCCCTTCCCGTCGCAGCGCCGACTCGACGGCATCGTCCCGGCACATCAGCTGCGGCTCGTACTCGTCGTTCCAGTACACGGCGTCGGCCCGGACGGCCTTGGCCGCCCCGACGACCGTATCGGTGGCATAGCCATGGTCCAGCGCCAGGTGCGAGCCGCAGCCTTCGACGGCCGCCGCGAGGTCGGCGAGCGATTCGAGCACGAAGCGAACGCGCGTGGCGGCCATGTCCGGCCGGGAGAGGATCTCGGGCTCGCTCGCATAGAACGGCACGACGTCCCCGCGCGCTTCGCGTGCCGCCTGGGCCAGGCCGGTGTTGTCGTCGAGTCGAAGATCCTTCCGGAACCAGAACAGGATGCGCATGCGTTGCGGATTCCCATGGGTTTCTCCCCAATCAGGGAGCGGGCGGTTCCTGCGGCTGGAGCGTGACCCGCAGCTTGGCGATGTCGTACCCCTGCGCGGTCAGCCGCTCGAGGATTCCGGAATAGACCAGCGGGTCCATGGTGCGCGTGCGGCTGAGGATCCACAGGTACTTACGGTTCGGGTGGCCGACGACGGCATATCGGTACTCGGGGTCGAGATCGATGATCCAGTAGTCGCCCCAGAACGGCCAGAAGAACGACACCTTGAGCTTGGCATTGGTCTCCCGGTCGATCACACGGGCGCGGCCACGGGCGATCGTCTCGCGCCCGTCGAGCGCGTCACGGTTGCATCGATTGACGACCTGGATCACCCCGTCCTTTCCGAGCGAGTAGACGGCGGTCGTGGCCGTGCATCCTTTCTGGAACCGCTGCGGATAGCTTGCGATCTCGTACCAGGTCCCGGCGTAGCGCGTCAGGTCGACGTGGCTGACCGCCTGGAGCGGCACGGGCTCCTTGGGGCTGGAATCCGGCGACGCCTGCGCGGCTACCGCGACCAGACAGAGGAGTGCCGCCGGAAGGATGAAGCTTGTCATGAATGGGCCTCCGTTTCGCATGTGCGTCATTCGGGAGCGACTGCCTGGGATGACTCGGCGGGGCACGCGGCAGCCGCCGCGATCCCGCGCAGCATTCCGGCAAAGATGAGTCGGTGGATCGGATAGAGCACATACCAGTAGACAAGCCCCGCCAGCCCGAGCGGGTCGAAGATCGCGGTCTGGCGGATACGCGCGCCCGCGGCGGTCGGTTCCACCTCGAACTGGAGCCAGGCCCGCCCCGGCACTCGCATCTCGGCGGCGAGGCGGAGGAGGCCCGGCGGCTCGAACGCCTCGACCCGCCAGAAATCGAGCGCATCGCCAGG
>CAZVOI010000887.1:0-1611 GCA_964628275.1 uncultured Acidobacteriota bacterium | reverse complement strand
TCGCTCAAGCGGACGTTGTCGCGGTCGAGCCACAGCAGGTCTTCGCCCTTGACGTTGAAGACGATCGCGCGCGAGTTGATCGCGTCGCTGCCGAGCGCCTGGCTGTGGAAGAGCGAGTACAGCAGGAACGTCGCGTAGGTGGTCTTGGTCGCGACTCCCGAGACGCCGCTGATCGAGACGTGGGCGCCGCGCGTGCCGTCGAGAAACTCGAGGTTGGCGTAGATCGGCTCGCCCGAGCGCGTGATGCCCACCGCCACGCGCCGCTCCATCTGGTCGAAATAGAGGGCGCGCTGGAAGTCCTCGCCGCGCACCACTTCGGCGATGTCGCCCGGGTGCGGCGGAACGAACACCTCAGGATCGATGCGCGTGACCTGCACGTGCGCGGCGTACGAGACGTCCACCGGCAGCGTGCCCGCGACCGCGCGAAACGCGTCGCTGTCGAAGACCGCGCCCTCGTACTTCTTCCGCACCTGGTCGACGATGCCATAGAAGCGCACGTGGCCGCCCTCGGGCGCTCCCGGACCCGAGGGCAGCGTCGTCTCGACCACCACCATGTCGTCGAGCTGGACGTTCTGGCCGGCGCCCACGCCGATCCAGAAGTCGAGCGGCGTCGCGTCGATGCTGCCGAGAACGACGCCGGCCGGATCAGGCATGCACCCTCTCCGCGAGCCGCGCGCCGATCTTGCGGCGAATCAGCCGCGGGTCGCCCAACGAGCGACGCAGGTGCGACTCGAGCGCCCCGATCGGCAGGAGGTTCTGCGGCGAGCGCGGATCGCGCCCGCGCCCGGGAGCGAAGCGGGGAAGTGTCCGCGCCGTCGCGTCGGCCAGTCGCTGTGCCGCATCCTTGCCGATGCCCGCCGAGACCTCGAGCCGCACCAGACCCGCGAGATCGGAGTCGGCGGCATGCGGCGTCGCGAGCCGCAGGAACCAGGAATAGCGCGCGAAGCGCGAGGGCGCTTCTATCGCGAAGAGGGGAGAGCGAGCGCCCGCTGGCAAGCTCGCGAGCACACTCAGGAGCGCGGGGTCGACGTAGAGCTCGAAGAGCCGCTTCACGAAGCCGACGGCAGACCCGCGTACCGGGTCGCCGAACATCAGCGGCCCATCGGTCACCACCAGCGCGTCCTCATGGTCGGCCAGGCTGCGCGCGAAGCGCTCCTCGGCCAGCCGCATCTCGTCTTGAAGACGTTGCAGCGGCGCCGCAGCGTCGCTCTCCGGCGCGCTCACCACCCGGTAGACGAGACCGGCATCGATGCACACCGGCTCCACCAAAGACTCTCCCGAATCGAGCGCCAGCACGCGGCCGAGCGTTTCCGAGTCGATCTTGGCGACGCCGCCCTCGCAAGCCGCCGCGCCCACGCCGAAGCTACCGAACGCGCCGTGAATCACCCGCCCGCCGCGCCGGGCGACGACGCGCGCCTCGACCCGCCGCACGCCGTCCACGAACACGATGCGCCGGGGCCCTTCGCCGCCGCACGGCACGATCGGCGCCCACTCGGAGACCGGCCGCTCGACCGTGAGATCGATCCCCTCGGCGACCGGCTCGCCGCCGCTCATCGGCAGCTCGCTGCCGTACTCGACCTCCCACGGGTCGAGCTTCAGGTTGAGATCGTC
>CAZVOI010000886.1:0-6005 GCA_964628275.1 uncultured Acidobacteriota bacterium | reverse complement strand
CTGGACCGGGCGGAGGTCAAGGTCGGCGCGAAGGTGCGAATCACGGGCGAAGCAGTCAAGTGATCCCGCTGTTCAGAGCGCGGCGCGCGGCCGCGGTCCGGGCTTGATCCAGCTCAGCTCGGTGCGGCGCGTGTTCGAGCTGGGCGGCCACAGCGTCCACGCGCTGCGCGCGATCGATCTCGAAGTGCCGGCCGGCGAATACCTGTCGGTGATGGGGCCCTCGGGCTCCGGCAAGTCGACGCTGCTCAACATCCTCGGCTGTCTCGACCGGCCGACGTCCGGGAGCTATCGGCTAGACGGCGACGAAGTCGGCCAGCTCGACGAGACCGTGCTGTCGCACATCCGCGGACATCGCATCGGCTTCGTGTTCCAGAGCTTCCATCTGGTGCCGCGGCTGACCGCGTTCGCGAACGTCGAGCTGCCGATGGTCTTCGCCGGCGTCGCTCGCGGCGAGCGCGCCGAGCGCGTGCAGCGCGCGCTTCGCGCCGTGGGCCTTCTCGAGCGAGCCGAGCATCGGCCGGCGCAGCTCTCCGGCGGCGAAAGGCAGCGGGTCGCGATCGCCCGCGCCGTGGTGATGGGCCCGAAGGTGCTGCTGGCCGACGAGCCCACGGGCAACCTCGACTCGGTGTCGGGAGGCGAGGTGGTGGCGCTGCTCGAGCGGATGAACGCCGAAGGGCTCACGCTGATCGTGGTCACGCACGACCTGGCGCTCGGCAGTCGCGCGCGGCGGCGCGTGCGCATGGCCGACGGCGCCGTGATCGGGGATTCCGCCGCATGAACCCCACCGACCTGGTTCGCTTTTCAGCCGAGGCGCTGACCGGCCACCGGCTGCGGGCGGGCCTGAGCCTGCTCGGGGTCGCGATCGGCGTGTCGTCGGTCATCCTGCTCACCAGCCTGGGCGAAGGCGCGCGCGTCTACGTCACCGGGGAGTTCTCGGCGCTGGGCACCAACCTGCTGATCATCACGCCCGGGAGAAACGAGACCACCGGCGGCTTGGGGATGCGGGGCCTGGGTGTGACCCGCGACCTGAAGCTGGAAGACGCCGAGGCGCTGCGCCGGCGGGTGCCGCGGCTGCGCCTGGTGGCGCCGGTCGCGACCGGACAGGTCCGCGCGCGCTATGGCGAGCGCGAGCGTGTGACCGCCGTCGCCGGGACCACTGCGGACTTCGCGCTGCTGCGCCAGATCCGGATGCGCTCGGGCCGCTACCTGCCAGCCGGGCAGACCGCGCTGGGACAACGCGTCTGCGTGCTCGGGCCGAAGCTCGAGCAGGAGCTCTTCGCCGGCGAGAGCGCTCTCGGCAAGCTGCTGCGGCTGGGCGACGAGCGCTTCCGCGTGATCGGCGTCTGGGCGCCGCGCGGTGTCACGCTCGGCGCGGACCTCGACGAGATCGCGCACGTGCCGGTCGCGGCCAGCATGCGGATGTTCGACCGATCCGGCCTGTCGGAGATCCATGCCGAGGTGGCTTCCCACGACCAGATCGAGCCGGCGCGCGCGGCCGTGCTCGCGGTGCTCAAGGAACGCCACGAGGGCGTCGAGGACGTGACGATCGTCACCCAAGGCTCGATCGTGGGCTCGTTCACGCGCATCCTCGCGATCCTGACGGCGGCGCTCGCCGGCATCGCCGCGGTCTCGCTGAGCGTCGCGGGAATCGGGATCATGAACGTGATGCTCGTCTCGGTCAGCGAGAGGACCCGCGAAATCGGCCTCCTGAAGGCGCTCGGCGTCACTCCCGCGCAGGTGGTCGCGGCGTTCCTGCTGGAGGCGGCGATCCTCTCGACCACCGGCGGCATCGTCGGCGTCGGCTTCGGCTACACCGGCGCGCACGCCGTGAAGACGCTCTACCCGAGCTTCCCGATGGCGCCCCCGGATTGGGCCGTGGCGGCGGCGCTTCTGGTTTCCGTGTCCGTGGGGCTGGTGTTCGGCGTGCTGCCCGCCTGGCGCGCCTCGCGCCTGGACCCGGTGGCGGCGCTCTCGCGCAAATGAGCCAGCTCGAGCTATTCCGCCTCGCCGGTGGCGCCGTGCTCGGTCATCGCCTGCGCTCGGCGCTCACGATGCTCGGGATCCTGATCGGCATCGCTTCGGTGATCCTGCTGACCTCGATCGGCGAGGGGACGCGCCGCTACGTGATGGCGGAATTGCTTCAGTTCGGCACCGATGTGATCTTCATCCGTGCCGGCCGCATCACCACCACCGGACCGCCCACCGCGATCCTCTCGACGGTGCGCAAGCTGAGCATCGAGGACGCCGAGGCGCTCCGGCGCGTCGCGGGTGTCGAGAGATGCGTGCCGATCCTGGTCGGCAACGCGCGCGTGGAAGCGAAAGGACGCGGGCGGAGCGTGTTCGTGATCGGCGTGACCGCCGACGCGCCGCAGGCCTGGAAGGTGGCGGTGGGCCAGGGCCGCTTCCTGCCGGCGAGCGACCCGCGCCGCGGCGGGCCGATCACGGTGCTCGGCCCGCGCACCAAGCAGGAGCTGTTCGGGGATGGCAACGCGCTCGGAGAGCACGTGCGGATCGGCGGCCAGCGCTTCCTCGTGATCGGGGTGATGGCGCTCAAGGGAACGCTGCTCGGCCTCGACATCGACGACCGCGCCTACATCCCGGTCGCGACCGCCCAGCAGCTCTTCAATCGCGACGAGCTGACCGAGATCCACGTCCAGTTCACGACCAGCGCAGGCGTGAAGAGCGTCAGCGAGGGAATCACGAAGGCGCTGATGGCGCGCCACCGAGGAGAGGAGGACTTCACGCTCATCTCCCAGACCGACATGCTGGCGGTGTTCGACCGCATACTCGGCATCGTGAGCATTGGTGTCACCGCGATCGGCGGCATCTCGCTGGTCGTCGGCGCGATCGGCATCCTGACGATGATGTGGATCTCGGTGAACGAGCGCACCGCGGAGATCGGAGTCGCCCGCGCGCTCGGGGCGACACCGCAGCAAGTGCTGAGGCTGTTCCTGATCGAGGCGACACTCTTGTCGCTCGCCGGCGGCGGGCTCGGTGTCGCGGCCGGCATGGGGCTGGCCGCAGCGCTCCGGTTCGCGCTCCCCGGGTTTCCGGTCCACACGCGCCCGGGATACGTGGCGGCATCGATCGCGATGAGCCTTCTGGTCGGTCTTCTGAGTGGCGTTCTCCCCGCGCGTCGCGCTGCCGCCCTCGATCCGGTCGAGGCGCTGCGGGCGGAGTAGGCCAAGTGGCGGTGCCGCCCACGCTGCCGGGACTGACCAATGAACCGTACGGAACGAGGGCGCGGGCGCGCTCGTATTCCATGCTGATGAAGGATCCGGGCATCGCAGCCGTTTTGAGCTTCTTCATTCCCGGCGTGGGCCAGATCTACAACGGAGAGTTCCTGCGCGGTCTCTTCTGGCTGATCGTGACGCCCGGGTTCTGGATCGGCTCGGGCGGCTCGCTCGGCTGGATCTGCCACCTGCTCTCCGCCTGGACGGCGCACCGCCGCGCCCGACGCGCCGCGGGACCGCAGCCGCCTCGACCTGGGCCCTCGTGATCGAGGCGACTGTGAAGCTAGTTCCGCGCGATACCGCGGACGCATGGCCGCGCGATCGGAAGCGCCTTGCGCATGCTCTGGCGTTGCTCCCGCTCGATGCGCAGGCCGGCGGCGGCGATCGCGTCGCGCGTGCGGCGGGTGAGGTGACAGCCGCCCATCAGCCGTTTCCACACAGGCTCGCAGCGTCGCTGCCAGGCAAGCCGCCGCGGCTTGTCCTCAGCCGCTACATGCTCGAGGAAAACGAACGCGCCGTCCGGCCGCAGCACGCGGCGGATCTCGCGCAAGGCAACGGCCTGGTCGACGACCGAGCACAGGACCAACGTCGAGACGACCGCATCGAACGACGCATCGGGGAACGGGAGTGCTTCGACGGGCGCGGCGACCGTCTCGACGCGAGGGTCCTTTGCCTGCTCGAGCTTGCGACGCAGCCGCCGCAGCATGTGAGGATCGGGCTCAGCGAGGACGATGCGTCGCACGAGGGCCGGGTAGTGCGGCAGATTGGCGCCCGTTCCGGCGCCGACGTCGAGCACGTCGCGGGAGAGCCCGGCGAGCAGGTCGGAGCGCCAAGCCGTGAGACAGGCCACCTCCGTTCCCCGCATGAAGCGGTCATAGACAGCGGCCACGAGCCAGGGCATGGCTAATTGTCCTCGCTCGGCACCGGGCGCAACAAACCAGAATGCGTGGCGTGCGATTCCATCCCTCGGCGAAGGGCCGACTTGGCCGCGCAGCCCGAATTAGAGACCTGACGCCGGTCCAGATAGACGAAGGCGGTCTGCTTCGCCACAATGGCGCGCATGCTGAAACTGCCCTTCCTATTCCTGGCCGCTGCCGCCCTCGATCCCGCGGGCACCTACTCGCCGGAGCCCGAGCGCCGATTCGTGAGGGAGATCTACGAACAGCTCGTGAACTCGAACACGAGCTACAGCACCGGGCAGACGACTCCCGCCGTCGAAGCCATGGCCAAGCGCTTTCTGGACGCCGGCTTCCCACGGGCAGACGTGGTGGTTCTCGGCGCGGCCGCGCACAAGGCCAACGTCGTGGCCCGGTACCGCGGCACGGGCGCGGCCAAACCGCTCCTGCTGCTGGCGCACCTGGACGTGGTGGAGGCCAAGCGTGAGGACTGGAGCTTCGATCCCTTCATCCTGCTCGAGAAGGACGGCTACTTCTACGGCCGCGGCACCGGGGACGACAAGGCGCAGGCCGCGATCTGGGTGGCTAACCTGATCCGCTACAAGCGCGAGGGCCTCAGACCTTCGCGGGATCTCATCGTGGCCTTGACCGCCGACGAGGAAGGCGGCGGACCCTACAACGGAGTGGACTGGCTCCTCAAGAACCGCCGTGAGCTGATCGACGCCGAGCTCTGCCTCAACGAGGGAGGCTGGGGCGAGATGCGGGGTGGGAAGCGGCTCCTGAACCTGATGCAGGTGGGTGAGAAGCACTCGGCGACCTATCGGCTGGAGGTGAAGAACCCCGGAGGGCACAGCTCGATGCCGGTGCGGGAGAACGCCATCTACCGCCTGGCGGCTGCGCTGCAGCGCGTCTCCACCCAGGAGTTCGAGTTCCGGCTGAACGGCGTTACACGCAAGTACCTGGAGACGCTCGCCCGCCTGGAGAAAGAGCCGGCCGCGTCGCAGCTACGCCGAGCCGCCTCAGGGGATGCGGTGGCGCTGCGCGCCGTGGCAGAGGCTTCGCCACAGTGGAACGCGGTGATGCGCACCACCTGCATCGCCACCGGCCTCGATGGCGGCCATGCGGCAAACGCCCTTCCCCAGACCGCGGGCGCCCGGATCAACTGCCGCATCCTTCCCGACGAAACGCCCGAACAGGTGGCGGCGGCCCTGCGCAAGGCGATTGGCGACGACAACGTGACGGTCTCCACCGAGAACGCGAACGGAGCGAGCCCGATGTCGCCCGTGCGCGAGAGCCTGCTCGCAGCCACCCAACGCTTGACCACGGCGTTCTGGCCAGGAGTCGTCACGCTGCCCTACATGGTGATGGGAGGCACGGACGGTCGCTTGCTCCGCCAGGCCGGCATCCCGACCTACGGCCTGCAAGCCATCTTCTACGACGCAGGCGACATCCGTTTCCATGGGCGGGAAGAGCGCGTCGGAGTGCGGGAGTTCTACGAGGGGCAGGAGTTCCTGTATCGGCTCGTCAAGGAGCTGGCGCAATAGGCCGGCCTGCTCTCAACCGGGCTAATACGGGCGATTGTGTGCGGCCCGTGCACAGCCCCCGGCTTGGCGCTAGCATCGCGCCAATCATGTCGACACAGGATCTGCTCGCGCGGCTGCTGCAGCAGGGGCGCGCGAAAGCGAGCGCGGACCTCTCGGTGCATCTCTCCGACCGCGACGGCCGCGGGCTCCCGGAGAAGATCCGGCAGGCCTATTGGTGGATCACCAACAACGCCATCATCTGCCCGTACTACGACATCGAGTACGGCGGGAAGTCGTCGCTGAAGGGCAGCGGCGGCGACGAGATCCTGCTCCACGAAGAGATGAGCTACAGC
>CAZVOI010000885.1:0-16096 GCA_964628275.1 uncultured Acidobacteriota bacterium | reverse complement strand
CGGACGACGCGCGTCCGCTGGTCGCACTAGCTGCCACCGTGGGCTTCCGCGTCAGCGTCGCCGATCATCGCCCGGCTCATCTCGAGCCGCAGCGTTTGCCCGAGGCGCACAGACTCCTTCTGCTTCGACCGGACGACACCTCCGCGGTCGTCAAGACGCATTCGCTGAAGCACGACACGGCGTGGGTGAAGCGGCTGATCGGGACCGAGCTGGCCTACCTGGGATCCTGGGGCCGCGCGCCCGGACGCAGAAGATCCTGGCAGCCCTCGGGATCGCAGACGACCCTCGGGTCTTCGGCCCGGTCGGGCTGGATCTCGGCGCGGACGGCCCCGAGCAGGTCGCCCTGAGCGTGGTGGCGGAGTTGCTCGCGGTGCGCCGAGGTCGTCAACCGCGTCATCTGCGAGAGCTGGAGCTGGCCGTCCATGCCCACGCCTGAGCCGCCCGCCGTCGCCGGCCTGGTGCTGGCGGCGGGTTCGTCGACGCGGATGGGCCGCAACAAGCTGTTGCTCGACCTCGGCGGAGAGTCGGTGGTGCGGAGAGCGGTGCGTTCGGCGCTTCAGGCTCGCCTTGATCCGGTGATCGTCGTCCTCGGTCACGAGGCCGACCTGGTCCGCGCGGAGCTCGACGGATTGGCGTGCCTCACGGTGCTGAACCCCGACCACGCCAAGGGCGTCGGTACGTCGGTCCACGCCGGGGTCGCGCTCGCCAGCGCTGAAGCTCAGGCGCTGATCCTGATCCTCGCCGACATGCCCTTCGTGACGACGTCGATGTTCGAGACCTTGGTCGAACGCTACCGCGCCAGCCGAGCGCCGCTCGTCGTCTCCCGCTACGGCGAGGTCGGAGCGCCGCCCAACCTGTTCGACCGCTCGTTGTTCGCCGAGCTGCTCGCCACGAATGACGACCGCTGCGCCAAGCAGGTGATCCGTCGCCACGAAGCCGAAGCCGTTTCCGTTTCGTGGCCCGAGGCGGCGCTCCGCGACCTCGACGTCGCCGACGACTACGCGCAAGTCCGCGCGGAACTCTCGGCGCGCTGAAGCACGATGCGCAAGGACCTGATCGAGCTGCTCTCCGATCTGGCGCGCCGTGGCGAGCCTTTCGCCCTCGCGACGGTCGTGGCACGCAAGCCGCCGATCTCGGCGCAAGTCGGGGACATGGCGATCATCACGCGCGACGGAGGCTTTCATGGCTGGGTCGGGGGAAGCTGCACCCGCCCGACCGCGGTGACCGAGGCCCAGCAAGCCCTCGAAGATGGCCGGCCGCGGCTGGTCGTGCTCGACCCGAACCCCGAGGCGGTGGGACGCCCGGGCGCCGCCGTCTTTCCGATGACCTGCCACAGCGGAGGAAGCGTGGAGATTCACATCCAGCCGGTGTTGCCGCCGCCGCTCTTCCTCATCTATGGCGTTTCGCCGACGGCGCGCGCGCTGGCGCGCCTGGCCAAGGCGATGCAGTACGCGGTCCACGCCGTCGATCCGGTCGCCGACGCCCCGGCCTTCCCGGGCGCTGACTCCGTGTCGACGGAGCCGCAAGCGCTCCGCCTGGGAAAGCGCTCGGCCCCGGTTTTCGCCGTCGTGGCGACACAAGGCCAATGGGACGAGCAGGCGCTGGTCGCGGCTCTCGCCCATGAGCCCGACTATCTCGGTGTCGTCGCCAGCCCGAAACGCTTCGCCGAGATGCGGGGCCTGCTCTCGGGCCAGGCGTCGGAGCAGGCGCTGGTGCGGATCAAGAACCCGGCCGGCCTCGATCTCGGGGCGCACACCCCCGAAGAGAGGCCATACCGTGACCCCATCGCCGCACCATCCGTTCGGGGCCAAGGGGGTCGGCGAGTCGGCCACCGTCGGCGCGCCGCCGGCGATCGTCAACGCGGTGGTCGACGCCCTGGCGTACCTGGGAGTGCGCCACCTCGACATCCCGATCACGCCGGAGAAGGTGTGGCGGATCCTGAAGGACAAGGGGGTCGCGGAGTAGCCTTTGGTGCGGACGACGAGGGGCGGGAGATCCTGGCCGGCTGCCACAGCTACCTTCGATCTGCTACCTTCGATCTTGACCCTCGCCTCGCGAAGGGGTTAGTGTCTCCGTCAACGCAGCCAGGGCGATGTCGAGGAGGGTCGGATGCGTTTCTGGGGCTTATGAGTCGCGGCACCCGCACTCTCGCATCCCGCGCGGCGGGGTTGAGTGGGGTTGGCAGCTCCGTTCTCCCCAGTGACGGTGCCTCCGTAGCCGTTGCCGCGGATGAAAACGCCTATCGTTATCGTTCCGCTGGCTCGATTCCCCGCGGTCGTGAGCGCGGCGTGGGTGCGCGCCTTCCGTGCCTCGGACCCGGGAGTGGGGGAAGCAAATGAGGATGTTCGTCGTGCTGTGCCTCGCCCTGGTCTTCGGCGGAGCCCTGCCTGCCCAGGAGGACGTGGGCGGCGTCGAGCGGCGCACTGTGGCGCCCGCGCCCGGACAGGACGCGGAGGGCCCGGCTCTGAGGATCCCCGTCCGCTTCAGCCCGGCCGACTCGGGGACGTGGGAGCGGGCCGGCGCCGGCACGTGGCGCTGGCGCCTCCGCATCGCTTCTCCGGGTGCGGCTTCCGTCGGGCTGGAGTTCGAGCGGTTCGCGTTGCCCCGGGGAGGGCGCCTCGTGGTCCGCTCCGCGGACGGCTCCAGCGCGACGCGGCCCTACACCGACGCCGACACGCCGGTGCACGCCGTGCTCCGCACGCCGCCGCTGCCGGGCGAGGAGGTGATCGTGGAGCTGACGCTCCCGGTGGCGCGCCGCGAGCCCTTGCACCTCCAGGTCACCACCGTGGAGCACTACCGCGAGCCCGCGGCTGCAGCCGAGAAGGTCGCCCTCGCCGGCGACGCGTCCCCCGACGGGCCCGCGGCCGACGAAGAGGCGATCCTCGCGGCGGTCACGCCCTGCGTGGGCGGGATGGCCGGCTCCTACCCCTGCAACGGGATCGACCTTTACAGCCGCGTGCCGCTCTCGGCCTTCGCCGGCAGCCCTGCGAGCGCCGCCAACCTTTGGGGCTACGTGGACCTGGACGACAACCGCGAGTACGCCATCATCGGCCTTTCCAACGGCACTGGCGTCGTGGACGTGACGGACCCGGCGAGCCCCGTGGTGGTCGGGACCGTCCCGGGCCTCAGCTCGGACTGGCGGGAGGTGAAGGTCTACCAGTTCCAGAACACCACGACCCTGAAGTGGGACGCGTATGCCTACGTCACTACCGAGGCCCCGGGAGCCGGGATCCAGATCATCGACCTGACCAACCTCCCGGCCAGCGTCTCCCTGGCGGGTACCTGGACCGGGATCTCGACGGCTCACACGGCGCTCATATCCAACGTCGACTGGGGCACGAGCGTGGCCAACAACCCCTCGTTCCCTCCACACCTCTACGTCAACGGCTCCAACCTCGGGGGCTTCCGCATCGTCAGCCTGGCGAACCCCACGAGCCTCACGGCAGTCGGGGCCTTCACCGGGACTTACACCCACGACATCTACACCCACGTCTTCACCGACGCCCGGGCCAGCCAGTGTGCCCCCGGCCACAACCCGTGCGAGGTGGCGTTCGGCTTCATGGGCTCCTCCGGGCTCAAGACCGTCGACGTGACCAGCAAGAGCGCTCCGGTTCTCCTGAGCACCTTCACCTACCCGCAGCTCGGCTACACTCACTCCGGCTGGATCTCCCCGAGCGACCAGTACCTCATGCTGCACGACGAGACCGACGAGCAGAGCTTCGGCTTCAACTCGCGCATCCGGACCGTCGGCATCTCCAGCCTCACGAGCCCCTCGCTGTCGAGCGTGTACACGGGCCCCACCGCGGCCACGGACCACAATGGCTACACCAGGGGCAACAAGTTCTACTACTCCAGCTACACCCGTGGCGTCGCGGTCCTCGACGCCACGAACCCCAACGCCCCGGTGGAGCTGGCCTTCTTCGACACCTACCCCTCTTCGAACAGCAACGCCTACGATGGGGCCTGGGGCGTCTATCCGTTCCTGCCCAGCGGGACGATCCTCGTCAGCGACATCCAGAGCGGCCTCTTCGTCCTGCGGGAGGCGAGCGGGACGCCGACGCCGGACTTCTCGATCTCGGCGTCGCCGTCGTCGCTCACCGTGAACCGGGGGAGCAGCGGTACCAGCACGATCACGGTCTCGAGCCTCAATGGCTTCAGCTCCGCGGTCAACCTCAGCGCCTCGGGGCTGCCGAGCGGCGTGACGGCGTCGTTCTCGGCCAACCCGGTGACGCCTCCCTCGGGGGGCAGTGCGACCTCGACCCTCACCTTGAGCGCCTCGTCCACGTCGACCACGGGCACCTTCACGGTGACGATCACGGGGACCTCCGGCAGCCTCACCCACACCGCCAGCATCAGCCTGACGGTCCAGTCGGCGGGCAACTCGGTCTTCGACGCGACCCTCCAGGCCCCCAAGTGCGCGGCCGTCGGCAGCGCGTGCGACTCGGGGCCCTCGCTGCTCCTGGGGCGCGACGGGAAGGGCCCGGAGCCCAACCAGCCCAACACCATCAACGACTCCTGCGCCGACGGGACCTCGGGGACGTTCCACTCCGACGAATCGAACGACCGGATCGTGGTCTCGGCCACCGACGGCACGGACTTCGCCCCGGGGAAGACCGTGAGGATCGACACCACGGTGTGGGCGTGGACGACGCCGTCCTCGGACAAGCTGGACCTCTATTACGCGGCCAATGCGGCGAGCCCGACCTGGACCTTCATCACGACGCTGACGCCGGCGGCGGCGGGAGCCCAGACGCTGTCGGCCACCTACACCCTGCCCTCGGGGAGCCTGCAGGCCGTGCGGGCGCAGTTCCGCTACCAGGGCAGCGCCAGCGCGTGCACCTCGGGGGGCTACAACGACCGCGACGACCTGATCTTCGCCGTGAGCGGTCCCCCGCCCGACACGACGCCCCCGACGACGTCCATCGCCTCTCCGGGCAACGGGGCGGCGCTGAGCGGGACGGTGAACGTGACGGCCTCGGCCAGCGACAACGTGGGGGTGACGAAGGTGGAGTTCTACGTGGACAGCGTGCTCCGGAGCACCGACACCACCTCGCCCTACAGCTTCTCCTGGGACACCACGACGTTCAGCAACGGCAGCCACGGGCTGTTCTCGCGGGCGTACGACGCCGCGGGGAACGTGGGCACGAGCGGCACCGTCACGGTGACGGTGAGCAACGGGGCCGGGGCGCAGACGGCGGTCTACGACGCGGTGCTGAAGGCGCCGCAGTGCGCCGTGGTGGGGGTCTCGTGCGACTCGGGGCCCTCGCTGCTCCTGGGGCGGGACGGCAAGGGGCCGGAGCCGAACCAGCCCAACACCATCAACAGCTCCTGCGCCGACGGGACGTCGGGGACGTTCCACTCCGACGAGTCGAACGACCGCATCAAGGTCTCCACCACGGACGGGACGGCTTTGGCGGCGGCGAAGACGGTGAGGATCGACGCCAACGTGTGGGCGTGGACCACGCCGTCCTCGGACAAGCTGGACCTGTACTACGCGGCGAACGCGGCGAACCCGACCTGGACCTTCATCACGACGCTAACGCCGGCGGCGGCGGGAGCCCAGACGCTGTCGGCGACGTACATCCTGCCGGCGGGCAGCCTCCAGGCGGTGCGCGCGCGCTTCCGGTACCTGGGGAGCGCGACCTCGTGCGGGACCGGGTCCTACAACGACCACGACGACCTGGTGTTCGCGGTGCAGTGAACGCACCGGGACCGGCGAAGGCGCCAGAATCCGGGGTCGTCCTTCAACCGGCCGGCGGGGCCTCGTTCAGGAGCAGCCAGTGGAGGCCCAGCTGTCGCACGGCCTCCGTGAACTGCGCGAAGTCCACGGGCTTCCGGATGTAGCTGTTGGCGCCGAAGCGGTAGCTTGGCCACGACGAGGGATAGGAGGTTCCTTTTCGGGGTGCCCCGGCGGCACGGCCCGCCGCGACCCGCTGAGGGGCCCTTGTCGCCCCAGCGGGGGGTCCCGACGGCCCGCGCGGCCAAGGGAGTACGCACGACCGGCGGAGAGGCGAGCGCATCACACCTCATGAGGGCTTTGCGCCTGCGTCCGTGCTGACACCTCTCCCTCGCTCGCCTCGTCCACGGCCGGGAGGGGGCAGGGCTCAAGCGGGACTGGCCAGAGGCCGCTGGGCGTGCGGGGGCGGGGGGGCGGACCTGTCTCGGCATGAGCTCATCGCAGACTCTTCTCCCCGTTGCACACCGGGACTCGTTCTTGATTCGCGCTGGTCTCTCCCGCCGGCAGGTGGGGTGGCGTGGAGATCTGTGCGCGGGTGTACCGTCCGCGCTTCGCTCCGTCGTCGAGCGGGTGCTGCGCGGGTTCCTCACATGTGGCCTGGTTGAGCATGGCTTCGCTCGCGCGCCCGCTAGACCTCGCCCATGCCGCCGGCGCAGCTCGCGGACGCATCATAGCCGGACGGTTCCGCCGAAGAGCGCAGCTAGGTTCTGGCCCAGCACCCCTTCGCAATCGTGCCGTATCGGCGCCTAGGCCTTCGACTCGGGCCTCTCTTCCGTGAAGCTGCCCCGGGCGACCTCGAAGTGTAGCCGGGGGGCTCGTGCTCGATAGGGACCTGCCGCCCATCCCTTCGGCGCCAAGGGAGTCGGCGAATCAGCCACGGTCGGCGCGCCGCCCTCAATCGCGAACGCGGTGGTCGACGCCCTCGCCCACCTGGGGATCCGCCACCTCGACATCCCGATCACGCCGGAGAAGGTGGCGGATCCTGAAGGACAAAGGTGTAGCGGAATAGCGAGCCGGTGCCGCTGGCGGATCAGAAACCGGGACGCGACTGCCCCACCAGCAGCAGGCGTTCCGCGATCTCGTAGAGGTCGGTGGGCCAGTAGGGGATCGGCCGCGGATGGGCGGCCCGCGCCGGGTGGGAACGGCAGCTCAGCACCATCCGGCGCCATTGATCAGGGACGCCGGCGCGGCCGTGGACGGCGCCGAGCAAGGCACCGGCGATCGCGGCATTCGTGTCGGTGTCGCCCCCGCGCCGGACGGTTCGAACGACACCTTCTTCAAGAGAGGTCGCCTTCAGCAGCTCGTGGAAAGCGTTCTGGAGGGCGATCAGCACCCAGCCCATGCTCTCGCCGTCGCACACCGGCGCCGCGTGCGGCGCGGCTTCGAGGCGTGACACCACGTCGGCATGAGCCTCGGCGCGGGCCCAGGACAGCGCGGCCTGATACGCCGCCGCGGCTCCCTCCCCGGTGCGGATCGCATGCGCGGCGGCCACGACGAACGCGGCCACCGCGTCGCCGCAAACCGGATGCGGATGCGTCAGGCTGCTGTCCTGCCTCGCCATCTGCGCGGCCTCGTGCGGCGTCAGCGCGTGAGCCACCAGCGCCAATGGGCTGGCGCGCATCAGCGAGCCGTTGGCCTGGCTTTCGGGCGGCGGCGCGCCGTCCAGGGCGGCGCGCGTCGTCGAGCCGATATCGAAGGGATCGGTGCGGCGCCATGCCTGATACGCCTCGAACGCGACCGCCTTTCGGTAGCGGCCTTCCGCCAGGATCGAGCGCGCGAGAGCGAGCGCCATCTCGGAGTCGTCGGTGGGCTGACCCGCGAGGGTTCGCCAGGTGCCGCCGTCGGCGAGATCGCGCGGTCCGTCGGCATAGCGAGTCGCGATCGCGATCGCCGTTTGAAACTCCACCAGGCTGCCCAGGCTGTCTCCCGCCACCTGTCCCAGCAAGCAGCCCTGCGCGCGAGACAGAAGCGCCGGGTCGGCGATCGCCTCTCCGGGTCGAAGCTGGGCCCGCACGTCGCCGCTGTACTCGGAACGGAAGGCCTTCCAGGGCCGGGACCGCATCGTCTCGACGACCGCTCGTGAGCCGGCGAACGCGGTCAGCGCACGGCTTTCGCCGAGCGCGTCGTACATGACCTGCTGGCCGTCCTCGTTCAAGAGCACACCGCCGGCGCCGCGCACGAGAGCATGGCCGGCGCCGTAGTCCCAGGAACAGGGCGCGTAGATCGACGAGGCCGCGCTCGCCTCGCCGGCGGCGACGAGTGCGAGCCGATGGGCGATGCTCGGCACCGCCCGAAAACGAGCCGGCGCCACGCAGCCGAGGTTCCCGGTGGGCGCGCGCTCGGCGCCGCTCGAGACGAGCACCACGTCGGACGCGGTGAGCTGCTGCGGCAGTCGAGTCGTGATTTCCCGGCCGTCGGCGCGAACTGGACCACAGCCTTCCGCCCAGGAGTAGAGCGCGCCGCGATCGTCCGGGTAGCCGAAGGGGTGGACGATGCCGAGGACGGGCTGACCCTCATGAACCAGACCGATCGATACCGCGCTGCCGCGACGGCCGACCAGGTAGTCGCGCGTGCCATCGTTGGGATCCACGAGCCAGATCGGCGCGCCGCTCGGGGCCGAGACGCGGCCCGTTTCCTCGCCCAGGTATCCCCAGTCCGGGAAAGCCTGTGTCAGCAGCTCCCGAATCAGGTGCTCGGCTTCGGTGTCGGCCTCGGCCTTGTCGACCTTGCCGCGCGGTCCGCCGGCGCGGTGAAAGTCCGCCCGCAGCAGATCGCCGGCGCGGCGCGCGGCTTGCGTGGCCACTTCGAACGCGCGGCCGAGCGGGAGCACGACGCGGGATTGTAGTGCCTTAGACTTCGATCGTTCAGCACTGGAGGTTCCCGGCTTGTCATTGATCCAGTTCGTTCGAAACCACGACGATCTCTCGACCGACCGCGGTTTCCAGTTCACGTTCCATTGCGACAAGTGCGGCAACGGCCACATGTCGCGCTTTCAACCCTCTGTCGTCGGCACGGTCGGCGGCCTGCTGCGGGCGGCCGGAGGCATCTTCGGCGGCGTGCTCGGCCAGGCCGGGAACAGCGCCTACGAGATCCAGCGGGCGATCGGCGGTTCCGCGCACGATGCGGCGCTCGAGACCGCCGTCGAAGAGGCCAAGCCAAATTTCACGCAGTGCGTCCGTTGTGGCAATTGGGTGTGCAACGAGGTTTGCTGGAACACCAGGCGCGGCCTTTGCACGACCTGCGCGCCCAAGACCGAGGTCGAGGTCGCCGCGGCGCAGTCAGAAGCCCAGATCGAGCAGATCCGCGACAAGGTGCGCGCCAAGGACCAGACGCAGGATCTGGACCTCGACACGCCGATGGTGGCGCGCTGCCCGAAGTGCAAGGCCGAGACGGCCGGCGCGAAGTTCTGCCCGGAGTGCGGCGAGGCGCTGGCGCCCAAGGACAAATGCCGTTGCGGCGCCAAGCTCGAACCCAGGGCCCGGTTCTGCCCGGAGTGCGGAGCGAAGCGGGGCTGAATCGAAACTAGACCGCGACCGGGTCGCTGCCCGCTCGCGGAACGAAGCCGACGCATTCGCGGACCGGTTGCGGCGGGTAGCAGCCCAGCGTCGGGCAGTGGACGAACACGATACCGCGGTCGCTGGTCACGTAGCGCGGCGGCGCGCCGCAGCCATGGCACAGGCTCTCGGGAAACGGCAGCGGGTTCAGGGCTGTGAGCGGCGCGGCGCTCGGAGCTCGGAGCGGTGCCGATCGCGCTTCTTCAAGACCTCGGAGGAAGCGTGCAGCTCCGGTCCGTCCTCCTCCTGGACACCGTAGGCGCGCCCGATCTCGTCGACGCAGTTTTGATCCGGCGTCGGCGTCGAGGCGCCGGGCATCTCCTCGCCGACGTATTCGTTGCGAAGCCCGCTGTCGTCGGGATCGCCGGCGCGCATCGCCTCGTCCTCGTGTGGAATCTCTTCGGGACGGCTACGCGGAGTGGACAGGATACCGGTCCGCAACGACTCTACGGCGACGGCCGTGAGCGAGTCGGCGTGGCGCTCTTCGAATGGCCTGCGTTGCGAACGCGGCTTGGTCCTTCTAGACGACGGTCTCGAGTTGCGAGACGACGCTTTCAGGGCCATCGAGCACTCCTCTGCATACGTTCCGCCTCGAGCGGTCCCACGTCAAGCTCTTTTCTCGAAGTATCAGCGTCTCCGACGAAGGTGTCGTGAAAAAACGACGGGGCAGCGCTACACTCCTCGCTTCGGAAAGGAGAACCGGATGCAGAGGCAGACGATTGCCTTCGGGATCGCTCTTGTCGCCGCCCTCGGTCTTTCCCGGTTGGCGCCGCCGGCCCAGGCCGCGGAGGCGCCGCTTCGGGTGGCGTTGCTGGTCGACACGTCGGGCAGCATCCGCCCCGCGACCCAGGCCGTGCGCAACGAACTGGCCGCCGAGTTCGTGCGCGGCTTGCCTGCAGGCAGCGAAGTGGCGCTGTTCGCGTTCGACGACAAGCCGCGGCTGTTGGTGCCCCGCACGACCAAGGTCGGCGAGGTGGCCGAAGCCGTGGCGAAACTCGGCGCGGCGGGCCAGTTCACCGCTCTCAACGACGCGATCTTCGACGGCGCGAAAGAGATCGGCGCGGCTGGCGCCGGCCGGCGCGCGATCGTGGTCCTGACCGACGGTCTCGACGAGAACAGCGCGCTCGTATCCGAAGACGGCGTGAACGAAGCGCGCCTGCAGAAGATGCCGATCTTCACGGTCGGGGTGGGCAACGTGCAGGCAAAGTACCTGCGGCGGATCGCCAAACTCTCGGGCGGCGAATACTTCGCACCGGGCGCCACCGCGGCCGCGATCGTGGCCAAGGTCAACGAGCTCGCGCCGCTGTCAGAAGGTCAACCGGCGCGTGCGGCCGCGGTGGATGCCGCTCCGGCAGCCGCGACGTCCGCCGTGCCGATGCCTTCGGCTGTCGCCGTGGCGACGCCCACGTCCCAGACCTGGCCGATCCTGGCGGCCGTGGCCGCCGCCGTCGCGATCGCGCTCGCCGCCCTCGGCTTCGCCCTGCTGAAGCGACCCACGCTCTCCGAAGCACCCGCCGACGAGCCGGTGGAAGTGGCTCGCGACGCTCTCGCGCCCGAAGTCGACGGCGACGAGGATCAGACGCTCATCTCGCGCGTGCCGAGCTTGGCCGAGGCAGGACAAACGATGGTCCTGACGCTGAAGCCGCTGCTCCACGTGCAGCGAGGCCCCAACGTCGGAAAGTTCTTCGAGGTCAGCATCGACAGCGGGACGTCGATCGGGCGCGCCAAGGGCAACGAGGTCACGCTCGACGATCTGGCGATCTCGAGCCAGCACTGCCGGATCCGGCCGCAGCGCGGCGTCTACGAGCTGATCGACCTGAAGAGCACCAACGGCACCTTCGTGAACGAGCGCAAGATCGCCCGCACCAACCTCAGCGCCGGCGATCTCATCAAGGTCGGCGAGTCGGTGATGCAATTCCGCATGGATCACATGAAGGGCTGAGAGCCGAACCCATGACCAGCCACGCGGTCTCGAACTTCATGCGCCAACAAGGCTTCCCAGAGGAGCCGGCGGACGCCTGCGACATGCACTTCGAGGGGCTGTACTTCCAGCCTCGGATCATGTTCGGGCTGGTGCTCGTCGCGACGCTGCTTCAGTCCGGGCCGATGTTCATGGTGCTGGCGGCGATCCTGTGGTGGAACACGCTCGCGCCGCGCTGGAACCCCTTCGAGCTCGTCTACAACCGGGCGCTGGCGGCGCGCCGGGGCTTGGCTCCGTTGCTGCCGGCGCCGGCGCCACGCCGCTTCGCCCAAGGGATGGCCGCGGCGTTCCAGACGGCCGCCGGAGTGCTCTTGGTCCTGGCCCAGCCGATCGTCGCCGCCGTGTTCGAGATGGGCCTGGTCGCCGCGTTCAGCATGCTGCTGTTCGGGAAGTTCTGCCTCGGGGCGTACATCTTCCACGTGCTGCGCGGCGAGGTCCGCTTCGCGAACTCGACGCTGCCGTGGGCGCCGCCCAAGCCGTAGCTACGTCTCTACCCGCTACGCCAGGCGCAGCGGCAGCTTGCGCAGCCGCTTGCCGGTGGCCGCGAAGACCGCGTTGGCGACCGTGGGGCCGATCAGCGCCGTCCCCGGCTCGCCGATGCCGGCCGGCTTCTCGTCGCTGTCCACCAGGTGCATCTCGATCGCCGGCGAGTCCGGCATCCGCACGACCGGGTAGTTGTTGAAGTTCGTCTGCTGCACCCGGCCGTCCCGGAGCGTGATCTCGCCGTAGAGCACAGCCGACAGACCGTAGATGATGCTGCCTTCGAGCTGCTGCCGGACGATGTTGGGGTTGACCATCTTCCCGAGATCCGCCGCGACCACGACCTTGTGCACGCGGACCCGGCTGCCGGTGACCGAGACCTCAGCCACTTGCGCCATCGAGGTGCCGTAGCCTTCCATCAAACCGATGCCGCGGAACCGTCCCGCCGGCAGCGGCTTGCCCCAGCCCGACTTCTCCGCCGCCAGCTCGAGCACGCGCAGCAGGCGCGGCTGCTTGCCGAGCAGTCCGCGGCGGAACTCGAACGGGTCCTTGCCGGCGGCTAGCGCCAGCTCGTCCATGAACGACTCGTTGGCGAACGAGTTGAGCGCGTGCGACACCGAGCGCCAGTAACCGACCCGAACGCCGGTGTCGTGGATGACCAGGTCGGCGAGCTGGTTGGGAATGTCGTAGGGCACCGCCGCCGCCTCGGCCATGAACGGGTCGAGGCCGTTCTGGACGACCGACGGGAACAAGCGCGTGGTCACCGACGGCGAGGTCATGTGGTACTTCAGCGCCAGCGGCTTGCCCGCCGCGTCGAGCGAGGCGGAGAGCTGGTGGTAGCTGGTGGGCCGGTAGAAGTCGTGCGTCATGTCGTCTTCGCGCGTCCACACCAGCTTGACCGGCGCGCCGACCGCCTTCGAGATCTCGATCGCCTGCACGATGAAGTCCACGTCGATGCGGCGCCCGAAGCCTCCGCCCAGGAACGTGGTGCGCACCGTGATCTGCTCGGGCTTCAGGCCCGTCACCTGCGCCGCGACGCCCGCCGCCATCTGCTGGAACTGGGTGGGGCCACAGATCAGGCAAGAGTCCTTGCGCACGTCGGCCGTGAAGTTCATCGGCTCCATCGGCGCGTGGGCCAGGAACGGCAGCTCGTAGGCGGCCTCGACGGTCTTGGCGCCGCCCTTGATGCCCGCGTCCGCGTCGCCCACCTTCTTGAAAACCGCGCCGGGCTTTGCGGCCGCCACCTTCAGCGCGCTAGCGATGCCGTCGGAGTTGAGCGACTTCCCGGCGCCCTCGTCCCAGGTGACGACGAGCGCGTCGCGCGCGACCTTGGCCCGCCACCAACTGTCCGCTACCACGGCGACGCCGTCGGAGACCTGCACCACGTGCTTCACACCCGGCATCGACTTGGCCTTCGCCGCATCCAGGCTCTGGACCTTGCCGCCGATCACGGGACATTGGAGGAGGGACGCATGCAACATGCCGGGCAGCTTGACGTCGATGCCGAACTCGGCGGTGCCGTTGATCTTGACCGGGGTATCGAAACGGTTGATCGGCTTGCCGACGTACTTGGAGTCCTTGTGGGCCTTCAGCTTCACGTCCTTGGGCACGGGCAGCTTCGCCGCCGCGGCGGCCAGCTCACCGTAGGTCGCCGTCTTGCCGGCAGCCCCGACGACCGTGCCGTTCTGGGCGCGGCACGTCGAAGCATCCACGCCCCACCGCTGCGCCGCGGCGGAAACGAGCATCGTGCGCGCCTGGGCGCCGGCGATCCGCAGCTTGTCGTAGCCCTCGGTCACCGAGGTCGAACCGCCGGTGATCTGGCCGCCGAGCATCGCGTTGACATAGGGCTCGCCGGGCGGCGCGATCTCGACCTTGATCTTGGTGAGGTCGACCTCGAGCTCTTCGGCGACCAGCGTCGGCAGCGCGGTGTAGACGCCCTGGCCCATCTCGGAGCGCGCCGAGAGGATCGTCACGCTGTTGTCGCGGCCGATCTTCACCCAGGCGTTCGGCATCACCGGGGCGCCGGGCGCCGCCACCGACTGGGCGAGCGCGTCGGGCAGCACGACACCGAGCACGAGACCTCCGCCCACGGCGGCGGCGCTCGTCTTCAGGAATTCGCGGCGAGAGGCCTGGTCGAGGGATTTCATGATCAACCTCGCTTCGTTCCCGCGGCCGTGTGGATGGCCGCGCGGATGCGTGGATACGTCCCGCAACGGCAGATGGCGCCCGCCATCGCCCCATCGATGTCCGCATCGGTGGGTCGAGGCGTCGTGGTCAAGAGCGCCGCAGCGCACATGATCTGGCCCGACTGGCAGTAGCCGCACTGGGGCACGTCCAGCTCCGCCCACGCGGCCTGGACCTTCTTGCCGACCGCCGTCTCGCCGACCGCCTCGATGGTGACGATCTTCTTTCCGGCCGCGGCCGAGACCGGGGTGCTGCACGAGCGCACCGGCAGGCCGTCGAGGTGCACCGTGCACGCGCCGCACAGCGCCACGCCGCAGCCGTACTTGGTGCCGATCATGCCGAGCGTGTCGCGGATCACCCACAGCAACGGCGTGCTGGGATCGGCGTCGACACTGTGGGCCTTGCCGTTCACGTTCAGGCTGATCATGTTCCCTCCGACGGGCGATTGGCGCCTCATTATGACGCCAGCTCCGGCGTGAAGTACAGGACGGCTGGTGCCGGGGTGGTACCGAAACGCGCCATTGAGACTACATCTACCCGGGGGCTTAAGCTCCGTTCGCCAATGAACATCTCACGCCGGGACCTCGCCCTGGGCGCTGCCAGCCTGCTCCTGCTCGCGACTGCGCTCGTGCGCCTCGCCGTTCCTGATCGGTCGAGGATCCGCCCACTCTCGATCGAGGGCGTCTCGGTCCCGAGCCTGCCGATCGGCCAGGGCGAGAGCGTCAAGAAAGCTGCCGACTGGACGCCGCCGGCCGACGTGTACCTGGTCGGCTGGTCGCACTACATCGGCGCTAAGACGCCCGGAGCCGTGCTCACCCTTGTCGTTCCAGGATCACCGAGCACCGGCGAGACGGTCGTGCTTCGCGCGCTCGGTGGCTCCGACGAGATCAAGCCGCAGTTCGTGGCGGCAGGCACGGGCTACCGGATCAACAAGGGGCAGCGACTCCGCGCGGCCCTCGACGTGACCAACACGGGGCCGCCGGGCGAGACGCACGGCGCGATCGTGCTGCTCTACTTCGTGCCTGTCCAGGGCAACTAACGAGAGCCTCAGGATCAAGCCTTGAGTCACTGAGGCAAACGGGGGTGCGTCAGGAACCCCGGATGGTATAGAAGACGACCGGAGGCAGACATGAACGTCAATCGCCGCAGCTTCGTGAAGAGCGCCGTGGGCACCGGGGTCGCTCTCTCCTCGGGCCCGTTCGTGGGTCGCGTGCTCGGCGCCGGCGAGCGGCCGGTGGCCGGTGTGATCGGCTGCGGCGGCCAGGCCCGCTGGAACCTGCGCGACTTCCAGAAGACAGGCCAGGTCGAGATCGCCGCGGTGTGCGACGTGTACGAAGCCAACATGGCGCAGGTCGCGGAGATGTGCGACGGCAAGCCGGCGCAGTACAAGGATTACCGCCGTGTCCTCGAACGTAAGGACATCGACTTCGTGATCGTCTCGACGCCCGACCACTGGCACGCGCTGCAGGCGGTCGAGGCGTGCGACGCCGGCAAGGACGTATACGTCGAGAAGCCGCTCTCGCTCACGATCAGCGAGGGCCGCAAGATGGTGGAGGCCGCGCGGCGCAACAAGCGCGTGGTCCAGGCCGGAACCCAGCAGCGCTCGGGCCGCCACTTCCAGGAAGCGGTCGAGATCGTGAAGAGCGGACGGCTCGGCAAGATCAGCTCGGTGCGCACCTGGAACCACGGCAACCAGTACCCGTTCGGGATCGGCAACCCGCCCGACACGACGCCACTACCGGGCCTCGACTGGGACATGTGGCTCGGGCCGGCGCCGAAGGTGCCCTACAACCGCAACCGCTTCCTCGGCAATTTCCGCTGGTTCTGGGACTACTCGGGCGGCATGATGACCGACTGGGGCACTCATCTGCTGGACGTGGTGCAGTGGGGCATGGGCGTCGAGGCGCCGCTCTCGGTCTACGCCGCCGGCGGCAAGCTTCACATCCAGGACAACCGCGAGACGCCCGACACGCTCGAGGTCGTCTACGAGTATCCGGGCTTCCTCGTCAACTACTCGTATCGCATGCTCAACGAGCGCGGCATCGACGGCCACGGCTACGGCATCCAGTTTCACGGTACCGAGGGCACGCTGTTCGTGGACCGCAGCGGCTACGAGGTCTACCCCGAGCGCTCACGCGACGAGAGCTTGCCGCCGCCGAT
>CAZVOI010000884.1:0-2721 GCA_964628275.1 uncultured Acidobacteriota bacterium | reverse complement strand
CGGGGATCGTGAAGTCCGACCCGGCGTTCACCGTGGGCGGCGTGTTCCCGGCGCCGCTCGAGGCCGCGCACGCGTTGCCCGCACCGGTGATGAACGCGACCATGTCGTCCTGGCTGCCCGCGTGGAAGTACGGGTTGCTGTTCGATTGCAGGTTCTCGGCGCCGAAGATCCCGCAGATTCCCGCGTAGGCCATGATCGTGGCGCCGCTGCCAGGCTCGAACGCATCGGCCGCGCTGCGGTTCGGGGCGACGCAGTTGTTCGTCGTGCCGTTGAACGTGTGCGGGCCGCCGAACTGGTGGCCCATCTCGTGCGCGACGAAGTCCACGTCGAAGGCGTCGCCCACTGGGCTCGGCAGGCCAGTCGTGCCCCTGGCCTTGGAGGCTCCGCAAGGGGAGCCCAATTGGGCGACACCGCCGCCACCCGTGCCAAAGGCGTGACCGATGTCGTAGTTGGCAGACCCGATCACGGCGTCGACGTTCGTCTGGTTCTGGTTGAGCATCGTAACGTCGTTGAGGTTGTTGTACGGGTCCGTCGCCGCGTTCGTGTAGATGATGTTCGAGTTGGTCCCGATCAGGGTCATGCGGACCGCGAGGTCGCGCTCGTAGATGCCGTTGACGCGGTTCATCGTCGTCGTGATTCCGGCCATCGCGAGGGGGACCGTCCCGCCGAAGAACGCCGTGTACTCGCCCGTAGCCGCGACCGCGAGCCGATACGTGCGCAGCGTGCCGCCGTGCGCAGGCTGCAGCTGCGGGTCGATGCTGGCCGGTGTGTCGGGTTGCGGCGCCACCTCCTCGCCGGTCACGAGGCAGCTGAAGGCTCCGCCATCCGTCCTGCGGTAGTCGCGCTTGAAGTACGAGCGGTAGTTCGACGTGTCGCCCGGCGCGAACGGATCGACGAAGACCGTGCCTTCCTCGGAGAAGACCATCGCGTGGAAGCCGGCGGGCGTCCAGTCGAAGCGGACCGTGGCAGAAGGCTCGTCGAGCCCCTGTCCGCTGTAGGTCTTGATCTCGGGGAACTGCACGGCCAGCTCCGGCTCCATGATCGGGGACTCTTGGATGCGGAAGCGGCGGAAGCCGCCGTCGGGCCACGGCAGATCGAGCACGGCCTCGGTGGTGCGCGCCTCCTCGTTGCGCTCTAGCGGGGCGCGCGACAGCAGGCCGCGCAGCTCGGTCGCGTCCAATCCCACGGTCTGATACTGGGTTCGGACGATCCGGCGCCCTTCCACGCCAGGCCCGAGAGAGCTCTCATCGACGGGGAACCACAGGCGCGACTTCGCCTGCTCGGCCTGGGCGGGCTCTTCTGCGCTCGTCGCCGGCTCCTGGCCTCCGGCTGCCCGAGGCTCCTGTGCCGCCCCCGGCTGCAGTGCAGCCGCGTAGACGCGCAAGCCTTCAGGGATGAACGGGAGCAGGACCACCAGGAGGGCGATCGCCAACCGCGGTGCACTCACGAAGCCTCGGAACGACCCAAGCCGCTGTCTCATGCTCTCCTCGTTCTCAGTCCTGCACTGCTTGCTGCCAGGCGATCTTCTCGATCGACGCCTCGATTGCCTTCTCCACCCTCTCCAAGCTTGCTGGCCCGGAGCGGTTGCTGTTGACGACGCTCTTCAGCCGCCCGCCGCGGATGGCGCTGGTCGTCACCCACTGCCCGTCCTGGACCTGCGGATCCCGGTAGGAATCGGCGAGCTCGAAGAAACCCTCCGCCACCAGAAGCTTGGCGAGCCTTTCGAACTCGGCGCTCTCGACGACTCCGGCGAGGCTTCGCTCCGGGACCCTGATGCGGGCGTTCCCGTGAAAGACGCGGGTTGCCGATGTGTCCGGGCGGAGCGTTGCTTTGTACGAACCTTCGCACCCGAAACACTGGCGCTCGAGAACGATCTCCGTGACGGCCTCCGACGAGCCGCGCGCGGGCGCCTGAAGAGGGCTCTCAGGCACGCGGCCAACCGCATGACAAGCGATGAGGGCAGTGGCGCAGCCGGCGAGCAGCCCCGGGCGCCAGCCACCGCTTGTCTTCTGCAACCCGAACCCGCTGTGACAACGAGTCACCAAGACGCCTTTCGAGGCGACAACAGCCCGCGCCGGGGTTCCGCGCGGCGGGACACGGATTCAGGATTAAGAGATCTAGACGCCAGCAGGTCGGTTCGTTTCTCGCACACTCGTGTCGACCCGGATATCCAGCGCAAGAGTTGTCCCTTCTTCATCTCGAAACCCGGCGGTCTCGCGTTGCTTGAGCCCGCTCGGGAGGTAGACGACGTACGCAGCTTCCGGCAGATCGAGCCGGTACTGGCCCTCCGCTTCATACAACGCCCTCGCACGGTCTCGCTGACTACGATTGGGTTGCCGTTCGCCGGGGGGAGGCGGGCGGTATTTTCGTCCTAGGTGATTGACGTGACTGTACTCGCCAATTTCCGTGTGCGCAATGCTTGGTTGATTAGATGGCGCACCAAGCGCGCTCGCGGCATCAGGCCTTCAGCACCCGGATCTTCGCGGGCAGGGAGAGGCCCAGGAGCGCGTTCCTCGAATCCACCACCAAGCTGGCGCTTGCGTAGAGCCGCGCGTCCTTGAACTGCTTGTGCCCCTGCGCGACCACGATGGCGTCGTGGCCAGCAAAGCCCTCCGGGGTACAAGGCACGGACGTGAGCTGCAGGTCGTACTTTCGGGTCTTCTTGGCGACCGTAAGGTACGGGTCGCAATAGGCGACCTTGGCGCCTCGCTCCTGCAGCAG
>CAZVOI010000883.1:0-2788 GCA_964628275.1 uncultured Acidobacteriota bacterium | reverse complement strand
GTGCTGGGTTGCTTCGCCCTGATGTACGGCCATTTCGGCGCGGGTCGCGATTTCGTGTCGAACGGTCACGGCCTCGCCCAACTGGGCATGTACCTGCTCGTGACGACACTCGCCAGCATCGGCTACAGCGCGGTGTTCCTGGCGCTCAGCCTGCTGTTCAAGAACCCCGTCATCCCCGGGATGATCGTGCTCTTGTGGGAGCTGCTCAACGGCGTCCTGCCCGTCTGGCTGAAGCGCTTCAGCGTGACGTTCTACTTGAAGCCGCTCTTCCCGGTGGCGCTGCCGCTCGACGGCGTCTTCTCCAGTCTGTTCACGGTGGTGGCCGAGCCGACACCAGCCTGGCTCGCTGTCACGGGCCTCCTGGCCTTCGCGGGCCTGGTGGTGGCTTTCGCCTGCTGGCGCATCCGCCGCTTCGAGATCAGCTACAGCACCGACTGAGTAAGGGGTTTGACAATGTAGCTACAAGCAGCTACATTGTCCTCATGAAGGCAGTTGGTGTCCGCGAGCTCAAGAATCGCCTGAGCGAGTACCTGCGCCTCGTCCGCAGCGGCGAGGAGATCCTCGTAACAGATCGAGGCGAAGTGGTCGCCGAACTGCGGCAGCCCAGCCCGCGGGTGCAGCTCCCATACCCGGCACTGATGGATGCGGTGCGGCAGGGACGCGCGCGGATCGGCATCGGCAATCACCCGGCGCTCTACCCCAAGATGAGCCCGCTTTTGCCGCCGGGGACCGCGGCCCGGCTCCTGGATGAGGAGCGGGGGCCACGCTGAACGTTTACGCAGAATCGAGCGCGGTGCTCTCCTGGCTCCTGGACGAGCCGCGCTCAGACGAGATGCGCGACGTTCTGGCCGGAGCCGAGCTGGTCCTGGCCTCCACCCTCACGCTCGTCGAGTGCGACCGTGTGCTGATCCGTGCCGTGAACATGGGCGGCCTGGACGAGAGCCTGGCCGCCGAGCGACGCGCCTCGCTGGCACAATCGGCTGACCACTGGGTGGTTTTCGAGATCGGCGGAGAAATCGTCGAGCGCGCGCGGAGGCCCTTCCCGGCCGAGCCCGTTCGCACGCTGGATGCGCTCCACCTCGCCACGGCCGCGGCGGCGAAAGTAATGGTGCCCGACCTGGTGGTGCTCTCGCTCGACGACCGCGTCCGACGCTCGGCGCGCCTGATGGGCCTCCGCCTGCTTCCGGAAGAAGGCGCCGGCCTGGGCTAGCCACGCTTCATGAGTGACCGGTCACGTTGGCGGCGTCTGGCTGTGATCGCCTGGGTCGCGGCAAGTGTTTCCGCGCATGCCGCCGACTCGAAGGCGCCCGACGTGTTCCAGGCACGCCTCGACACCAGCCAGGGCGCGATCGTGGTCGAGCTGCGGCGCGAGTGGGCGCCGCTCGGCGTCGACCGTTTCTTCACTCTGGTGAAAGCCGGCTATTTCGACGAGGCGCGCTTCTTCCGCGTTCGGGCCGGGCGCTTCGCGCAGTTCGGCGTGAACCGCGATCCCGAGGTTTCGCAGGCCTGGCGTTCGCGCAGCTTGCCCGACGAGCCGCGCGTGCTCGAGAACAAGCGCGGCACGCTGGCGTTCGCTTTCGCGGTCAAGGACGGCCGCACCACGCAGCTCTTCTTCAACCTGGTCGACAACCCCGACGGCGACAAGGAGCCGTTCGTGCCGATCGGCCGCATCGTCCAGGGGATCGACGTGCCCGACAAGCTCTACGCCGAGTACGGCGAAACGGCCGGCGGCGGGATCCGCGCCGGCCGCCAGGCGCGGCTGTTCGAGGAGGGCAACGCGTTTCTCGCCCGCGAGTTCCCCAAGCTCGACTGGATTCGTCGAGCGTCGATCGAGCCTTAGGAGGCGCCCAGGAATGCGACGGATTGCCCCGTTCGTGATGGCCGGTCTCGGGATTGCCGCGCTCGCGCGCGGAGCGGACGATGCGCGGCAGCGCTGGTGGGGTCACGTCCAATTCCTCGCCGACGACGGTCTCGAGGGCCGCGAGACGGGCAGCGAAGGCCATCGCAAGGCGGCCGAATACGTCGCGAAGCAGTTCGCGCAGGCGGGCTTGCAGCCGGCGGGCGACGCCGGCAGCTTCATCCAGTCGGTGGCGTTCGATTCGCGGCGCATCGTCGAACAGCGCTCGCGGCTGGCGCTCGAGAAGGACGGCACGCTCGAGCCGCTCAACCTCGGCGACGACGCCACCTTCAACATGCGTGTGGCGCCAGCCGCCCTCGTGCGCGCGCCGCTCGCGTTCGTCGGCTACGGGCTGACGGTGCCCGAAGCCGGACATGACGACCTCGCGGGCCAGGATCTCAAGGGCAAGGTCGTGGTCTTCTTCACCGGCGGCCCCGAGAGCATCCCGGGTCCGCTGCTGGCGCACTATCAGTCAGCCGGAGAGCGCTGGGTGTTCTTGAAGCGTGCCGGCGCGATCGGTGCTCTCTCGATCCAGAATCCTCGCGGTCAGGACGTCCCATGGGAGCGTTCGAAGCTGGCGCGGCTGCTGCCGGCGATGGCGATCGCGGACGCCGGGTTCGACGAAACGGCCGGCCAGCAGATCGCGGTGACCGTGAACCCGGAGCGCGCCGCCACGCTCTTCGAAGGCAGCGGTCACGCCTACGCGGACCTGCTCGCGGCGGCCACGTCGCGCAAGCCGCTGGAACGTTTCGCGCTCATCAAGAGCGTCGTGGCGGAGGTCGCGTTCGAATCCAAGCCGCTCACCTCGCAGAACATCGTCGGCGTCCGTCCGGGGACGGATCCGAAGCTGAAGGGCGAGTACGTCGTGCTGTCGGCGCACGTGGACCATCT
>CAZVOI010000882.1:0-2110 GCA_964628275.1 uncultured Acidobacteriota bacterium | reverse complement strand
GGCGACCCACTCGCAACTGTCGCACTCACCCACCATCTCGCGTCACATGACCGAGGCGGTCATGAGACTCGGCACCGCCGCCTACATGAGCCCCGAACAGGCCCGCGGCAAGGCTGTCGACAAGCGGACGGATATCTGGGCCTTCGGTGTGGTCCTCTACGAAATCCTCACCGGACGACGCGCCTTCGCGGGCGGCGATGTGACGGAGGTCCTGGCCGCGGTGATTCGCGACACGCCCGACATGAGCGCCTTGCCCGCGGACACGCCGGAGCCGATCCGTCGGCTGCTGCGGCGCTGTCTCGAGAAGGACCGGCACGAGAGGCTGGCCGACATGAACGCGGCTCGGCTGGAGATCAAGGACGCGCTGACAGGGGCCGTTGAGACGGCGGGTCGCGTGGCTTCCGGTCCCAAGAGACGGCGCTTCTTCGGGCTGACACGCGCTTCGGCCGGTCTGGCCCTGCTGAGCGCAACTCTCGCAATCGCCCTGGCCGTCAGCCTCGCCACGCGATCGAGCTCGAAGACGCCGCACCCGGGCGTGATTCGTTTTCCGCTGATCCGCGATCCCAAGATCCAGGTCACCACCGGAATCACTCAACCCTTCGCCATCTCGGCAGACGGGAGCACGATCGTCTTCACCGGGAGCGCTACCGGACGGGTCCGCCTTTGGGCTCGCACCCTCGACGAACCGGAACCGCGCATGATCGCCGACACCGAAGGCGGCGCGCAGCCCGCGATTTCGCCCGATGGGGAATGGGTGGCCTTCGTTTCGGCCAACCGGGTGATCCGGAAGGTTCGGATCAATGGAGGCGGCGCCACCACCATCGCCTCCCTCGACGATACGACCGCCTCGATCGCCTGGGGCACTCACGACGACATCCTCTTCGAACTGATCGGTACGGCCTCGGGCATCCATCGGGTGAGCGCCAACGGCGGAGCTCCCAAGCTGCTGATTCCGCTCGATACGACTGCGAACGAAGCGCGACAGCGCCGGCCGTTCGTGCTCCGCAACGAAAACCGCGTGCTCTACGCCAGCCAGGCCAAGGATGGCAGCGCCACCCTCGGCGTCTTCTCTCCGGATGACGGCCGGCGCGCCCACCTGCCCATCGAAGGGATTCAGGCCCTCGGTGTGATTGACGGACAACTCATTTATTCCCGCGCGGATGGGGCTTTGATGACGGTTCCCTTCGACGCGCGGGCCATGCAGGTCCGCGGCCCCGCTCGTCAGCTTGCGGACCGCGTGGCCGCGAGTGGGGTGGGGACCGCGGTCACGATGTCTCCTGGAGGCACGCTGGTGTATCAGCCGTCAGGCGCCCAGGCCTCCCGGCTGATGCTCAGCGATACGGGAGGTCACGCGACGCCCCTGGGGAACTGGGTTCGGGCCTTCGGCGAGGCCAGGTTCTCACCCGATGCCAGGCGCGTGGCGGTGGGGATCGTCCAGGGCGAGGAAGGAGAGGGCCTATGGGTCATCGACCGCACGACAGCCGAGGCCACCCGTGTGGGCGGAGCCGAACACGCCGGGCTCGTGGACTGGACTCCCGACGGGAAAGCGCTCATCTCGCTGCGCGGCGGCGAGATCTGGACGACACCGGTGGACGGAAGTCAGGCGTCGAGCCGGCTCATCCGTGTGGAAGGATCGGTGCGGGGAGCCGCCCTCGCTCCCGATGGCCGCTCGGTCGTCGTCTCCCGCCGTCTGGGAGGATCGACTACTCAGGAACTGGTCCGCGTTTCGCTCGATCCCGGACAGGCGGTCGTCACCCTCGTGCCCTCGAAGAGCTCGGGAGGCAGCCTGCGGCCCGACTCTCCGCGTATCTCGCGAGACGGAAAGTGGGTGGCCTTCGTGGACCAGTTCGTGTACGAGGTTCACGTACGCTCGACTTCGGGTGGCGGGGGCATTCAAGTGTCCGACGATGGAGCGGTGTATGGGGTCTGGGGTTCTCGCGCCGGGCAACTCTTCTACGGGCAGTGGTGGGTTGGCCTGGTCGAGGCTGACTTGCAGACCACCCCGGTGCTCGCGGTCAGGAAACGCCAGAGGCTGGGCTCAGGGCTCTCGCTCGCATCGGTGCTCGACATTTCTCCCGACGGGAAGACGCTTCTGATCACCCAGCCGACG